>JBFLZI010000011.1:0-43211 GCA_040756315.1 Thermodesulfobacteriota bacterium | reverse complement strand
GGCTTGGGGGAGGGGGTAAGGGCCTGTGGCCCTTAGCCCCCTCCCCCAAATCAATCAACCGATCAATCAGGTCAACGGCCGGGGCGGCGGGGCGGGCAGCCGTCTCTTCGGGGTCTTGGCCGGTTGGGCCGCCTCAAAGGGAGGGCGCACCAGGGCCTCGTTCAGCACTTCGTCCATGTTGGTCACCGGCACAAACTTGAGCCGGCGCTTGACGTACTTGGGAATCTCCATCAAGTCCTTTTTATTGGCCTCCGGGATAATGACCTTCTTGATCCGGGCACGCAAAGCGGCGATGGCCTTTTCTTTCAGGCCGCCGATGGGCAGGACCTTGCCCCTTAGGGTGATCTCCCCGGTCATGGCCACGTCCCGGCGCACCGGGACCTTGATCAGGGCCGAGATCATGGCGCAGCCCATGGTAATCCCGGCGGAAGGCCCGTCCTTGGGGGTGGCTCCCGCCGGCACATGGAGATGGATGTCCAGTTTTTCATAGAAATCCGGAGCCAATTTCAGGCGGTCGCTCCGGGAGCGGGCGTAACTCAGCGCGGCCTGGGCCGACTCCTTCATCACTTCCCCCAACTGGCCGGTAAGGGTGAGCTGCCCCTTGCCCTGCATCAGGGAGGCCTCCACCGCCAGGATTTCCCCTCCCACCTGGGTCCAGGCCAGCCCGGTGGCCACGCCGATTTCGTCTTTCTCCAGTTCGGCTTCGGGCAGAAAGCGGGGCGGCCCCAGATAGCGGTGCAGGTTGGCCCGGGTGATGCTGAAGGGGCCTTTCTCCCGTTCGGCAATGCGCCGGGCGATCTTCCGGCACAAAGAGCCGATTTCCCGCTCCAGGTTCCTAAGGCCCGCCTCCTGGGTGTAATGGATAATGATCTCTTTGATGACCTCCGGGGAGATCTGGAGGTCGCTGGGCTTTAAGCCGTTTTCCCGAAGTTGCCGGGGCAGGAGATAACCCAGGGCGATCTTTAACTTTTCCTCTTCGGTATAACCGGCCAGGCGGATGATTTCCATGCGGTCCTTCAGGGCCGAGGGGATGGGGTCCACCAGGTTGGCCGTGGTGATGAACATCACCCGGGAGAGATCGAAGGCCACGTTCAGGTAATGGTCGCTGAAGGAGTGGTTCTGCTCCGGGTCCAGCACTTCCAGCAAGGCGGCCGCGGGGTCGCCCCGGAAATCCATGCCGATCTTGTCCACTTCGTCCAGGATAAAAACCGGATTGTTGGAGCCGGCGTTCTTGATCCCCTGGATGATGCGCCCGGGCATGGCCCCCACATAAGTGCGGCGGTGCCCGCGAATCTCCGCTTCATCCCGCATGCCTCCCAGGGAGATGCGGGTGAATTTCCGGCCCATAGCCCGGGCAATGGACTGGCCTAAAGAGGTCTTGCCCACCCCCGGAGGTCCCACCAGACAGAGGATGGGGCCTTTCATCTTTTTATTGAGCTTGCGGACGCTGAGATATTCCAGGATGCGTTCCTTGACCTTTTCCAGGTCGTAGTGGTCCGCATCCAGGATGGACTTGGCCTCCTTCAGGTCCAGCTTGTCCCGGGTGGCCTTGCTCCAGGGGAGTTCCACCAGCCAATCCAGGTAGGTCCTGACGATGGAGGCTTCCGCCGCGTCCGGGTGCATCTGCTCCAGGCGGGAGAGTTGCTTGAGGGCCTCTTCCTCCGCGCCTTTGGGCATGCGGGCCCGGATGATCTTGTCCCGGTAGTCCTCCATCTCCTTGGTCTGCTCATCCATGTCCCCCAACTCTTTTTTGATGGCCCGCAACTGTTCCCGCAGGAAATATTCCCGCTGGGTGCGGTCCATCTCCTCCCGGGCCTGGGACTGGATTTTGGCCTGGATGGAAGAGACTTCCAGTTCTTTCCGAAGAAAATCGTTGACCTTGATGAGCCGCCGGATGGGGTCCAGTTCCTCCAGCACCGCCTGGGCTTCGTCGATCTTGAGGCGGAGATTGGCCGCCACCAGGTCGGCCAGGTGGCCCGGGTCCTCGATGGAATCCAGGATGGACAACAGGTCCGGGGACATGACCCCTTTTAAGGTGAGAATCTTCTCGGACATCTCCCGGGCGTTGCGCATCAAGGCCTCGGCTTCGGGAGAGATCTCCTGGACCAGGGGCTCGGTAATGACTTCAAAACCCACCTGAAAATAGGGGCGCTGCTGCAAGAACTCCCGGATCCAGGCCTTGGTCTTGCCCTGGACCAGGATCTTCAAGCGCCCGTCCGGAAGTTTTAACATCCGGAGAATGAGGCTGACGGTGCCCAAGGAGTAGATGTCGTCGGGATCGGGATTCTCCACGGCCTGGTCCTTTTGGGTGGACAGGAACAAGAGACGGTCCTTGGCCAGCGCGGCCTCAATGGCCAGAACCGAACTCTCCCGCCCCACAAACAGAGGCAGCACCATGTTGGGGAAAACCACGACATCCCGCACGGCCAGCAAAGGTAAGTCTTCAGGAATGATAATTTCCTGGATTTCGTCTTCATCTTTTTGGGGAGCCATTTAATCTCCTCAGTCGTATTGGGGCAAAGCTGGGACAGGATACTGGGGCGTCAGGGGAAAGGCCATGATTATCGAGGGACCTTACCTTGCTCCCATAACAAAAAAACACCGGATAGTCAATCAATACCCGTCACCAAACTTTAGCCGGGAATTCAGCGCTTTATTCATAATTTAATCTTCTCCCGGACTTTTGGCAAGAGCGCTCCGGCCCCGGCCCCATAAGGCGGAGTTCGGAAGAGAGAATTGTGGGGGGAGGGCCGGGAAAAATTAGTAAACAGTGATCAGTAATCAGTGATCAGTCTCGGCAAATGTTGGTTCTACTGATAACTGACTACTGATTATCCCCCTCCCCCAACCTAGGAAAATTCCTTGGGCCGGGAGACTTTCATGTTATAATACTTAGTCTTAGAAGACAAAAGGGGGAGAAGTCAGGCGGTGTCCCGGGTCAGTTCCCTACCTACCCAAGAGACAGGTGCGTCGGCGTTATCCAAAGCCTTCCTGGAGCGGCTTAAGCACGCAGTGGAACGGGCCACCCAGGCCATGCTGCAACTCCAGTACCCGGAAGGGTATTGGTGGGCGGAATTGGAGTCCAACGTCACCATCACCTCCGAATACCTCATGCTCCACCGCTTCCTGGGCCTCTCCGAGCAGGAATTTCCCCGCCTGGCGGCCTATATTCTGGACAAGCAACTTCCTAACGGCGGCTGGTCCATCTATTACGGGGACGGGGGCGAGATCAGCACCAGCGTCGAGGCTTACCTGGCCCTAAAGATGGCCGGGCTGCCGCCCCAGGATGAGAGAATGAGCCGGGCCCGGCAATTCATCCTCTCCCGGGGCGGCGCGTTGAGGACCCGGGTCTTCACCCGCATCTTCCTGGCCCTCTTCGGCCAGATCAGTTGGGACGGCATTCCCCTTTTGCCGGTGGAATTTATGTTCGTGCCCCCCTGGTCCGGCTTCAGCATCTACGAATTCTCCAGTTGGTCCCGGGCCACCATTGTGCCCCTGATGATTGTCATGGCCAAGCGCCCGGTCTGCCTCCTGCCGCCGGAACAAGGGGTGGCGGAACTGTTTCAGGACCCCCGGGAACCCTTTGAGATGCACCGGGTCGCCTGGAAACCCCGGGGACCTTACCTGGAGAACCTTTTTGTCCTGGTGGACCGGATTCTGAAATTCTATTATCGCCAGCCGGTGCACCTGCTGAGAAATGCCGCGTTAAAACGGGCCGAGGCCTGGATCCTGGAACATCAGGAAGAGACCGGGGACTGGGGCGGCATCCAACCGGCCATGCTCAATTCTCTGTTGGGCCTGTCCTGTTTAGGGTATGATCCCAACCACCCGGTGATGCGCCGGGGGCTCCAGGCCCTGGAATTCTTCACCCTGGCCGACGGCGACCGTTTGTGGCTGCAATCCTGCATCTCCCCGGTCTGGGATACGGCTTTGGCCTTGCGGGCCTTGGCCGCGGCCGGAGTTTCTCCCCACCACCCCGCCCTGCGGAAAGGCGCCGCCTGGCTGCTGGCTCAGCAAATCCTGAAACCGGGAGACTGGTGCATCAAAAACCCGGACCTGCCGCCGGGGGGCTGGGCCTTTGAATTTGCCAACAACTGGTATCCGGACATTGACGACAGCGCCATGGTGCTCATGGCCTTAAAAGAAGGGCTGGGCGAGGTTGGGAGCCAGTACAGCATCACCCCCATGACGGACGGCAGCCTGGCTTATGACTTAAAAGAAGAACTGCCGGAGCCGGAGAAACTTAAGGCCGCGCTCCGGCAGGGCCTTGACTGGTGCCTGGGGATGCAATGCCAAAACGGCGGTTTTGCCGCGTTTGATGTGGACAACACCAAGGAATGGCTCAACGCCATTCCCTTCGGGGACCTGAAGGCCCTGGTGGACCCGCCCACCGAAGACGTCACCGGCCGGGTCCTGGAAATGCTGGGCATCTTCGGACATGGGCGGGAACACCCGGCCATGCAGCGGGCCCTGGCCTTCATCAAACGGACGCAACACCCGGACGGCCCCTGGTGGGGGCGCTGGGGAGTCAACTATATCTACGGCACCTGGTCGGTGCTCCTGGGTTTGCGGGCCATCGGCGAGGACCTGCAGCAACCCTATATCCGTAAGGCCGTGGCGTGGCTCAAGGCGCACCAGAACCCGGACGGCGGCTGGGGGGAGACCTGCGAGTCCTACCGGCGGCCGGAGCTGAAGGGCCAGGGGGAGAGCACCGCGTCCCAGACCGCCTGGGCTTTGATGGGCCTCATGGCCGCGGGGGAGGCCCTGGCCCCCGAGGTGCGGGCCGGGATCAAATATTTGCTCAACACCCAGAATGCCCAGGGACGCTGGGAGGAAGAATACTTCACCGGCACCGGCTTCCCCATCCACTTTATGATCCGCTACCACCTCTACCGGGACTGCTTCCCTCTCATGGCCTTGGGGCAATACCTGCGGGCCATTGCCGAATCTGCACATCGGTAAAGTAGATCGGCAGAGGGGGAGCTGCGACCATGAGGGGATGGTTTTCGGTTTTCGGTGGTATTTACGGAAGCTCACAATTCTAAAAGTATTCCTAAGATAGGAACAAGTTCGGATTCCTCAATAAATTTAAGATAATTTTCCTGGTATTCTTGATTTTTATGGCAACCGAAAACCGAAAACCGAAAATTGAAAACCCCTTACCCCCCAGCCCTGCTCCCAACTCAAACTCCGCCTCCCCCTCCCTGACCCTGGTCACCGGCGGCACCGGCTTTGTGGGCCGGGCGGTGGTGGAAGAGCTTTTGAAGGCCGGACGCGCCGTCCGGGTCCTGGCCCGGGACCCGGAGCATCCGGCCTTAAAAGGGTTTGAGGTGGAGGTGGCTTTGGGCGACCTCCGGGAGGCGGCCTCCCTGGAGCGGGCCGTTAAGGGCTGCGACCGGGTTTTCCACGTGGCCGCGGACTACCGCCTCTGGGTGCCCCAGCCGGAGGAGATGTACGCGGTGAACGTGGAGGGAACCAGGAACCTCCTGCTGGCCGCGGCCGCGGCCGGGGTGGACCGAATAGTCTATACCAGCACGGTGGGGACCCTGGGTAACCCGGGGGACGGCGCCCCCGGCACCGAGGCTACCCCGGTGAGCCTTCAGGAGATGACCGGCCATTATAAACGCTCCAAGTTCCTGGCGGAGCGGGTGGCTCTGGAATTCGCCCAGGAGGGTCTGCCGGTGGTCCTGGTGCATCCCAGTGCGCCGGTGGGCCCCTGGGACTCCCGCCCCACCCCCACCGGCCAGATGATCGTGGATTTTCTCAAAGGCCGCATGCCGGCTTATTTGGAGACCGGCCTCAACCTGATTCACGTCCGGGACGTGGCCCAGGGCCACCTCCTGGCCGAGGAACGGGGCCGCGTCGGGGAAAAGTATATCTTGGGGCACGAGAATCTCAGCCTGTCCCAAATCCTGAATCTGCTCGCAGAGATCAGCGGCCGGCCGGCTCCCAAGGTGCGCCTGCCTTATTATCCCATCCTGGCTATGGCCTACATGAACGAGTTCTGGGCCACCTTTATCAGCCGCCGGCCCCCCCGGATGCCCCTGGCCGCGGTAAAAATGGCGAAAAAATTTATGTTTTTTGATAATACTAAAGCTAAAGAGGAACTGGGCCTGACCCTGACGCCGACGCGCCAGGCCCTGGAAGAGGCGGTAGCCTGGTTCCGCCAGAATGGTTATGCTTGATGGTAAGTTGTGGGGGGAGGGCCAGGGGAAATTAGTAATCAGTAATCAGTGATAAGCAGATTTGACACCTGTTTTTTTTACCGATCACTGATTACTGATCACTGATCAATATTCATCCCCCTTACTCAAAACCATCACGGAGGCAAATCTTGCGCTTCCCTTTAAGTCTCAGCATTGATTTGGCCCGTTATTTGGCGCGGATGCGGCGCCGGGGGGTGGAGCGCTTTCCCCTGGTATTGATGTTGGAGCCGACGCATCAGTGCAATCTGGCCTGTCAGGGCTGTGGCCGCATCCAGGAGTACCGGGAGACCCTGGGGCAATCCCTGACCCTGGCCGAGTGTCTGGAGGCGGTGGAGGAGTGCGGCGCGCCGGTGGTCACCATCACCGGGGGAGAGCCCCTCCTTTATCCCCCGGTCTTTGAGTTGGCCCAGGAGCTGGTGCACCGGAAAAAGCACATTTATCTCTGCACCAACGCCATTTTGTTGGAAAAGGCCCTGCCCAGGCTGCCCCGCTCCCCTCGCCTTACCTTGAGTGTGCACCTGGACGGGATGGCCCCGACCCATGATCGGATTTTGGGCCGGCCCGGTCTTTTCGACCTGGCCCTCCAGGCCATCCGGGAGGCCAAGCGCCAGGGTTTTCGGGTCTGCACCAACACCACCATTTATAAAGAGACGGATATTCAGGAAATTCAGGGCCTGTTTGCCCTGCTGACGGAGTTGGGCATTGACGGCATTCTGGTCTCCCCGGCTTACAGCTTCGCCGGGGTGGAGCCGGAGATGTTTCTCAGTCGTGAAGAGATCAAGGAAAAGTTTACGCAGTTGACCCTAAACGGTAAAAACTACCGGTACTTCAGCACCCCTCTGTACCTCAGTTTTTTAAGGGGGGAGCGGCATTATGACTGCACCCCCTGGGCCAACCCTACCCGCACGCCTCTGGGGTGGCGCTCGCCCTGTTACCAGATCTTGGACGGGCATTACCCCACCTTTGACCAGTTAATGAACCGCACGGCCTGGGAGAATTATGGCCCGGGCCGGGACCCCCGCTGCGCCCAGTGCATGATGCATTCGGGCTTTGAACCCAGCGTGGTGCGGCAGTTGAGCCTGGCCGACTTATGGCCCATGCTCCGCTGGAATCTTACCTGAGCGGCTCCCCCGGAGAGAGCCCCCTCCCCGGGCTGATTAATCAATGATGCCGGTAAAACGCCTCTTCGCCTCCCCGCCCTGGTCCGGCCTGTCCCTCTTACTCCTGGCTCTGGCGGTTTATCTGCCGGCCCTGGCCCAACTTCCCCTGATCCGGGCCGAGGCCATGTACGCCCTGATCCCCAAGGAGATGTGGGACTCCGGCCAGTGGCTCCTGCCCTTCCTGAACGGGGCCCGCTACCTGGATAAGCCGCCCTTGCTCTATTGGCTCAATCTCCTGGCCTACCAAATCTTCGGGGTGTCCGAACTGACGGCGCGCCTGCCCATCCTGGCTTTTGCGCTGGGGGAAATCTGGTTTACCTATCTCATCGGTTTAAGGCTGCTGGGTCCCCGGGCCGCCTGGCTGGGGGGCTTGATTTTGCTGAGCAGCGTGGGCTTCTTCGCCCTCCATCTCCAGATCCTCACCGACCACCTCATCAGCCTGACCCTGACCGGGTCCCTCTATTTTTTATTGCGCTGGCAGGAGCGGCCCGCGTTTCTCTGGGCGGCCTTATTCTATCTGGCCCTGGCTGTGGGTTTTTTAAGCAAGGGGTTTATCGGCCTGGCGTTCCCCGTGCTCATCGGCGGCCTGTATTTTCTCTGGATTAGGGAGCCCCGTTTGGTGCGCCTGTTTTTCCTACCCCAGGGACTGGCCCTGCTGGCCCTGTTGGCGGCGCCCTGGTTTGTCCTGGTGGAACGGGCCAACCCCGGTTTTCTCCAGCATCAGATCGTCAACGAACAGATTCTCCGTTTCCTGGGGCAGCGCCACCCCCCGGATATCACCCCTTTTTCCATCCCGGGATTCTGGCTTTTTCTGGGTTTGTGGCTGATGCCCTGGACCTTTCTGTTGCCCTCCGCCCTGTATCATTATTTAAGGGAGAAGGTCTTCGGGCCGGCGGCGCCGCGGGCCGGCGGCCTTCTCCTGATTTGGCCCCTGGTGATCCTGGTCTTTTTTACCCTGTCGGCCAGCCGCATCGAATATTATTCTTTGCCGGCGCTGCCGCCCTTGGCCCTGCTGGTGGGCTGGCAGGTGGTGCGGTATTTTGATACGCCCCGGGATTGGAGCCTTTTGGGCGGTTTCGTGGTGGTGGCCCTGCTGGGTCTGGCCCTCCTGTTTTTGTTGCCTTATCTGGAGCAGCTCTGCGCCGACAACCGCCGGGAATTCATCGGCATGTTTCCCTTGATCAGGCCGGTGGCCCGCCAGGCTACTTTTGCCATACCCCTGGTGGCCCTGGTGGGAGCGCTCTTAAGTTGGCGCCATTCCCGCCAGGCCTTCATGGCCTATGCCCTCCTGGCCCTGATGCTACTTTACTTCACTTTTCAGACCTTAAGCGCCCTGTCTCCCCACCTCAGCGATAAGCTGCCCGGGGACTATATCCGCCGAGAGGCCGGACCCAAGGACCTGGTGGTGATGGAGAGTATTGAGGAGTTTGAGTACGGCGCCTCTTTTGCTTTCTATGGAGGCCGCCGCATTCTGATGGTGCAGCGCTCCGGCCTCCCCAAATTTCCCTATCCGGTGCCGCCGGAAGAGAACTATATTATCACCCCGGATCGGCTGCGGGAGCTCTGGCAAGGCCCGGGGCGGGTCTTTCTGCTGGTGGATGACGCCAGCCCCCTGGAGCCTTATCTTAAAGGCGCACCGGTGGCCCTGGCCAGCACCGGAAAGCGCCTGCTCACCAATCGCTGAGGGGCGGCAGGGAGGTGGGAAGAAGACCCGGACTTAAGAACCGGGCGGTCCTGCCTTTGGATGAGGCCTCTGGAGCCGGGAGAAAATCCGGATGGCTGCCCCGCTCCGGCGATGCCACCAGTTCTCTGGTCCTGGTCATGAGAAGGGCGCTCTACGGTTATTCCCCCCAGACCAGGTCCTGGCGAATCCAGCCGATCTTTTCCCCTTCCAGATAATAGCCGATTTGGACCCATTTGCCCTCTTGGGCGAAGATTTTGTAAACCTGGCCCCGGTCCGCCTGCATCACCACCCGATGCTTCAGGCCGGGCCCGCTGCGGACATTGACGTTTTCCTCAAGAACCACGGCGGTGCGGATATCGGCGACCAATGGCCGATAGACCCAACCGGTGTTGCCTTGCCAGTCTTTAATGAGAACCCACTGATCCTTCTTTTTTTCGACCTCGACGGGGTAGCCCAGATGAGCCTGGAAAGCAATGTCAGCCTTAAGGCTTGGAGCCTGGCGGATATTGACTTTATTTTGGCCGATGCTTTTCATGGCTCCCCAACAAGGAAATGTCAGCAAACCCAGCCCGATCAAAGTTGCGAGCAAAGTTCTTGGCATAGTCCCCCTCCTTGAAAAAAATAATCCTGCTAGGCGGGTAAAACCTTCCCCTGGGTTTCTGGTTGCTTAAGAGAGTCGGCGGTGTCTGTTTAACTTCGGGTTACTGAAAAAGCTGATTGGGAAAGATTGACAAAAAGATTTTTGCAGATGCTGCTGCCGGTGAGGAAAGTTGGGTATCACCTCCTGGTCAGTAATAATAATTCACTCTACAAAAGAATTTTGCCGTTTGTCAAGGTTCAGATAAATTAATCCATTATGGTCCCGGCACCGATATCATCCTCATGGGGGAGGGAGCCGGGGGTTACGGAACCGGCTTTCTCTCCCTCTAATTGAGGTAGGGAATAAAACCCGGCGGCCATGAGGGGCCCCCGGTTTCCGCCGGACCTGACTTGCCCTGGCAGCGAAAAAGACTTATATTTTCATAATCAGGATCATTGGTTTAGCTCCCGGTCTCCCCAACCCCGACATGTTTCCTTTAAGAGACAACATCCCCTCCTTGAGACGCCCGGTGGTCAATTACACCCTGATCGCGTTAAACGTGCTGGTCTTTTTGGGGGAATTGAGCCTGGGCTCTCATCTGGACGGCTTTATCCGGACCTTTGGCTTCATACCCGGGCGCTTTCTCCACCAACTGTGGCAGGGCTCTTTCCTGGTCATGTTCCTCCCCATGTTTACCTCCATGTTTTTACACGGCGGCTGGTTTCACCTTATCGGCAACATGTGGACGTTGTATATCTTCGGGGACAACGTGGAGGACACCCTGGGCCCCAGGCTTTTCCTGGTGCTTTATTTTATTTGCGGGGTGGCGGCCTGCCTGGCCCAATTCCTCACCGGGCCTACTTCCACCATGCCCATGGTGGGGGCCAGCGGGGCCATCGCCGGGGTCATGGGGGCTTATTTTGCCCTGTTTCCCTGGGCCCGGGTCCTCACCCTACTGCCCCTCTTTCCTTTTTTTCCCATTATTGAGGTGCCGGCCTATATCTTCCTGGGCTTCTGGTTTCTGCTGCAGTTCTTTTCGGGCACCCTCTCCATCCTGGGTCCGGGGATGAAGGGCGGCATCGCTTTCTTTGCCCACATGGGGGGATTTGCCATGGGCTACTTGCTCTTGCGGGTCTTTTTCCCCCATATGACCGGAGCCTTTGCCCGCCGCCATTTTAGAATATGATAAAATTAGTGGAGAATGGGGCAGGTTTTTAGCCAGCTCTGAAAATGTCTGCCTTAGGCCGTGTCTTACGCGCCAAAGATGGTGCGTGAGACGCAACCTGCATTAATTTTTATGGTTTTGGGTGTTCCTTTAGGAACCTGAATGGCTCGTTCCCAAGTTCAACTTGGGAACGAGTTGAGATTAATATAATAAGGATGCCGTCTGCGACCGGGCCTCCACTTCTAAGGAGCGCAAACCATGACCGGAAACCGGCTGGGCCGGGTAATCTTAATCTTTTTTTGCTTACTGGCCTTAGCGGCTCCCGGGTTAGCCCAGGAAAGTTCCTCCGACCCTGATGAGGTCAACGAGCGGGCCCGCCTGCACCTGGATCGGGGGGACACCTTTTTCCGCAATGGGCAGGTCCCGGAGGCCCTGGAGGCTTATCAGCAAGCCCTGAAGATCCAACCGGAGCTGGCCCAGATCCATTACAGCCTGGGTCTGGCTTACGCCGGTCTGAAGCAATACCCGGAAGCCCTGGCCGCCTTTAAGATGGCGGCGCGTCTTCGGCCCACCTGGGCCAAGGCCCAGAACAACCTGGGCGTAGCTTATCTAAAGCTGCAAGGCTGGCGGGAAGCCGTCGCGGCCCTGGAGAAGTCCGTGAAGCTGCAACCCACCGACCCCGAGTCCTACTACAACCTGGGGGTGGCCTACGGCAAACTGGGGCGGCATCAGCAGGCCAAAGAGGCCTTTGCGCAAGCCGTGACTCTCAAGCCGGATTTTGCCCCGGCCCAGAAAAACCTGGGTATGGCCAATATCAAGCTGGGGCGCTGGCCGGAAGCCGGGGAGGCTTTCCAGCGAGCCGTCAAGCTCAACCCCCGGGACGCCGAAGCCCACCTGGGCCTGTGCGCCTTTTATCTGAACAAGGGTGACCGGGAGGCCGCGGCCCGGGAGTATAAGACGCTCCAGGAACTGGATCAGGGGCTGGCCAAGAAGTTTGCCAATCTGATGAATAAATGACCTGGGGGGAGGGCCAGGGGGGAGTGAGTTTTGAGTTTTGTGAAAAAACCAACAGAAGGCTCGAAACTTTTGGGCCGGTGGCCCTCAGCCTCCTCCCTCAACCTAAAAATCGTTCTTAGGGTGGGCATCGCCCACCGTGAATGCCGTTAAAAGAAAAAATCGCTGATGCTTAAAGACTTCATCCACCAGGTGCGCCAGAACTGCCGGTTGGCCAGCGGCGCCCAGGCCGGTTACTTTTCCCTGTGCGGCCTTCTGCTCCGGTTGCGCCTCCTCTATAAATGGGAGCAGGGTCTCTTCCCCTGGCAGGAACCCGAAGCGGACGCGGTGCTGGATTGGATTGCCCGGCAGGAAAGCGCCTGGGACTCTCTGGACGGGCAGTCGTGCGGTTCTCTCCCCTTAAACGGCCTGGTGTTGGACCCCTTTGAGGTGGAGGCCGTCAATTTGCAACTGCAGCCCCAGGGCCTGGCTTACGGGGCCGGGTTTACCCGGGGTCTGGCCCCCACCTTCTTTCTGGGGGAGCTGGCCGAAGTACGCCGGGAAGGAGAGATAACCGTCCTGGTGCTGGGACCGGAACTGGCCCGGGACCTGGCCGGCACCCCGGCCCTGTGCCAGGGGGCCCTGGTCTATGCCCGGCAGCAGGCCCTGACCTATTATCTTTGGGATCACTTGTCCGACCCTTCCCAGCAAAACAACCCCTTTTTGAAAATCGCCCTGGAGGCCTATCAGATAACCCTGCCGGACCTGCTCCAGGCCCCCACGGCCTATCAGGGGGAATTCCAGGAATTAGTGCGGACGGAACTGGAGTCGGCCATCCGCCACGAAATGGGGGAAGCCCGGGAAGAGAGTCTGCGGCCGGTCTTTGGTCCCCTGTTGGAGATGTTTCCCCAGACCCGGATCGAGCTTTGGCTCCGGGGGGTGAAAGACGCCCTGGCCGAAGTAAACGAATCCGGGCGGCTGCACTATCTCATCGAGGCTCGGCAACTGCCTTCCCTGGCCCTGATGCTGGCCTGGCAGCCGGGGCTTTATCCCCTGCTCCTGCCGGAGTTGGAGGCGGCCTTTAAGGACCTGCTGTCCGGCGGGGACTGGCTGGTAGTGGAGCAGGCCCGGCTGTCGGCCCTGAAGCGCCTGCGCCGGATTGCCGCAGAGTTGCGCGAACTTTTGGAGTCCCTGGAAGACCGACCCCTGGAGAAAATCCGGGAAGAGATCGAGAGGCGCTATCTCCAACCCCTGGGCCTCTAGTCCGACAAGTTATCTCAAAACCTATCTTCGCTGCCAATGTCATTCTGAGCGAAGCGAAGAATCTCGTATTTTTACTAGGTTGAGATCCTTCACTCCGTTCAGGATGACAAAAGGACGGATTTGCCCTAGCTTGCAGTATGGATAAATAGACTCAGAATAGCCCTTTCGGTCCTCGTGCCAACCTCCGTAATTGCATTTTTTCCTCCCGCCAATTATAATCATTTTAATGATTTGAGGGTCCAAGGGCCTGCGGCCCTTGGACCCCAACCCTAATACCCCATAAAGGGGGTTGGGAGGGGGTGCGGGGGGGGGGGGGGGGGGGGGGGGGGGGGGGTGTCCCGCGCCCCGGCGCGGCGCCCCCCCCCCCCCCCCCCCCCCCCCCCCCCCCGAAACTTCCTCCCCCACCCCGGATAAACGATGCTTGATCCTCATGCCGAGAAGGTCCTGATCCTGGATTTCGGTTCCCAGTACACCCAGCTCATTGCCCGGCGGGTCAGGGAGTTGCACGTCTATTGCGAGATTCATCCCTTCCTCATGCCCTTGGCGCGCATCAAAGAGTTTGCGCCCCGGGGCATTATCCTTTCCGGGGGGCCCCGGAGCGTCTATGAAGCCGGCGCGCCCTCCCTGGAGCCTGAGGTCCTGGAGTTGGGGGTGCCGGTGTTGGGCATCTGTTACGGCATCCAGCTTATAAGCCATCTATTGGGGGGTCAGGTAATTCCCGCGCCCTTCCGGGAATATGGGCGCAAGTCCTTTGCCATCACCAATTTCGACGACCTCTTCCAGGGGTTGGAGGCCACGGAGACCGTGTGGATGAGCCACGGGGACCGGGTGGCCGAGGCGCCGCCGGGTTTTGAGGTCATGGGCGGCAGCGACACCTGCCCGGTGGGGGCCATCCGGGACCCGCAGCGCCGCCTCTACGGCGTGCAGTTTCATCCGGAAGTGAAGCACACCCCCCGGGGCCGGGAAATCCTCAGCAATTTTCTCTTCCGCATCTGCGGGCTTAAGCCCCTGTGGACCATGCGCTCTTTTATTGAGGCCACCACCCAGGCCATCCGCCAGGAGGTGGGGGAGGACCGGGTCATTTGCGCCTTGTCCGGGGGGGTGGACTCTTCGGTCACCGCAGTCCTGATGCACCGGGCGGTGGGGGACCGCCTCACCTGCGTCTTTGTCAACAACGGCCTGTTGCGGAAGGGGGAGGCCGAAGAGGTGCTTCACCTCTTTAGGGATCAGGAGCACCTGAACCTGGTCTATGTGGACGCCACCCAGGATTTCTTAAACCTGCTTCAGGGGGTGACCGATCCGGAGGAGAAACGCCGCCTCATCGGCCACGAATTCATCCGCCTCTTCGCCGCGGAGGCGAAAAGGCTGGGGGGGGTGAAATATCTGGCCCAGGGCACCCTTTACCCGGACGTCATTGAGAGCGTCTCCTTTAAAGGCCCTTCCGCCACCATCAAGACCCATCACAACGTGGGGGGCTTGCCGGAAGTCATGCCCATCGACCTGTTGGAGCCGTTACGAGAGCTGTTCAAGGACGAAGTCCGGGAAGTGGGCCGGGAGTTGGGCTTGCCGGAGAGTTTGATCTGGCGGCATCCCTTTCCCGGACCCGGCTTGGCCATCCGCATTTTAGGGGAGATTACTCCGGAGAGGCTGGCCATCCTCAGGGAGGCGGACGCCATTGTCATGGGGGAAATGGAGCAGGCCGGGTATTACCGCCAGGTCTGGCAGGCCTTCGCGGTGCTCCTGCCGGTGCGCACCGTGGGGGTAATGGGGGATGAGCGCACTTATGAGCACGTTATTGCGCTGCGCATCGTGGATTCCACCGACGCCATGACCGCGGATTGGAGCCGCCTGCCTCATGATTTCCTGGCGCACCTGGCCAATCGCATCATCAATGAGGTGAAACAGGTGAACCGGGTGGTCTATGACATCTCCTCCAAGCCCCCGGCTACGATTGAGTGGGAGTGAGAAACAGGGATTAGGGATCAGGGGTCAGGAGTCAGTCCATAACATGGCAACTCCCAAAAAAGATAAGGCAACCGCGCCGCCGCCGGCTTCGGAACCGGTCCCCATATCTTTCCGGGACATCCTGGGCCAGGAGCGGGCCTTGAACTATCTCCGCACCGCCTGGCGGCACGGGCGCCTGGCCCATGCCTACCTCTTCCTGGGGCCGGAGGGCGTGGGCAAGGCCACCACCACCCGGGCTTTGGCCGCGCTCCTCAATTGCACTCAACCCTTGGAAGGGGAGGCCTGCGGCACTTGCCCCTCCTGCCGCCGCCTGGCCGCGGGCACCCATCCGGATTTTCGGGTCATCGTGCCCACTTCCGAAGGCCGTCAGCCCCAGATCAAGATTGAGCAAATCCGGGAGTTGCGCCGCCTGACGGCTTACCCCCCGGTGGGGGAGGGCTGGCGGGTGGTCCTCATCAAACCCGCGGAGACCCTGAACGACGCTTCGGCCAATGCCTTGCTGAAGACCCTGGAAGAACCGCCCCCCCGCCATCTGCTAATTCTCACCGCGGGGGTGGAGGACGACCTCTTCCCCACGGTGGTCTCCCGGTGTCAGAAGCTGGCCTTTACGCCTCTGCCCGCCCCCTTAATCCGAGAGGAGTTAATCCGCCGGGGCCGGTCCGAGGCCCAGGCGGCCTGGCTCACGGCCCTAAGCGGCGGCTCCCTGGGCCGGGCCCTGGCCCTGGACCCGGAGGAACTGCTGCGTCAGCGGGGGCAGGTGCTGGCGGACCTGAAGCAACTGTCCCAAGGCCCGGCCAGCCCGGTGTTGGACTGGGCCGGACGCCTGGCCAAGAGCGGCCCGGAGAGCGACAATTTCCTGCTCCTGGCCCAACTCTGGTATCGGGATCTCTTGATCCGGCGCTTCGGCGGGCCGGACACCCTTTTGGCCCATCGGGACTGTTGGGCTGATCTGGAGGAAGAGGGGCGAAAAGGAGAGGTGGAGGCCTGGTTCGCCCATTTCGCCGCCCTAAGCGCGGCCCAGCGTTATCTGCGGGCCAATCTCAACCCGGAGCTGACCTTGGATATCCTGGGGTTCCAGCTGCAAGACTAAGGTTAGACATGAACTTCGCTAAAGTGCGTCTGGGCACTTCCAATAAATGCTGCCCGGTGGCCCTGGGGGAAACCCATCTGGAGCGGGGCGACCTGGTGGTGGTGAAGACCGACGACGGCCTGGAGTTGGGCCAGGTGATGGACGTCTTCCGGGGGGTCGATCCCCAGTGCTTTGCCGGGAAACTGAAGCATCTGGAGCGCCTGGCCACCCCCGATGACCTGGGCCAGGAACAGAAAAACCGCCACCTGGAAAAGCGGGCTTTCCAGTTCTGCCAGTCGCGCATTCAGGAGCGCCAGCTTCCCATCCACCTGGTGCGGGTGGAATGCCTGTTTGACGCCAGCAAAATCCTCTTTTATTTCACCGCGCCGGGCCGGGTGGATTTCCGGGAACTGGTCAAAGACCTGGTGCAGGAATTCCGCAGCCGCATTGAATTGCGGCAGATCGGCGTGCGCCACCGGGCCAAGATGGTGGGGGGCCTGGGCATCTGCGGCCACGGCCTCTGCTGCGCTTCATTTCTCAAGGATTTTGAACCGGTATCGGTGCGCATGGCCAAAGAGCAGCAACTGAGCCTCAATCCCAGCAAGATTTCCGGCATCTGCGGCCGGCTCATGTGTTGCCTGACCTATGAATATCCCACCTATCAGGAAATCCGCAAGCACCTGCCCCGGGTGGGCAAACGCCTGAAGCTCCCGGAGGGGGAGGCCAAGATCATCCGCTACAATCTCATCCGGCTGACGGCCACCCTGGAGTTGGAAGAGGGGGGGGAAGTGGAGATGCCCCTGTCCCAACTCCCCCTGCCCCACTCCGGGGATGAGAAGGACTAGGGCCGGCGCCCTAAGGGCCTTATGGACGACATCGACCAGACCCTGGAATCCCTCAAAGTCCAGATCAAAAAAGAGATCATCGACCACTACTTTGCCGAGCGGGTCTTTATCGAGGAAGAAATCCAGGTCCTCCAGGCGGAGGTCAAGGAATATCATGAAGAAGCAGCCCGGACCTCCCGGCGCTTTCTGGCCCTCTATCAGGGTCTGGGAAGCGAGGCGGCCGTCGCCCGGGTGATGCAACTCCTGTCCCTGACAGAGTGGCCCTTTTATGAGGAATTTCTCGGGCTGCCGCCGGCAGACCGGGAAAAGCTGCTCCAGGGGCGGGCCCGGCGGGGTTTCACCGCCTGGCGGCGTTTCCGTAACCTGATCTTCGACCTGTATGAGGAGTTGCAGCAACATCTTCAAGCCCTCCAGGAAAAATACCGAAAAATCACTATACACCTGGAACTCATCAACGAAGACGTTGTCAAGTTCAACTCCTCCTTTGACTTTGGGCTGATCGCCGCCCAGATGGAGGCCCTGGAAGGGGGCGGGGAGGTTATCTCCGGGGGGCTGCTCTCCACGGAGAGGGAAGAGCTCTCCACCCGGATGCGCTTTAAACGCCAAAAACTGACGGAGGAGGAGTTGCCCCTCCTGCCGGTGCTGCCGCCGCTGGAGCGGATTAAAGGGCAATTAAGCTCGGTTTTGGAGGTCTGCGCGTCTTGAAACCGGGGCCAGGGACAAATTGGTTAAAGAAAAAACTTGGCGGGTGAGATGATGAAAAAATATTTCCTTATAATCCTGGGGGTGGTTATCGGCTCGGGCCTCTGCGGTTGCGTGGCCGCCAGCTACCAGGTCCAGGTGAACGGCTACACCGACCCCGGCGCTGAGGTGGCCGTTCTTCCCGGGGCGGCGATCTTTGTCATTGATAACAAGGAAGCCCAAAACCCCCTTTTGGCCAAAGAGATCAAGACCAAGATCAATAAGCTTCTCGACAAAAAGGGCTATCAGGTGGTCCCCTTTGAGAAGGCGGATTACTATTTGCTGTTTACTTACGGCATCGGCCAGCCCCAGCGGGTCACCCAGAACATTCCCGATTATTCGGTGGGTTGGGGCATGGGCATGGGCATGGGCTGTCCCATGGGTCCCAACTCTTACATGTTCCTCTGGCCGGGTTTTGTCACCTATGCCCCCTATGCCGAGACTTTGTATGACCGCTGGCTCCTCCTGAACGTCATTGCCGGCAAGCCCTACCGGGAAAAAGGCCAATTCCAGACGGTCTGGGTGGGGGAGGCCCGGAGCACCGGACCGTCGGCGGACCTGCGGGTGGTCATCAACTCCCTGCTCATCGCCACCTTTGAGCAATTCGGCAAGAATACCGGCAAAGCCGTGAGCACCGACATCAACCCCCAGGACCCCCGCTTCAAGGAATTGGAAGCGATTAAATAGGTTCTGCCCCCAGAGCTAAATCATGGCCCGTTTGGCAGTCAGCCGGGATAATCTCAGGCAATTTTATGATGCCAGATATTCCGGGCAGTACATGGACCGGCATGGCGGCTTGGCCGCCAAGAGAGTCAAGGAGGTCTTGGGGGCGGTCCCCATCCGGGTGCGCACTCTCCTTGACTATGGCTGCGGCCAGGGAGGTTGGCTGAGCCTGTTGTCCCAGGCCTTCCCTGAGGCCCGGATAACCGGGGTGGAGATCTCCGAAGTGGCCTTAAGCCAGGCCCGGGCACAATATCCGGAGCAGCAATTTTATCTGCTGGAAAAGGATACGGCTCCTTTAGACGCGGAGTCATTTGACCTGATCTTTTCTTACCACGTGCTGGAACACGCCTATGATATCGGAAAGACCGCGGCGGACATGGCCCGCCTGGTGAGGCCGGGGGGGTATCTCTGCCTGATTTGCCCGTGCGGTAATCGCGGCTCCTTTGAAGAAAGAGTCACTGGTCTGATTAAGAACGGCAAAGAAAAATCGATTACCGGGGAGACCAGATTCTTCTATGAAGACCCGGGACACATCAGAAGGATGACCAGTAAAGAGGTAATCGATTTATTTATAAATGAGGGCCTGGAGGTCTATCAGGAATTTTACGCCCACCAGTTTTGGGGGGCGATCAACTGGCTCGGCAAAGGGGACGCCGGCCTGGTGCGGGAATTGTTGGATGTGTCTAGAGGGGTCGATGCACACGCCAAACTTAAATTACGCTGCCTGAGAGGGCTTTTTTTAAATTTCCTGACGCCCCTCATGAATCTTTATTCCCTGGATTGGCACAATCTCATAAAAAAGAGCGATAATCGTAAGTTAAAAAATTTTTCTCGATTAGGCCTGGCGCCCTTTAAAATAGTTTCCTGGCCTTTTGGTATAATCTTGGATACTTTGGCGACTTTAGAATGGCGCCGGCATAAACATGAGCCTAACGGCTCGGAGCAATACTTATTGCTCCGGAAGATCTGATTACGATTAGGTCTTGGGCTGATCCGAATGAAACTAATCGAGCAGACCCGAAACTTTTTCTGTAACCGCCTCTGGCAGGAGGAGTGCCCCGGCGTAAAAGGCTTCCTGGTCCAGGCCCTGCGCCTCCTGGTCCTGGCCGTAGGGGGCCTGGTCAGAAATCGCTCCTGGCTGCAGGCCGCCACCCTGGCCTATGCCACCATGCTGGCCCTAATCCCCCTGATGGCCCTGCTCTTTGCCATCTTAAAGGGTTTGGGTCTCCAGCGCCTGTTGGCCATGCACATTATGGAGCGCCTGGCCCCGGGCTCCCATGATTTTGCCACGCAGATCTTCCAGTACATCGAAGGCACCCAGGTAACTTCCCTGGGGGTCTTCGGGGTGGTGGTGCTGCTGGGCGCCCTGGTGGTGCTGATGACCAACGTGGAGCGGGCCTTCAACGAGACCTGGCAGGTGCCCCGCACCCGCCCCTGGCGTCGCAAACTCAGTGACTACCTCAGCATCTTCCTGATCTTCCCCGTGCTCATGGCCGTGGCCATCTCCATTTCCAGCGGCTTTTTGAGTCAGCCGGAGATACGCCGTTTCCTTTCCGGCATCATGCCGGAGGCCTTCTTTACCGCCACCAGCGGTCTGGCCTCTTTAGGACTGTTGTGGATCGCCTTTTCCTTTATTTACCTGGTGATGCCCAATGCCCGGGTGCATTTTACCTCCGCGGTGCTGGGGGGCGTTGTCGGCGGCAGCCTGTGGCAGGTGGCCCACGTCATCTTTGCCTGGTTTCAAGGCGCGGCCACTTACTATAACGCCATTTACGGCGCCCTGTACCATCTCCTCTTTCTGGTGATCTGGATGTTCTGGAGTTGGCTCATCGTCCTGTTCGGCACCGAAGTGGCCTTCGCCCATCAAAATCTGACCCGGCTTAGAGGCGAGTCCTGGCGCTTCGCCCCGCCCCCGGAGCCGGTGGACGAATACCTGGCCCTGGCCGTCCTGCTGATTATCGGCGGGCGCTATGCCCGGCGGCAGCCCCTGCTGAACCTGGAAGAATTGGGCCGGATGCTCCTCAGTTCCGATTCCCAGGCCACCCGGGTGGCGGAGGTCTTGCGGGATTGCCGCCTGATCATGGAGATGCCTCCCCTGGAGTCCAACGGCAGCGTCAGTTTTATTCCCGCCGCGCCTTTAGAGCAGATAACCGGAAAAGAAGTCCTGGACTGCCTGCGGCAGTCCCGGGGCGCGGCCATGTCCCACACCCTGGCCCAGGCCCCCCGCCTGGAGGCCATCTTCCAACGCCTGCTGCACCGGGTGCCGCCGTCGCCGTGGGATGCCCTGACCCTGAAGGAACTGGTGGAATTAATGGAGCAGGAACCGGCCCCGGAATAGCGGCCAGCCAGCGGGGCGGAGATATGCGCGGTGAGGCGGGTTGATGCGGGAAGTCTGGCGCATGTGGCAGTATTCCACCATGGTGGTCCTAACCGTGCTCACCGCGGGGCTCTTTGCCGCTATTCTCATCCCCTTTAAAGGCATCCCCCTGATTCCCGGATTCACTGAACTCAGGCCCGCCAACGTCATTCCCTTGGTCTTCGGCCTCTTGTTCGGGCCGGCCGGGGCCTGGGGCGCGGCCTTCGGCAACCTCATCGGCGATTTCTTCGGTACCCTGGGAGTGGGCAGCCTTTTCGGCTTCTGGGGCAATTTCCTGGCCGCCTACCTCCCCTATAAAATGTGGCGGAACCGGCCCCTGGTCCAACTTCAGGGCCAGCGCCTGCCCTTTGTCCTGGCGGTGCTCCTGGGGGGGCTGAGTTGCGCCCTGATTGTCGGTTTCGGCGTGGAAGCCTTCAAACTCCTGCCTTTCAGCCTCATCGTGGCCGCGGTCTTCATCAATAATGTCCTGATTGCCCTGCTCCTGGGGCCGGTGCTCTTAAAACTGCTGGCCCCCCGGGTGAGCCGCTGGGACCTCTATTGGGGGGAACTCATGGACCCGGAAGACCGGGCTCCGGGACCGGCGCCCCGCCTGGGCCTGATCCTGGCCTGGCTGGGAGCCGCCGGGGGCTTTGCCCTGGGCCTGGCGCTGACCCTGGGCCTGATGAGTTGGCCGGGCTACTCCCTGGCCACCCTGCTTGCACCCTTCTTGATTCTCCTTCTATTGGGCTGCTTTTTGTTATGAAGAGGCGTTGAGGGGAGGACGGGGGAAATTAGTGATCAGTGATCAGTGATCAGTAATCAGGAAAAAGGAAAGCAACAAGCAGTGAGCCTGCTTATAAGCTATTTCGAAACCCCACATTCTACAAAATTGTCATTCTGAGCGAAGCGAAGAATCTCGTTTTTTAAATACTTGAGACCCTTCGCTTCGCTCAGGGTGACAGCAGAAAACGGTTTTGATATAATTTTTTAGAATTTACTGATCACTGATTACTGATTATTGGTTACCGGTCATCCCCCTACAACAATTTCTTATCCAGCAGGAATTGCATGGCCCGTTGGGCGTAGGTGGTCATGGTGCTGATGACCCAGGTGAGGTGGTTTTGGATGTCGGCGAACATGGCCGCGTCCACCATGCCGATGAGTCCGGTCATGACGGTCCGGACCCGGGTCATCTCCTGGTCTTTGATCAGGGTCTGGCCCAGGGCCACTTCCCGTTCCAGGGACCGGAAGTAGTCCAACAGCAGGCGCTTGCCTCCCTCCCGTTCCCCGCCTTGCATTTGCATCACGGTGGCCAAGAGGCCGGAGGCCAGGAGGAGTTCCGACTTCATGCGGTCGGCAAAGTGAAAGATGAGAATGGCTTCCCGGGTGGTGGCGGGAGTTGTTTCCGTCATAAAGGCCTCCCTCGGGGAATCGGTATTAGGAATTAACTCTCCTGGGCAAGAAACCCCACTTTTTCCAGGATAGTGAACCCGCAGCAATAAGGATTATGTTTAATGATCCAGGGGCTGATAAAGTCGGTGAATGCCTCTTTTTCGTTAAAGGTTTTCCGGAAATAGACTTCCAAGGCCCGGATCACTCCCCGGTCGTTGTCCCAGCCGATGTCCAGGCTGCCGTCCTCCCGGAAAAAGAAATTACTGAGATTGGTATCGTGGAAAAAGACCTTGGCGTGATCAGCCAGGAAGGGGAAATAGGCCTCGATCTCCTTCAGGGTATGGTCGAAATAGTGGCTGGTATCGATAAACAGGACATCGATCCGGGGTTCGACGCCTTGCTTTTGACACCACCCGGCAAATTCCCGGGCAAAGGCCACGTCGTCCTGCTGGATGAAGACCCAATCCGGGTAGTCGCTCACGTGGGAGCGGTCATTAATGTCCAGGCTGACCAGGAGGGAGCCGCACAAGCGGGCCACCCGGGCCAGGACAAAGGTGCTCTCGCCGCCTCCCACTCCCAGCTCCACGATGAGTTTGGGCTTGAGGGAGAGGGATTCCAAAAACAGGGTTTCCAGATGTTCATTGATGGAGGTGCGCTTCCGGGACCTTGCTTTTATCTCGTTTAGCTCAAGTAGATCCGTGGTCAGGTCCCGGTTATGATCCTCGGAGCTGATGAAGAAATTATAGGAATTGCGGATGCGCTTGCGGCAGGAGTTTTTGAATTTCTCCCAGTTCATGATTCCGGCCCCAGGGAACTTTGGGGGTCAATGTAACGAACCGGCCTGGGGTTGTCAACCCGACAATTCCTGGTGGGCTAATACCAAGTAGTAGCACGTAGACCGGGAAAGCGCAGCGCCTCCCGCCTTTTGTATTATGCCTTATGCCATCTCTAGACTTCGGACGATTATCATTTTCTGCCCAGGCGAATAAATCGCGGCAGAAGTGAGGTCAAACCAAAAGTGCCGAAGGCGGGAGGCGCTGCGCTTTCCCGCCCTACATCTACTAAAGGCCGCAAAGAGCCATGATCATATCGAACCGCCGCCTTCGGCGGTTACTGCGCCGCCGAGGGCGGCGGCGCCACATTTTCATAGAATACCAATTCGCCATCTAACGACAATTTTTTTCGCAGGGGCGAATCTTGTATTCGCCCTAAATTGGTGGGCGAACACAAGGTTCGCCCCTTTATTTTGATACCTGTTTGATTGCGAATTGATATAAAGGCAAGAAAACTTCCCTGGGCCGGAGTCAGGAAAAATGAAAGAGGCCACGCCAAACTGGCGCAGCCTCGAAGGTAAAAAATTTTTTTGACCGGAAACTGAAGACTGGAAACCGTATTACTTTATCAGTTTATTGCTCAGCTTGGCGGCCTTGTCCGGGGGGAGGAGGGCCAGGATGGCCCCCGCGTCCTTGCCTTTGAGGTTTCTCAGGAGCTGCACCGCCACCTCTTCATCCATCTTTTCCAGGAGCTTTCCGGCCCGGTCCGGGGGCATGGCTCCCAGGGTGGCCACCAGGTGGCGATTATGCTCGCTTTGCATCCGCTTCTCGTCCTCCAGGAACTCCAGGACCCGGCTCTGCATGGCTTTGAGTTCGTGCAGGCGCTCTTCCACTTCCTTCTTTAAGAGGCGCAGTTGTTCCTCTTTGGTATTAAGGGCCGCCTCCCGGGCCTGCACCGCGTGCCGCTCCTTTTCCAGCAAGGCCATCAACCGGGGCGCGGTGGCGGCCGTGGCCGGGGTCCCGGCGTCCGAAGCGGCGGCTTCGCTGAGCCGCAGCCCGGCGGAGGGCAAAGACGCCGGCGGAGACAGGAAAAGACCGGAAATGGTTACCTTGGTCAATAGACCCAAGACCAAAAGGCCGCTAAAAAATTTCCATCCAGGCCAGGATGTGGATTCGGCAGTTGGCATATCTCCCTCCTGTTATGAACCGGGCCAGCGTCCCAGGGTAATGGCCTCGGTTTCTTTCTCCCAGGTCTTCATGATGTCGCGTTTGAATTGGGTATATTTCTTGGCCCGCAACTGCTCCAACAACCGGCGCTCCTGGTGCAGGCGTTGCAGGTGCAGCCTTTTCTCCTCCACTTCCGCTTCTTCCGCCTGAATCCGCTCCTGCCAGCCGACAATGGCGACCTTCAGGTGATCCAGGTATTCTTTCAGCATTTGGAAATCTTCCGGGAGCCATTCCTTGGGCCGGGGCGACTGCAAATCCGCCATCAAGGCGGCCACCCGCTGTTCCGTATCGGCCAGGGCCTGGCGGCTCCGCTCCAGGCGCTGCATGGTCAGGGCCAGTTCATGGCGGGCCTGCTCTTCTCTGATCCCCTTGACTTTGAGGACCGTCTCCAGGGAGAAGCGGAAGCGGGGAGCCGGACTCATGTGGCGAAAATACCCCGCAATTCCTGCACGGCTTGGGGCAAGGAGACCGCCTCTTCAATGCGCTGGCGCAGGTAAAGGTTCACCGGCTCGATCTTATCCAGGGCGTAATCAATCTCCTGGTTGGCGCCCCGGACATAGGCGTTGATATTGATGAGGTCCTCGGCCCGGCGGTACGCGGCCAGCACCCGGATGAGTTTCTCCCGGTCCAGTTGGTGCTCCGGGTCGGTTATCTGGGGCATCAGGCGGCTGATGCTGCCCAGGAGGTCGATGGAGGGATAGTGGCCCCGGTCGGCCAGGTCCCGGGACAGGACGATATGCCCGTCCAGGATGGCCCGGACCGCGTCGGCGATGGGCTCCAGCATATCGTCCCCTTCCACCAGAACGGTATAGATGCCGGTGATACTGCCTTTGCCGGCGCAGGTGCCGGCCCGCTCCAGGAGGTGGGGCAGTTGGGCGAATACCGAAGGGGTATAGCCCCGGGCCGTGGGGGGTTCGCCGATGGCCAGGCCGATTTCCCGGGCCGCCATGGCAAAACGGGTGATGGAATCCAGCATCAACAGGACGTCCCGGCCCTGGTCCCGGAAATATTCGGCAATGGCGGTGGCCAGATAGGCCCCCCGGAGACGCTCCAGGGGCGGAGTATTGGAGGTGGCGGCCACCACGCAGGACCGGGCCAGCCCGGCCGCTCCCAGGTCATTTTCCAGAAAATCCTTGACCTCCCGGCCCCGCTCCCCGATGAGGCCGATGACGCTGATGTCGGCCCGGGTATGCCGGGCGATCATGCCCATCAGGGTGCTTTTGCCCACCCCGGAGCCGGCGAAGATGCCGATGCGCTGCCCCTTGCCCAGGGTGAGGAGCCCGTTGATGGCCCTGATGCCCACGTCCACCGGGGCGGAGATGGTTTTCCGGGTGCAGGGGTTTAAGGGGGGGGCGTAAAGGGGATAAGAGACTTGCGCCCCCACCGGCCCCCGCCCGTCCAGGGGCTTCCCCAGGCCGTCGATGACCCGGCCCAGGAGGTGGTCCCCCACGGGTACCAAGGCCTGGCGGCCGGTAAGGAGGACCCGGGCCTGGGGACGGATGCCCCGGACCTCCCCATAGGGCATGAGGAGCACCTGATTCTGGCGGAAGCCCACCACTTCCGCCATAATGGGAGCCTTGGGGGGAGGCATGTCGATCTGGCAGACGCCGCCCACGGCGCTGTGAGGGCCGCGGCTTTTGATGACCAGGCCCACCATTTCCTGCACCTGGCCGGTTAAGGTGAAGGTGTCCGCCTGGGCCAGCACCTCTTTAAGGTGCTGCCAATCAATCCTCGGGCAATCTTCCATCCACGGTCTCTAGCGACTTTTTGATGACTTGGGAGAGTGTCTGCCACCGGCTTTCCAGGGTGCCGTCAAGGTTGCCGGTGGGGGTTTCAAAACGGACCCCGCCCGGGGTGATGGTGCCGTCCGGCACCAATTCTACGCCGGCGGGCCAGGATTCCAGAGGCTGTTGCTTGAGGATCTCGTAATCCTGGGGATGGATCACCAGCTTCAGGTTTTCATGCGCAGCCAGGTGGCGAAAACCCTGTTCAATAATGCCCAGGATGGCTTCGGGGTTGAGACTCAATTCCCGGTTCACCAGATTTTTACTGACAGTCAGCACCAGGTCCAACAGCTCCGCCTCCCGGCGCCGGTACAATTTCTCCTTTTCTTCCTCCGCCGCGGCCACCAGTTGGGCCAGGCGCTGCGTCACTTCCTCCAAACCCCGGGCCGCGATTTCCTGGCCGTCTTTCTGGCCCTGGAGGAAGCCTTGCTCATAGGCCTGGTGTTCAATATGCTGGGCCTGCTCTTTGGCGCCGCTGATGATCTGGTTGGCCTGTTCGGACAGCTGGCTCTCCAGAAAGTGGTCCTCGGGATTGGATAATTTTAGGGGCTCAAAGACAAAGAGGGTGGTTTCCGGTTCAACCGGAGCGGAGTTAAATCCCGGCCACTGGAAATCTTTAACCTGGTCGGGGTCCGGCTTAGATAAAGATTTCTTCACTGCCTTTACCGGTCAGGACCAATTGGCCCTCGCTCTCCAAACGTTTGGCAATCTGGATGACCTTTTGCTGGGCCGCTTCCACATCCCGAAGACGGGCCGGGCCCATGATCTCCAGTTCTTCCTGGAGCATCTCCGACGCCCGGGTGGACATATTTTTATAAAATTTGGCTTTGAGCTCTTCCGAAGCCGCTTTCAGGGCCATGGCCAGATCCTGGGTGTTCACCTCTTTCAAGATGGCCATCATGCCCCGGTCCTCCACTCCCAAGAGGTCCTCAAAGGTGAAGAGGTAGCGGCGAATCTCTTCGGCCAGGTCTTCTTGATCTTCTTCCTCCAGGCGTTTCAGGATGGCGGTTTCCGTGGTGCGCTCCATCTGGTTTAAGATTTCCGCCACGGACTGGCAGCCGCCCACGGCCCGGCCCCCCACTTCCTCCACCAGGGAGATCTCTTCTTTCAAGGCCAGATCGATTTCCTCGATGATCAAGGGAGAAACCTGATCCAGGCCGGCGATGCGCCGGATTACCTCTATCTGTAAGTTTTCCGGAAATTGGGCCAGCACCCCCCCGGCCTGACCCCGATCCAGGTGGGCCAGCACCAGGGCCACGGTCTGGGGATGTTCATTGCGCAGGAAGGAGGCCACGGTCCGGTAATCCAACTTTTTGATCTTCTGGAAGAACTCCGGACTCTGTTCCAGGTTCAGCTTCTCCATCAGATCTTCGGTGCGCTTGATATCCATGGCCTTGGAGATGGTGTTCTTGAAGAACTGGCTGCCCCGGACCACAATGGCTTCCGGCGCCTCCATCATTTTGCTGAATTCTTCCAGGATAGTGGCCAGTTGCTTGGTTTGCACCACCTCCAGCTTGGAGATCTTCTGGCCCAGAAGCTGGACCTCCCGGTCTTCCAGGCGCTTCAGAATCTCTCCGGCGTAGTTTTCCCCCAGGCTGAGGATGAGCATGGCCGCCTTGTCCGGACCGGTCAGTTTTTCTACCTTGAGTGCCATAACTATCGGTCCCCTCTTGCTGGATTACCTTTCCTGGCTATGCAGCCAGAGACGCAAGACTTCCACCGCCCGATCCGGATAGGTGGTGATTAATTGGGCCACCTTTTCTTGACCAGAGATGGCGTCGGGCAAGGTCACTTGCGGCTTGGGGGCCTGAAGCTGCACCGGCGCCAGGGCCTCGGTGGGCAGAGCGGTTTCCGCTACCTGGGCGGTGGGGAGCGCCCGGGCCGGCGGCCCTTCCAACAGAGAAGGCTTGGCCGGGACCCGGCGCTTTTTCAGGAGGATCATCAAGACCCCCAGGACCAGCAGGACCAGCAAGCCGATCTTCAAGGAGTCATAGAGGCTCTCTTGCCAGCCGCCAGCAGGACTTACCGCTACTGCTCCTTCGGGCAGTTGGGACGCCAGGGGAGCGCTGGAAATCTCCAATTGATCGCCCCGTTCGCTATTAAAGCCCACGGCCTTTTTGGCCAGGTTGGCAAACTGTTTCAATTCTTCCGGGGAACGGGCCGTGTAAACGTTGCCTTTGCCTTTATAGGTGCCGTCCACCACCACGGCCAGAGAGATGCGTTTGATCTTCCCGGGTTGCTCCACCACCTGGCGTAAGACCCGGTTTATTTCATAATTTTTCAATTCGGTCTGCCGTTCCGTTTCGTTGGCCCCTCCGGAAGCCTTGGGAAGCACAGGAGGAGTTAGGGGGGGCGGGCCCTTCCCCGGCGGCGGCGCGGCAATGGTGCCTTTATTCAATTCGAAGCGGCTTTCCGGGTTGCCGCTGGTGCCGCCGCCCCGGAGACTACGCTCACTGGTTTTCTGTTCGCTGCGAACCAATTCCCGGTTGGGGGTGAAGGTCTCTTCCCGGATATCGATCTTTTGAAAATCTAAATCCGCGGCTACCCGGACGAAGGACTTCTTGGGTCCGACGATCTGGTCTAACATGGACTGCACCTTACGCTCCAGGCTTTCCTCCACCTGGCGTTGCAAGGCTACCTGCCCGTTGGACAGCCCTTCCGGGCTGCTGGAGTCCACGGGTTTGCTCAAAATCTTGCCGTTCAAATCCAAGACCGTTACCTGGCCGGGATGAAGTCCGGGAACGGCGCTGGCTACCAAATGCACGATGCCGTCCACCTGGGTCCGGCTTAAAGTGCGGCCGGGGCGCAGTTTCACCGCCACCGACGCGGTGGCCTGTTTCTGGTCTTCTAGAAAGAGAGTCTCCTTGGGAGTGACTATATGTACCCGGGCCTCGGCAATTTCCGGGATGCCGCAGATGGTGCGGGCCAGTTCCCCCTGCAAGGCCCTTTGATAATTGAGGCGCTGGACGAACTCCGTGGCCCCCAGATTCTGGCGGTCAAAGAGCTCAAAGCCGATGCCGCCGCCCCGGGGTATGCCTTCACTGGCCATGAGGAGGCGGGTTTCATAAACCTGGGAGCGGGGGACCATGATGGTCGTGCCGCCGGCCTCCAATTTGTACGGCGTTTTTTTGCTTTTGAGTTTGGCGACGATGGCCGCGGCATCGTCTTGGGGCAGATTGGTGAAGAGGACCCCATAGTCGGCGGAGCGGCCGACGACCCCCACAAAGATCAAGGCAAAGAGACCGGCGCCCACCGCGGTCAATAACAGCAGCCGCTGCATGGTGGGCAAAGCCTGATAGCGGCTTCGGAGATTCTCCAGAATATTTCTCAGAAAGTCCATAAACTTCCCCCGTTAGCCGTCAGCCTCCCTAAAGAGGCATGCGAATCAGTTCCTCATAAGCCTGGATCATCTTATTGCGCACCTGCACCAGAAGCTTGAGGCTCAGACTGGCCTTTTCCAGGGACAGGGTGGCTTCGTGCAGTTCCTCCTGGCCCAGGAGGGTTTGCCGACTTTTGGTGTCCGCCTGACTTTGCTGGGCATTCACGTCATTCAGCATCTTCTGAAACGCGTTGCCGGTGTCCTGGCCGGAAGTAAGGGGTTTCAGGTCCAAACCGGTCAGGGGGGAGTTAACACCTCCGGGGGGCAGCATGACTTTCATTTCGCCTCTCTCCCTTAGTCAAAAGTTGATCCCAGTGCGCAGCGAGGGCTGGGGGATCTGGGTGGGTGATTCCTTCGATTATTTCGGCTCCCTCCCCACCGGAGCCTGCCCGGCTCGGGCCGGGGCCGGGGCGGGAAATGGAGCCGGGCCTGGCGCGCGGCCCTTCTCCAGACGGTTACCGGCCGATTTCCAGAGCTTTCAGGGCCATGGACTTGGCGGACCGAAAGACCGCCACGTTGGCGTCGAAAGTCCGGCCGGCCATGGTCAGGCTGACCATTTCCGTCACCGGGTTGATATTGGGAAACCGGACCATGCCGTTTTCGTCCGCGTCCGGGTGCCCCGGATCATAATCCATACGCAGCCCGGTCTTGTCTTCGGTGATATCGGCCACCACCACCTTCTGGGAGCTGTCCAGAACGCTGGCAAAATCATCCACCGGCTGAGACTCCAGCACAACATGCTTACGGAGGTAAGGGCCACCTTCCGGGGTGCGGGTTGTATTGGCGTTGGCCAGATTTTCGGCGATAACGTTTAGGCGTTGCCTCTGGGCGGTTAGACCGGAGGCGCTGATGTCCATAACCTGTAAAATATTCATTATCTGCTTCCTTCCATGGCGGTGCGCAGCTGATCTAATTTCTTGATGAGCATCTGCACCGAGGTTTGATAACCGATCTGGTTCTTCGCCATCTGCACCATCTCTTCATCAAAATCCACCGGACCTCCCGTATCTTGGGTGACTCCGGCCAGATCCGGATTCCCCCCCGGGAGATGGCGGGGATTGGTGGAGGCCAGGGTGATTCCGGGCCGGCCCTGCAGGTATGACTGCAAAACGTTTTCGAAATCAAGAACTTTGCGGGTGTACTCCGGGGTTTCCAGGTTGGCGATATTGCCGGCAATGACTTCTTGCCGCCGGCTTTGCCAGGAAAGGCTTTTTTCTAACAGTTTCAGGGCCTCGTCGTTAAAGACTCCCCAATCCATCCCTGTCTCTCCTTCTGTTTAGCTGGGAAAACCTTGCCAGGGGGCCCGGCTCCCCGTCCTGATTTGCCCGGCATTTTCGACCCCCGGGCATACCCGGCCCGAGGCAGCCCCCGGGCCTGAGGGGCCGGCGCCGGCAACTTCACGGTCCCCAGGGGGATTTGCGCCGGTTCAGCCGTAGGCCTTTCTTAAAGAGTCCGGTCCTACCTTGACTTGGTGAAGCAATAATCAGGCCACCTGGGAACTGTGGCTGGAGCTGGCAAAGGCCAGATGGCGATATTCGTGCAATTTATTCCGCAAGGTTCTGACACTGATGCCCAACATTTTGGCGGCATGGGTGCGGTTACCCGCGGTTTCATTCAAGGCCTGGGAGATGAGGTGCTGCTCCATCTCCTTTAAGGTAACCGGCTTGCCCTGGGGTAGAAGGACAGCTCCCCCTGAGGCGGCCGCCGGGCGGGGCAGTTCCCCCTGGAGTTCCTGGGGATGGATATGATTCCCTTCGGCCAGGAGCACCCCCCGGGCGATGGCGTTCTCCAATTGCCGCACGTTCCCCGGCCAGGAGGCCTTTTCCAATCCGGCCAGGGCCGCGGTAGTGAAGCGCAGGTTTCTCTTGCCAAAGAGTTGGGAATACCGCTGCAGGAAAAACTCGGCTAAAAGGGGGACATCACCCCGGCGGTCTCTCAAGGGGGGCAGGTGCAAGGAAATCACCTGGAGGCGGTAGAACAGGTCTTCCCGAAAGTCCCCTTTCTCGATGAGTTCGTTAATATTCTGGTTGGTGGTGGCCATCACCCGGACATTGATGGGAACCGGATGGCGTCCGCCGACGCGGTCGATTTCATTTTCCTGGAGGACCCTAAGGAGCTTGGCCTGGAGATGGGGGTGCATTTCACTGATCTCATCCAGGAGCAGGGAGCCGTTCTGGGCCAGCTCAAATTTCCCCAATTTCCGCATAATGGCGCCGGTGAAGGCCCCTTTCTCATGGCCGAAGAGTTCGCTCTCCAGGAGGCCCTCGGGCAAGGCGGCGCAGTTAATGGCGATAAACGGCCCCCCGCTCCGATCGCTCTTCTCATGAATGTAACGGGCCAGGATTTCCTTGCCGGTCCCCGACTCTCCCTGGATCAGGAGGGTGGCCCGGGTGGGGGCCACCGCCTGGGCCATGCGGAGGACTTGCAGCATGGTCGGGTCCTGGGTGATGATGGGCCGGGCCGGGCTCCCGTCGGCCCCTTTCCCCTCCAGAGACGAGCCGGGTTCCTGACCGTTCCCCAGGAAAGGACCGGCAATCTCTTTTAAGCGGTCCCAGGTCAGAGGCGTCGGCAGATAGTCCTGGGCTCCCCCCCGCATGGCGGCCACCGCGCCCTCCACCGTGGGCCGGGGCGAAGTGATAAACACCGGCAAGAAGGGATATTCCTGCTTGATTTCGGCCAAAAAGAGGGGGAGGTCCAATCCGGGCATGGTTTCGGCCAAGATCACAAAGAGAAAAAAATTCTGCTTCAGCAGTTCCTTGGCCTGGTCGCCGCTGCTGACCCTGGTGAGCTCCAGGGAGAGGGACTTCGCCAATCTGAGCCTGAGTTCTTCCCACTGGGGATGGACGTCAATCACAAGAAAGGCCTGGTGGTTGCTCATGGAAACATCCTTTTTTGGAATTAAGGGGAAGGCGCGGCCTTGAGACGGGCCATTTCCAAATCCAATAGCCGGGTGCGGGCCAGCACTTGCCAAAAATGGTCCCTGGCTCTTTCCATCCCCTGATAGACTTCCTGGGCGGACTCCAGGCGTTGCCCCTTCAGCCGGCTGAGCCCCAGGCGGTCCTGGTAAAAGACGGCGATATCGCCGGGCGGGGCTTTAGCCAACAGGGCTTGATAGATCTTCTCGGCCTGGGTGAAATCGGCCCGGGACCAGTGCATTTGGGCCAGTTGCCTAAGGAGTCTCTCTTTGACGGTGTCGGGTAGAGGACGTTGGAGTAAATCCTCTAAGGACTGGTCCAGGCTGGGGTCCAGGGAGACCTCCGGGTTGGGCGGGGCCGTCCGGTTAGGCAGGCTTACCCCGCCCGCCGCCGCCGGCGTCAGGGTTGCCCCCGGGGCCGGGTTGAGGGGGGCCGGTCCGGAGGTCTTAATCACTCCGGAGGAGGCGCCGGCCAATTCTTTAAGGCCCCTATCGGCCTGGCGGCTCAGTGGGCCGGACCCTTTGGCCTTAAGTTCCTCCAGCAGGGCTTCGGCCTTTTGCCACAGTCCCTTCTCCCGGCAAAGGTCCGCGACCAGGAGGGCCGCTTCCGGGGGGCTGGCCCCCGGCGGCTGTAATTCCCACAAGGCCAGAACCTCTTCCACCAGTTGTGGGGGACAGGGGCGCTGAGCCCGCACCTGGCCTTCCACGGCGGACCACCCGGTCTGGAGGGGCTCCTTAAGTGAGTCCGCCGGGGGGGAGGCGGGCCAACCGGCGATTTTTTCTAAAAATCCCTTGAAGGCCGGTACCGGCTCCATCTCCCCCAGCCTCTCATAAAACTCTAGAACGGCCAGCTCCAGGTGGGATCGGGAGGCCACTGCGGTGTCGGGATAAAGGGCGGCAGCCAGGGCATAGGTTTCCCGGGCCTGGGCTAGCCGCCCGTCCCTCTGAGCCAGGCGCGCCGCACGCAATAGCGCCGCGCTTCGCTCCGGATGTTGGGGATACAAATTTATAAATACGGTTAAAGTCTGAAGACTGCCGGTCCGGTCCCCGGTCTTCTCCTGCTCCTGGGCCTGAGACAGGAAGAATTCGGGACTGAGGACTTCGGGGAGGGCGGCAGGCCCCAAGGGAGCGATGGCCGGGTCAGGGGTTTTAACCTCACCCGGACTTGCCGGTTTGGCCGCCGGCTTCGGCTGGGGACGCCGATGCGCCCAGGCCTCGGTGACCGGCACGCTTGCCAGGAGAAAGAGGACCAGGGCCAAGACCCCGTAGCGCGGTTTTCTGGTCATGTCAAAGACCCTAATTTTGGTTTTTGCGATTAATCTCCTCCAGGAGCTGGATGATCCTTTCATTCTGCTTCACCAGCGTCAGATTGGTCTTCACCAGGTATTGGTTGGTCAGGGCGATCTCCTTGAGCAAAGGCTCCTGCTGGTCGCCGTAAGTCACCGCGGACCCCTTCAGTTTATTTAAGGCGTTCACAAAATCTTCGTTGAGAATAATATAAGGACTGCCGTAAGGATTGGTTTGCGACACGGAAAGGGAGGGGATCAGCATCAGGGTAATTAAAAGGAACCCGGCGGCGCCAAGCGCCAGCCAGCCAAGCTTTGACCAGCCTGATTCTAGTTTCCTCATGGACATGGTTTCTCCTTAGACCAGGAGTAAGCAAGACTCATACCAGGGGAAGGCCAGGGGTTTGGCCCGGAGAAATCCAGACAGGAGAAAGGGGTGGCAAAAAGGCGGTTAGGGGAGTGACGTCAAAAAGCAGGGTTGATTGTCATTCTTTTGACACTAGAGAAATTTTTTCGGCAGGGGGGTGAGGCTGACCGGCGGCAGGATATTCTGCTTCTTCATCTTCTCCAGCAAGGTGGTGCGGTTCAGATGGAGCAATTGGGCGGCCCGGCTCTTCACCCAGTTGCTTTTTTCCAGGGCCTTTAAGATCAGGTTCCTTTCAAACTCCTGCACCGCGGTGGTCAAGCGGATACCCTGGTCAGGCAGTTCCTGGGAGGCGGCGGGGGACGCGGCCCGGGGGCTGCGGAAGCGTTCGGGCAGGTCCTCCACGGCCACCACTTCGCCTTCGCTCAGGATGACCAGGCGTTCCATCAGGTTCTCCAACTCCCGTACATTGCCGGGCCAGGGATAGTGGAGCAGGAGCTCCATAACTTCGGGGCCCAGGCGCTTCTGGGGTTTCTTCTTTTTCCGGCTGAACTCCTTTAAAAAAGCGGAGGCCAACAGGGGTATGTCCGACGCCCGCTCCCGCAAGGGGGGCACCCGGATGGGGATGACATTTAAACGGTAGTACAAATCTTCCCGGAAGCGGCCCTGGCGCACCAGTTCCTCCAGGTTCTGGTTGGTGGCGGCAATGACCCGGATATCCACCCGGATGGTCTTTACCCCGCCGATGCGTTCAAAGGAACGGTCCTGTAAGACTCTGAGGATTTTCACCTGGAGGCCGGGGCTCATGTCGGCGATTTCGTCCAGGAAAATCGTCCCGCCGTTGGCTTGCTCAAACCGGCCGATGCGGGTGCGCACCGCGTGGGTGAAGGCCCCCCGTTCATGGCCGAAGAGTTCGCTTTCCAACAATTCCTCCGGGATGGCGGCGCAGTTCACCGGGATCAGCGGCCCCTGGCGGCGGTGGCTGTTGTAATGCATGGCCCGGGCGATAAGTTCTTTGCCGGTGCCCGACTCTCCCAGGATCAATACTGTGGAATCGGTGTCCGCCACCTTGCGAATAAGTTCAAAGATTTCAGTTATTGCTTCGCTTGTGCCGATAATATTAGCAAAGCCGAAACGCTTGTGGAGTTCCTTTTTGAGTTGCAGATTTTCCAGTTTCAGGCGCTTATGTTCCAGGGCCCGGCTCAACACCAGGAGAATCTCCTGGGAATCCAAAGGTTTGGAGAGATAATCGTAGGCTCCCAGGCGCATGGCGGTAACAGAAGTTTTGACGGTGGCGTATCCGGTAAGGATTATGCATACACAGTCAGGTCGATGACGCACCAGATATTTCAGGACGTCCAGGCCCCCCAGGCCGGGTAGGGCCAGATCGGTCAACACCAGGTCAAAGGGTTGCTCTTCCAGGCGCTTAAGACCGGTCTCTCCGTCAGGCACGGTCTCGACTTCGTAGCCGGCGCCGGTCAGGACCTCCTGGAGGGCGTCCCGCTGGGAGCGTTCGTCCTCGATGACCAGTATGCTGGCGTGGGGCTCCATAGGCGAACTAACTATGACATGAATCAAAGCATCTGTCAATATTATGACGCGAGCAATTTTTTCTTTTTTCTTATTGAACCTTGATGAGGGAAAGGTTGACTTGAAAATCTAATCCTGCTATTGTGGATTAACCTTAGCCAGAGGAAGTTTCCTTGCTGCCTACCATCCTCTTCATTGTGGGGGCTTATGGGCTGTTCGCCCTGTATAAGTTCCTTTATCGCCCCCCAAGTGGAGGGTACCGCCGGCGGGGACGGCGGGCCAAAACCGGCTGGTTGAAGATCAGCGCGGCCGGTATTGGGTTGGGACTCCTGGGTGGCCTGTTCATCTGGCTGCCCTCCCTGTCCAAGACTGACGACCTGAAAATGGCCGGGCTCTTTGTTCTCCCCCAGGAGCGGGACCGGCTGGCTCCCAGGACTGATCCACACCTGGCGACTCTCCCGGCCGAGGGTTCCCCTACCCTGGAGCAGCCTGCTTATGCCTTGCTTCATCCGGAGACCCCCGCCGTCAAGATTTTGCCGGATAAAAAGGCCGCCGGCCCGGGACTGCTGCGGAAGCCGAAAATGGCCAAGCTGTCCCGGGCTAAAGTCAAGAAAAACCGGGCCGGTCACCGGGCGGTGAAAAAGCCTAAAGCCACCAGCCGGGCCAAGACTAAAAAGACTTCCTCCTGGCTCGGGGGGGCGGTCTCCCCCCGGAAAGGGAACCCGGGTTAAAGGAAAGCCTGCCGCCGCCATCTTGCTTGGCGTTTACTATTAAAGGGATCATGGGGAACCGACGGCTCTCACCCGGTTCTCTTTTTATTGCCGTGGCCGGTTGACGCAGGACCGGGGCCGGGAAGGCCAAAGACACGCCGCCTTCCGGCCGGGCGGTTCACTTTTCTCCTTTACTCCTCATCCAGGTCTGGGGCTTGAGCCACTCTTCCCACCAGCATACCGATAAAATCGCCCGGGCTGCCGGCACCGTCAGTATTGCCGTCCTGCTCAGCCGCCTTTTGGGATTGGTCCGGGAACAGGTCTTCGCCGGCTTCTTCGGCGCCGGCTATGCCTATGACGCCTTTGTGGTGGCCTTCCGCATCCCCAACCTGCTCAGGGACCTGTTTGCCGAAGGAGCCTTAAGCGCCGCGTTTGTCACCGTCTTCACCGACTATCAGCAAAACCAGGGGCCGGAGCGCACCTGGCGCCTGGCCAACAATGTCATTACCTGCCTCTGCCTGGTGGTAGGGGGGATAACCCTCTTGGGCATCCTGGCCTCTTACCGGCTGGTGGACCTGATGGCCCCGGATTTCGGCCTGATTCCCGGGAAGCTGGAACTCACCGCGGTAATGACCCAGATCATGTTTCCCTTTCTGCCCCTTATCTCCCTGGCGGCGGTGGCCATGGGGATTCTCAACACCAAGGGAAAATTCTTCGTGCCGGCCCTGGCCTCCAGTTTTTTCAACCTGGGCTCCATTGTGGCGGGAGTGGGCTTAAGCCTGCTGGCCCCTAAATTCGGGGTCCACCCCATTGTGGGCATGGCCTGGGGCACCCTCATCGGCGGCTTTCTGCAACTGGCGGTGCAGACTCCCCTCCTGAAGCGGGAGGGGTTTCAACCCCGCCTGGTGTTCGACCCCCGGGACGCCGGGCTGCGCCGGATCCTGATCTTGATGTTGCCCGCGGTGGTGGGCTTGTCCGCCACCCAGATCAATATCTTTATCAACACTTTTTATGCGGCCAGTTGCCCCCAGGGCAGCATCTCCTGGCTGAATTACGCCTACCGTCTGGTGCATCTCCCCGAAGGACTCTTCGGGGTGGCCTTATCCATCGCCACCTTGCCGTTGGTCTCCCGCCTGGCGGCAGACCGGGACCTGGCGGCCTTAAAAGGGGCCTTGCAGTCCTCCCTGTCCCTGGCCATGCTGGTGACCGTGCCCGCGGCGGTGGGGCTGATAGTCTTGGCTAAACCCATTTGCACGGTGATCTTCCAGCACGGCCGCTTCACTCCCCTGGACACCCAACAGACCGCGGCGGCCCTGAGGTTCTACAGCTTGGGTATCTTTGCCTTCGCCGGCATCAAGATTATGGTGCCGGTGTTTTATGCCTTAAATGACACCCGGGTGCCGGTGGTGGGAAGTTTTCTGACCGTGGGTGCCAACCTGTTGTTCATCAATCTGACTTTAGCGGCCTTGCAGCACCGGGCCATCGCGCTGTCCACCTCTCTTTGCGTCATCCTTAACTGTCTCTTCCTGGGGGCCATTCTCTATCGGAAATTAGGAGGGCTGCCCTTAAGATACCTCCTGACCAACCTGGGCAAAGCCACCGGGGCCGCCCTGGTTATGGGCCTAGTGGTCTATCAGGGCCAGCAACTGGGGCTGAGCTGGCTGGGGACGGGCCTGGCGGCCCAGGTCCTGAACCTCCTGGGGGCCATCCTCCTGGGCCTGGCCGTTTACCTGGGCGGCATCTTCTGGCTGAAAATCCCGGAACTCCAGGGTTTGCTCAACCAGTGGCGTTCCCGGCTCGCTGATTAGTAAAGTGGTTTGTGGGGGGAGGGCCGGGTAAATTAGTGATCAGTGATCAGTAAGCAATCTCATTATGTTTTGTTTCCTTACTCACTGAATACTGAATACTGATAACTGATCAACCCCCTCCCCCAAAACACATTACCAAACCAATTCCTTTCAGGAGGATGTATGCGGGTGGCGGAGAAGGCAGGGCCGATTTTAGAGTTATTGGAGCGCTATTATCCTGAGGCCCATTGCACCCTGGATTTTACCAATCCCTTGGAGTTATTGGTGGCCACGGTGTTGTCGGCCCAGTGCACCGACGTCCGGGTCAATCAAGTGACCCCGGCCCTCTTTAAAAAATATCCCAGCGCCGCCCATTACGCCCGGGCTCCCTTGGGGGAATTGGAACAGGCCATTTACGCCACCGGCTTTTTTCGGCAGAAGGCCAAGAGCTTGCAAGGCATCTGTCAGGCCCTGGTAAAGGACTATGGCGGCCAGGTGCCCGGCTCCCTGGACGAGTTGGTGAAACTGCCGGGGGTGGGGCGCAAAACCGCCAATGTGATTTTGGGCAATGCCTTCGGCATTCCCGGGATTGTGGTGGATACCCATCTGGGCCGGGTGGCTCAGCGCCTGGGCCTCACTTCCGCCAAAGACCCGGTGAAGATCGAATTTGATCTGATGCCCCTGGTGCCCCAGGACCGCTGGGTGAAATTCTCCCACCAGATGATTTGGCATGGCCGGGAGATTTGCCTGGCCCGGAAGCCCAAGTGTTCCCGATGCCCCCTGCTGCCCTACTGTGATTATGGACAGCAGGCCGGGATAAATGCCGATTGACATGGCTCCGAAATGATGGCATAAAGCGGTAAATGCTCAAGCAAAGGGGGGCAATCATGAAGGCGCAGAAATGGCAGCTAAAATTAGGGGGAGTGTTGCTCAGCTTGTTTCTGGCCGCAGGTTGCGTGGAGACCGTGCTCCTGAGCGCCGGGGCCGCGGCCGCGCTGGGCAGCTATAAATGGATCGAGGGGACCATGGAAAGGGATTACCCCCGGCCCATGCAGGACGTCTGGAACGCCACCCTGGCCGCGGCCAAGACTCTGAACCTGAAGATCGTCAACCAGCAATACAGCGCCCTGGACAGCCGCATAGAGGCCACCCAGCCGGACGGCACCGCGGTTAAGGTGGAGTTGATAGCCCGACCCAATCAGATTACCACGGTGAAGATCCGTTTCGGCCTGATGGGCAACCTGGACTATTCCGCTTATTTCCACCGGCAGATTATGCAGAACCTGGGCCTGCCTCCGGGTTAATAAGGCCTTTCGGGAGGAGTTCAGGCTCCTTGACCCTGGAGTTTCGAGTTTTGAGTTTCGAGTTGCGCGAGACCTGATAAGTCCCGGGGGACTCGGAACTCAAAACTTACCCCGGCGCTCCCCACCTTTCCCCTCAAGTAAACCGTTTCAAGCCCGCTGAACATACCCTCTTGGTCACTCAGAGCTTGCATGACCTAAAGGTGACAACGAACCACGGTAATGTAGAACCGCCGCCCGCGGCGGTTACTGCGCCGCCGAGGCAGCGGCGCTACATTCTCATACCAATTCGCCATCAAACGATAATTTTTTTCGTAGGGGCGAATCTTGTATTCGCCCTAAATTGGTGGGCGAACACAAGGTTCGCCCCTACATTTTAATACCTATTTGATTGCGAATTGGTATCATATACTACCGCGACGGAACGCGTATTCATGAGATTTTTCCTTAGCGCCGTTTCCTCAGAATGGCAATATGGGCACTTTGGCCCAGGTCTTAACTTGGTATCAGGGGTGAAGGTTGTGTTATAAATATTAAGGCAAATAATGGGGGAAAACCCAGGCCGGAGGATTTGTCCCCAAGCCAGGAATCAGCCTATGGACGTCAAAGTGGAAAAGAAGAAAGACAGTCTCAAGGTGCGCCTCAGCAAAGAGATCTACGAAAAAGAGGCGGTCTTTGCCGCGGCCTATGCCCTGTCCGGGTGGTGTCGCAACCGCATTGAGCCGGGGCCCCCGGGGTGGGTCACTGTGACCCTGGAGTTGGTGGAGGCCGCGGCGGACAAGGACTTAAAAGAGGTGGAGCACCGCTTCCTAAATGAGCTTATCGACCAGCAGCTTAGGCTGGACCTGGAAAGAAGGTATGGGGCTATCCGCCGCTTGATCGTCCGCCAGGCCTTCGCGCCTTTAGAGGACCTGGCGAGCGAGGTCAAAAGGATCGCCGGCCGTGACTAGAAGCTATTGCAAAATCTAGTTTTCCTGTCTTCCTGAACGAAGTGAAGCGACTGTCTCAAGTCATTAGAAATACGAGATTCTTCGCTTCGCTCAGAATGACATTTCGGGCAGCGCAGAGGTTTTGCAATAGCTTTTCGGTACATCATTTCTTAAATATGGTAACGTTTCCTGTCCGCCCCCCTCACCCCAGCCCTCTCCCCCCGCCCGCGGGGGGAGAGGGAGAATTAGGGGTGTTCCTTATTTGTCTCCCAATGGGGGAGAGGGTTAGGGTGAGGGGGAGTTAAATTAATTTTCTGCTCCGTTAATAAATAAATACATCAGCGAATTTATGAAATCGGCTACTAAGCCTTACATCCTTCTGCCTTTCCGCTTCACTCCTTTCTCCGGCAACCGCATGCTGGTGGTCAATGAGGTGGGGGAGTATATTTTTCTTAAGCGGGAGGACTTTGAGAAGCTGGTTTCGGAGCAACTGGACCCCGCTTCGCCCCTGTTCCTGGATTTAAAGGGGAAACATCTCCTCACTGATACCAAACTCACCCCGGTCATTAACCTGTTGGCCACCAAATACCGCACCAAAAGGGAATTCTTAAAGTCCTTCACCGCGCTGCACATGGTGGTCACCACCCTGCGCTGCAACCAGCACTGCCGCTACTGCCACGCCTCCAGCCAGCCGCTGGAGCAGGAACGTTGGGACATGAGCCCGGCCACCGCCGTCAAAATAGCCCACACCATCATGGCAAGCCCGGCCCCGGTGATCAAAATCGAATTTCAGGGAGGTGAATCGCTTCTCAACCTGGAGGTGGTCAAAACCATCGTCACCGAAGCGAAGAGGTTAAACCGGAAAAAGAAAAAAAACCTGTCCTTTGTCATCTGCACCAATCTGACCCTCATGGATGAGCCTACCTTGAGGTATCTTAAGCAGGAGGGGATCACCGTGTCCTCTTCCCTGGACGGCCCCCGGGAAATCCACGACCGCCACCGGCGGCTGCGCACCGGGGAGGGGAGCTACGTCCCGTTTATACGCAACCTGCACCTGGCCAGAGAAGTCCTGGGTCACGACCAGGTCCACGCCCTGGTGACCATCACCCGGGACAGCCTGCCTCATCTTCAGGAAATCATTGACGAATATGTGGCTTTAGGGTTTCCGGGCATCTTTCTTAGGCATATCAACCCCTATGGCTATGCCCTGGAAAAGGAGCACCGGGAGAGCTTCCACTATTCCATGGAGGAGTTTATCGAAGCGTATAAAAAGGCCCTCCTCTATATTATTGAGCTTAATCTTAAAGGCCAGCCCCTGGTGGAGAATTACGCCACCATTCTTTTGAGCCGGATACTCACCCCCTTCTCCACCGGCTTTGTGGACTTGCAGTCCCCCACCGGCGCGGGCATCAGCGGCGTCATCTACGATTATAACGGCGACGTCTATCCCAGCGATGAAGGCCGGATGCTGGCCAAGATGGGGGACCGCCGCTTCTACCTGGGGAACGTTCACCGGGACTCTTATGTGGACATCTTCACCTCCCCGGTCTTAAAAGAGCTCATCGAGGTCTCCTGTGTGGAAACCCTGCCGGGCTGCCACTCCTGCGCGTTGCAGACTTATTGCGGTGCGGACCCGGTGCGCAATTACGCGGTGCAAGGCCACCTGGCGGGCCACCGCCCCACCAGCGACTTCTGCTTCAAGCACCGGGCCATCATCACATTCCTGCTGGAAATTTTGGAGGAGGACGACCCGGAGGTCATGGACGTCTTCTGGTCCTGGATCACCAACCGCACCCTGGCGGAGGTGCGGGGGGAGGCGGCATGCCGGGCTTAACCCACCCGGCCCCGGTCCGTCCCCGCCCCCTGATCGGGGTGATCACCACCCGGCTTAAGGTCTGGTCCGGGAAGCAGCCCTTAATCTTTCTGGCCCGGACCCAAGCAGACCTGGGCCGACTCTCCCGGCGGCCTTGGGTCCGCCGGGGCCTGGCCGCGTTGTTGGTATCAGATAATCTTGATCTTGCTTCCATCCCCACCGTTAACCCGGTGATCCAGACTTCCCCGGAGCAGTGCGGCGAACTTAAAGACGGGGACGTGGTCCTCATCAATCCGGCGGGGGGCATCAACCTGCTCTACCAGGCGGACTCCCCCCACAACAGCATCCTGGCCACCAACCGCTGCAACTGCCTGTGCGTCATGTGTCCCCAGGTGCCCGGCGACGATCCCCCGGATCTCCTGGAAAACAACCTGAAGCTCATCAGTCTAGTGGACCCCAAACGGACGGAAAATTTGGGGATCACTGGCGGGGAGCCCACCCTTTTAGGGGAGGACCTGATCAAGCTGGTGCGGGCCGCCCGCCAGAAGCTGCCGAACACCCTGCTCACTCTCCTCACCAACGGCCGCAAACTGAAAGACCTGGAGTTCGCCAAGGCCTTGGTCCAGGTTGGGTTTCCCAACCTGTTTATCGAGATCCCCCTCTTTGCCGACAACGACACGGAACATGACACGGTCATGGGGGCCAAAGGCAGTTTTTACGACACCCTCCAGGGCCTCCATAACCTGGCCCTGCTGGGCCAGCCGGTGGGCCTGCGCACCGTGCTCCACGCCCTGACGATAAGCCGGCTGCGCCAGTACGCCGAGTTCGTTTACCGCAACCTGCCCTTTGTCATGCAGGTGGCCTTCATGGGCATGGAGACCTGCGGCCTGGCCGGAGAGAACCTGGCGCGCCTCTGGGTGGACCCCTACGACTACCGCCATGATCTGGCCTATGCAGTGCGCTACCTGGACCGGCGCATGGTGCCGGTATCCATCTACAACCACCAACTCTGTATCCTGCCCCCGGAAATCTGGCGCTTTGCCCGGAAGTCCATCACCACCTGGAAACAGACCTACCTCCCCCTCTGTCACACCTGCCGGGTGCAAGAGGCCTGCGGCGGCCTCTTCGCCACCGGGGAAAAACACAGCGCTTATCTGAGGCCGGTTGGTTAGAAGGGAGACTTGAGGGGAGGGCCGGGGGAGCGGTAGCTCCCCCGCCCTCCCCTCAAACTCCCCTCCCAACCCCCTTTATGGGGGCCGGGGAAATGGGGGC
>JBFLZI010000010.1:14705-47335 GCA_040756315.1 Thermodesulfobacteriota bacterium | reverse complement strand
AAACGATTATTGCCTTTGCTCTATAGAATATGGTATAATTTGCCTAAATAATTGACCAAATGGAGCAAGGTGATGCAACAGAAACCACTCAGCCTGATGCAATTTCAAAAAAAGTTTGGCACTGAGAAAGCCTGTCAAAAGCATTTGTTTCGTCTGCGTTGGCCGGAGGGATTTCGCTGTCCCCGCTGCCAACATGATCAGGCTTATTTCCAGCGCACCCGCAACCTATACCATTGTAGGGCCTGCGGTTATCAAGCCTCTCTGACCGCCGGCACCGTGTTTCACAAGACCAGAACCCCGTTGCACAAATGGTTCTGGATGATCTGGCTGATGGGGCGCCAGAAGAGCGGCATTTCCATGCTCTCCCTGCAACGGATGCTGGAAATTAAGACCTATAAAACCGTGTGGACCATGGGCCACAAGATTCGCCAAGCCCTGGCCGCACGGGATGCCAACTACCAACTGGCCGGTTTGATCGAGATGGACGACACCTACTTCGGTGCTCCGAAACCCGGCAAACGTGGACGTGGCGCCGCCGGCAAGGCTAAGGTGGTGGTAGCCGTGGAAACCCCTGCCGATAAACCCAGGTTTGCCGCCATGCGCCTGGTGCCCCGAGTCAGCCGCGCCGAGATACAACCCTTGGTAAAAGAGCGCCTGGCGGCCGAGGCGGTGGTCAAGACTGACGGCTGGCAAGGCTACAGCTTACTAGATACTTCTCCCCATCTCCGGCATGAGTGGCTGGTGCCCGGCTCGGGGAAGGAAGCGCCGAAGGTCTTGCCCTGGGTCCATACCTTGATCGCCAATATCAAAGGCAATATTCGGGGCATCCACCACGGCGTCAGTCCCAAACATCTGCCCCGCTACCTGGGGGAATTTTGCTACCGGTTCAACCGCCGCTTCTGGGAACCGCAAATGTTCAACCGGATGATTCATGCTTGCGTCAACTCGGCAGCCATTACCTTTTCAGAGCTAAGGGCATAATCGTTTTCAATATTTCAGACCCACCAAGATGGGAATATTCGTATATAATTTTCATTATTTTACTTTTCTTGTTTTATACTTTTCTTCCCCTTCAAACAATTTCCCTAAATGAACATATTTGGGGGGAATATTAGGATATTGAACTTCTGGATCATAAACTGACCTTTCCATTGGTCTTATTCGCAAAGAGCCAACTTCTGCTTGCCGAATCCTCCCTTTTGCTATTTCAATATATTCTGGGATTATTTCTGCCCCTATAGCCTTACGTTTATGCATCAATGCCGCAATTGCGGTTGTCCCTACTCCAATAAAAGGATCAAAAACCCAGTCCCTCTCATTTGTCATAGACAGGATTAACCTTTCAATTAATTCGACAGGGAATTGGCATGGATGAATAGTCTTCTCCACATGGTTTGCTTTAACATTTGGTATGTTCCATACATCCGATGGGTTCTTACCAAGTGGGTTTCCTGAAAATTCTCCCTTCTTGGGACCTTTAAAATGCTTTTTTAATGGATATTTTTGAGGTAGACGTACAAGATCTAAATTAAAAATATAATTATTACTCTTAGTGAACCACAAAATAACTTCGTACCTGCCAGAGAATCTTTTTGAAGCATGCAATCCATGTCCAAAATGCCATATTATACGGTTGCGCAACTGAAGCCTTAATGATGCAAAGATCGGATAAAGGACTATATCTAGTGGAATTATTCCACCATTATAAATATAATTGCCTACTTGCCAACAAATACTACCACTATCATCAAGAATCCTAACACATTCTTCGATAACTTTACGCTGCTGGCTAATATAGTCGTCCAAATCCAGACGAGTTTCATAAGGTTTTCCCAAATTGTATGGTGGAGAAGTAACTACCAACTTGACAAAAGAATCTGGAATATTGGTAAGCAACTCCAGACAATCACCTTCATAAAGAATGACATCCGCTTGTGGATCAAATTCTGAAAGAACCCTAATTTTTTCCATAAACTTATTCTTCTCCGAACACCACCATTCAAATTAAGAGGGGGTCAACTACCAGTGTGAAATAGACCCCGTTGAATCATAATAGTCAATGATTAATAATCACGGGTGCGCACTTGCCCTCAAAATCAGTCGTAGGGCGCGTCTTACGCGCCGATTACGCCATAGCCTGCATTTTTAAAGTATTTTTAATGGTGCGAAAGACGCACCCTACGAAAACCTTTTGGAGCCGAGGATCGGCAGGCCGGGCCCGCCCGACACGCCGGCTAAAGCCTGCGGCTACATTTTCTTTTGGCCCCTGATCCCTGATCCCTGACACCTGACACCTATTCCTCCCAAACCACCTGGCCGCCCACGATGGTGGCCACGGCCTTGCCTTTCAAATTCCAGCCTTGAAAGGGGCAGTTGCGGGATTTTGACGCGAAAGCGTTAACGTCCACGGTCCACTCCCGGTTAGGATCAATAATGGTCACATCCGCGCGGGAGCCGGGGGTCAGGCTGCCCCCCGGCAGGCCCAGGATACGGGCTGGGTTAGTGGACATCTTGGCGATTAGCTGGCTCAGGGTGAGGGTGCCTTCGTGCACCAGCTTCAGGCTCAAGCCCAGGGACGTCTCCAGGCCGATCAGGCCGAAGGCCGCTTCCGCGAATTCCACTTCCTTTTCCAGGCTGCTGTGGGGCGCGTGGTCGCAGGCGATGGCGTCCAACGTGCCGTCCGCCAGGCCCGTCTTGATGGCGGCCACGTCCTCTGCGGTCCTTAAGGGCGGATTCACCTTGGCGTTGGTGTCAAAGCCCAGGACCGCCTCATCCGTCAGGCTGAAATAGTGAGGCGCGGTCTCCGCGGTGACGGGAATACCCCCGGCCTTGGCCCGGCGGATGATCTCCACGCTGCCGGCAGTGCTGACATGGGCGATATGGAGGCGGCCCCCGGTGAGGCGGGCCAGGTCAATGTCCCGGAAGACCATGACCTCTTCCGCCGCGGCGGGGATGCCCTTGAGGCCCAGGCGCAGCGAAATTTGCCCCTCGTGCATGACGCCGTCGGCCCGCAAGTCCAGGTCTTCGCAATGGGAAATGATGGGGAGGTCAAAGGTGCGGGCGTATTCCAGGGCCCGGCGCATGAGGAGAGCCTGGCGCACCGGCCAGCCGTCATCAGACAGGGCCACCGCGCCCGCGGCCTTGAGGTCACCGTATTCGCTCAAAGTATGTCCCTGGGACCCCACGGAGATGGCCGCCACCGGATAGACCCGGGCCAGGCCCGCGGCCTGGGCCTGGTCCAGAATGAAGCGGGTGATGGCCGCGGTGTCGTTCACCGGCTTGGTGTTGGGCATGGCCGCCACCCCGGTAAAACCGCCCCGGACCGCGGCCCGGGCGCCGGTGGCGATGGTCTCTTTATATTCTTCTCCCGGCTCCCGCAGGTGCACGTGCATATCGATAAGGCCGGGGGCCACCACCAGGCCCTTCGCGTCGATTACCCGCCGGCCTTCCGGGGAAATTTTGCCGGGAGGCTCCAGGGCCACAATTTTTCCCTCTCCAATGAGCAGGTCCCGGGGTTCCTCCAGGTTTTGCCCGGGGTCCACCACCAGGCCGCCGGAGATCAACAGACTCACCCTTTTTCTCCTCCGATCAAGAGTAACAGCACGGCCATGCGCACCGCCACGCCGTTGGTCACCTGCTCCAGGATGACGGAATGGGGGCCGTCGGCCACCTCCGGGGAGATTTCCACCCCCCGGTTCAGGGGGCCGGGGTGCATGATGATGACGTCATCTTTGGCCAGGGCCAGGTGCCGGGTGTTCAGGCCGAAATAAGTGCTGTATTCCCTAAGGGTGGAGAGGAACATCTGGCCCATGCGCTCCAGTTGCAGGCGGAGCATCATGATGACGTCGGCCCCGGCCACGGCTTTGTCCAAGGAATGGGTGACCTCGACCCCCAGGGTGTCCAGGTAGGGGGGCAGCATGGTGGCCGGGCCGGCCACGGTCACCCGGGAACCCATCTTGGTAAAGGCGTGGATATTGGAGCGGGCCACCCGGGAGTGGGCAATGTCGCCGATGATGGCCACCTTGAGGCCGTCCAGGCGGCCCTTGGCCTCCTTAACGGTGAGGAGGTCCAACAAGGCCTGGGTGGGATGTTCGTGGAGGCCGTCCCCGGCGTTGATGACCCCGCACTTGAGGCGCTTGGCCAGGAAGTGGGGCGCGCCGCTGGCCTGATGGCGGATGATGAGGAGGTCCGGGGCCATGGCTTCCAGGTTGTGGGCCGTGTCCTCCAAGGTCTCACCCTTGACCGCGCTGGACGCGGCCACCGTCAGGTTGAGGGTGTCGGCGCTCAGGCGTTTGGCCGCGATTTCAAAGGACATGCGGGTCCGGGTGCTGGGTTCGTAAAACAGAGTGACCACCGTCCGGCCCCTTAAGGTGGGGACTTTCTTGATGGGGCGGGTGGAGATCTCTTTGAGGGACGCGGCGGTGTCCAGGATGAGGCTGATTTCCCCTGCCTCCAGGTCCTCAATGCCCAGCAAGTCCTTGCGCCGGAGTTCCATAAGCTATCCCTGCTGCCGGTGTGGGTGACGTAAAGGCGTTCCCTAATCCTTTTCTCCCGAGCCCCCGGGGGTCGGCAAAAAAAAACCTCCTTTGCCGGCAAGGAGGCTTGGCCTGGTTTGATGTCTGAGTCTGCCACTCATAGGAAGCGCCATCTCGGCTGACCTTTCTTTTACCATTACTGGCCCACGAATTCAAGGGTAATCTTGAACAAAATCGGGAGGGTGAAGTTGACAAAGGGAGGGGCAGACATTACTTGATTATTAAAAATGACCTATTTAAGATGGAGGTGATCTTATATGGCTGATATCGTGGAATGGAGACCTTTCCGGGAGGTTTCCCGACTCCGCCGGGAAATGGATCGTCTCTGGGATGAATATTTCGGCCCCGGCCGGCGGGCCCTCCAGCCCCTGGAAGAGGCCTGGGCCCCGGCCATCGACGTCTCGGAGACCGCGGCACAGATAACCGTCAAGGCGGAAGTTCCCGGCATGGAGGCTAAAGACATCGACATCTCCTTGGTGGGGGACGTGCTCACCATCAAAGGGGAGAAGAAGTCGGAGCGGGAAGAGAAAAAGGAGAACTATCACCTGGTGGAACGGACCTACGGCTCCTTCAGTCGTTCTTTGAAGCTCCCCGCGGCGGTGAACGCGGATAAGATCGACGCCAGCTATAAACAAGGGGTGCTGACCATCGTCTGCCCGAAAAAAGAAGAGGTCAAACCCAAACAGATCGAAATCAAAGCCAAGTAGAGAGCTTGACGGAAGTTGGCTTGGGGGAGGGGGCTAAGGGGTAAATTAGACAGGGCGAAAAGGCGAAAAGGGGAAAGGGCGAAAAGGGGTATGAGGTTTTTAAAAAATCCTCTTTTTCACTTTTCGCCTCTTTGCCTTTTTCCCTTTTCCCCGTTTTTTATCCCCCGGCCCTCCCCTCAAAATCCAGTATAAGGGAGACCTAATGGATGCCGAACTGAAGGGCTTGATCGAGCAGGCCATCGCCCAGGAAGAGTCGTCCCATGCCTTTTATCGGCGCATGGCCGATCTGGTGACCCATAAGGACACCAAGGATACTTTCGAATATCTGGCTAAGGAAGAGTTGGAGCACAAGGATTTTCTAAAGAAATGCCTGACTCCCGGCGGTTGCCCCTTGACGGGCAAGGCCCAGGACGTGCATCTGGCGGAGATCATGCAGACTCCGGAGATTACCGCTGATCTTAGCCCCAAGGAAGCCCTGGTGGTAGCTATGAAACGGGAGGAAGGGGCCTATCGCTTTTATCAGGCCCTGGCCGGTTTGCAGCCGCCGGGGGAGGCCAAGGCCTTTCTGGAAAAGATGGCCCAAATGGAACTGGGCCACAAAGAAAAGGTGGAATATCTCTACGACAACACAGCCTTTCCCGAGGACTGGTAAGGCTGTGCGGAGATGGGGCGGGGTTTTTTCATTGTTCTGGAAGGAATTGACGGGGCCGGCAAGACCACCCAGGCGCGACTCCTGGGCCGGGCTTTAAAGGAGCGGGGATACCGGGTGGTCCTCACCCGGGAACCCTCCGCCGGTCCTCAGGGTGTGAAGTTGCGCCGGTATTTGCGGGGGCCATCCCGCCACCTGAAACCGGCAGAGGAATTGGAAATGTTCCTGGCGGACCGCCGGGAGCATGTGCGAGAGGTAATTAAGCCGGCCCTGGCAGCCGGGTCCCTGGTCATCAGCGACCGCTATTACTACTCTTCCGTGGCCTATCAAGGAGCTTTGGGGATTGATCCCGCCGCTATCCTGGCCTTAAATCAAGCTTTTGCCCCAGAACCGGATCTGGTAGTGGTCCTCACTTTGCCCGTCCCGGCGGCCTTGGCCCGGCGGTCCCAGGGAAGGGGGGCGCCTCTCCAGGTGAGCGAGACTTCGGATTATCTGGAGAAGGTGGCGGCCATCTATGCGGGACTAAACGCGCCCTGGATTCACCGGGTGGAGGCCGCCGGGACGCCGGCGGAGATTCACGCCCGGATTCTGCGGTTGACCTTGGAGGCGTTGGGCGAATCCTAAGTTATTTTTGGACTGGCCGAGGTTTTTTCACTATAATCTAGATGGTTTGACCGTCAGCAGGAGAGCAGCCCATGTCTATGTGGTTCTTCGATGAGGCCAGGGAATTAGACAATTATCAGGCCTTACGGGAAGAGATCCGGGTCCTGGAGAAGGAATACCTGGAGATCCGGGTGATCCTGCGGGATGCCCAAGCGGCTCTCCGGGCGGCCCCCCACGACGCCGAACTCCAGGCCAAGGTGAAATACTATCAGAAGAGACTGAAAGGGCTGGAGGCCAAAAACCCCAGGTTGGCTGCGGAATATTGCATCGAAATGGCTCTGTTCGCACCCCCCCACGGCTGAGGTTGATGGTAGATGTGGGGGGAGGGCAGGGACCTCAGGTCCCTGCCCTCCCCCCCTCCCAACCCGCTTAAGGGCTGGGGAAGACGGCCCATTGGCCCGCCTTCCCCAGCTTTATTACTCTCATAAACTTCCATAAGGGGTTGTTGCAAGGAGTTTCGGGGAGGACGGCAGGGGGCTTATACCGTTATTTTAGCTAGGCCCTATTTCCCCAATGAATTGTCTTTCTATTCTTTTTTCCCATTTTCGCCTTTTGACCTTTTTGCCCGTAACCAACCCCTTACCCCCTTCCCCAATTATTAGTAAAGAGCAAAGTCAGCTCCAGGGTCTGGCCCCCCGTTTCTCTCCATCCTGGCTGATTTCCTTGACAAGTTTCCTCCTCAGGGTTAAATAATATCCGTTTGGGCCGTTAACTCAGTCGGTAGAGTATCTGCCTTTTAAGCAGAGAGTCGTTGGTTCGAATCCAACACGGCCCACCAAACGCGTCCCCATCGTCTAGCCTGGTCCAGGACACCGGCCTTTCACGCCGGCAACACCGGTTCAAATCCGGTTGGGGACGCCAATGAATATCAAGGGGTTAGGTCAATCGGCCTAACCCCATTCTTTTTAATTCCCCACAGTATTCCCCACAGGGTCTCCAGGCTGACAATTAGACAGGTTGGGGAATGCCCCATAACCTTTTCCCCTTTAAGCCGGAGCGAGAAGGACGGCGTGGGTGGTTCAGAGATGCGGGTGAGCCTGATCTGCCGCCCCATCGCTTGACAACCAGTCCGACCAGGTCTCTTAATCTCCTGCTTTCAGAATGCAGAAGGGATAGGTTGGCCCAGAAGAGAAAACCAGGAGGCCGATAATTTGAAAATTTTCCCTGAGTGATTATGTTAAAGGAGACACTGAATTCTCCATGGCTGCGGTATTAGTTGCGCCTTCCCCCCTTTCCGAGCCAAGGAAGGGGCAAACCTGACTGAGGGGTAGCGAACCATGAAAACAATAATTTGGCTGGCATTAGTTCTGGTCCTTTTTCTGGCTGGGTGTGCCCCGGCGGCCTACGAAACGCCCACCCGGGAAACTGAAACCCCGTGGTATCTCCAAAATGGCATTCCGCCGCTGCCGGTTCCCCCAGAGGCAGGGTAAGGGGAGATCTTTGGAGAGCCTTTTCCAGGTGGATTTCTTGGCCCCAGTAAGCTGGGTCTGATCCCTTTAAATGAATGGCTAGATAACAGTAAGCGGCGCTGTTCTTGCCAACAGTTACGCCGGGATGGCTGTTTATAGGAAATGCTCCCCCTTGACTGCCTTAGCAGTCTCATCAAGTTTGCAGTGATGATTAATAGAGATGCTGGCGAAAATCAGGGATTGACCGGACTAAAATGTTGGCCCTGGTTGTTTAAGGCTGCCAGTCTTATTACCTCACCTGCCCTGATGGACGCGTGGCAGTTCAGGTTCAGGCCTTCCAGCTTTTTTACAAATATCCCCAGCTCAATCTGACCGCGGCGGAAGACGCCGGGTTGACAATCACCGGCATGATGCTTACATATTTTCGTATCAGCCGGAAGTCGCCGCCAATCTGCTTAGGCAAAATGGCCGGATGAGAGCAGGGGTTGGGTTTAGAGATTTACGGCTGCGCAGCATAAAGGCAGAAGAACTGCCAACCGGGTCACCCCACCGGCGCCTGTAGTCCCCCACTGGGTTTGCTTGCTTAATAACGGCTAGGCAAAGCAATTACTTGATTCTTTTTAAGAAATTCCTGGAACGAAACAGTTGCGCCGACCGGTGAGGTTTCCAGCTATCCAGGTTTAGTCTGGTGGTGAAACCCCCGAAAGTCGCCCATCCCTCAAGAGGAGAAAGGGCAGCTATCCCGCCTGGGGAATATGCGGTCGGTATCCGGAGTTACCACCGGGAAAACCACCTTGATCATGTTCCCGCCCAGGCGTGGAGAATGAAGCATTGCTTTGAGGCATCTTCATGAGGTCTCCTCTCAGACATGTGGCCATCGTGGTCCGCCCCTATCAGGAGATCTCCGATTCCCCCTCTAAGGTCTTCGGGGGCATCGATCGGGTGGTGGCCGGCCTGATCCGGGGCCTGGCCGCCTATCAGATTGAGGTCACCCTGTTTACCGCCAAAAAGTGTGTAAATCTGCCTTGCAATTTGGTGCAGCCCATCGGCGAAGTGGAAGAATACCTGCCCCACCGCTTAACTCACCGCCAACTGGCCGCGTACGCCGGCGGCATTTTAAAACATATTCAGCAGCAGGCCGCCACCGGGAGAAGTTTCGACCTGGTTAACATTCATCATGACCCCTTGGCGTTTGTGGCTCTCCAGGGAATAGAGACGCCGGTGCTGACCACGCTGCACATGTCCTGTGGCCGGGAAGAGGAATTGGTGTTCGGCCTGTTTCCCCGCTCCCTCTTTTCCGGCGTTTCCAAATACCAACTGCGCTCCTATCCATCTTCTTTTAATCTTATCGGCTATGTCCACAACGGCGTCGATCCGAACGGAAATTGCTTTTCCGCGATCAGGCGGAACTATCTGACCTCCATCAGCAACATCATCCCGGAGAAGGGCCAGAAAGAGGCCCTAACCATCTTTAAGATGGCAGAGACCGACGCTGATCTGGTAATTGCCGGGGAAATCAATGATCGTGGTTACTTTAAGCGGTGTCTGGCCTCCCAAATCGATGTGGATTTAAGCGGCGCCGCCCGCCAGAATGAACGCGCCGCTTTCATTCAGAATGCTGGCGCTTATTGCCCCCGGGGAGGCAAGGTGATCTTCCTGGGCGCGGTCAACAGCCGGGAGAGGGATCTGATCCTGAAGCACACCAGGGGCTTCCTGTTTCCCAGCCGGTGGCGCGAGGGTTGCCCCATGGTGCTTTTGGAGGCGGGGTTGGCCGGCGCCCCCATCCTGTTGTTTGATAGCCCGGTCAACTCGGAGATCGTGGTGGATGGCCGCACCGGTTACCTGCGGCCTTCCCTGGAAGAGCTGGCCGCCTGTGTCCCCCGGCTGGAAACCATTCATCCCCGAGTCTGTCGCAACCACATCAAACGAAACTTCAGTTTCGATCAAATGGTGGATGGCTACCTGGAACTCTTTGCCAAAGCCCGCCATCAGTTCACCCCGCAATTACCTCGAGAGCTTTCACGTTTTAAGGGCAAGAAAGCCGGGTATCCCCTGGAAGCGGGTTCGCTATGATCCAGGTCGCCACCGCCCTGCTCTTTGATCGCACCGGCAAGTTGCTGATTTACCTCCGTGATGAGGACAAGGAGTGGCTGCCTTTTCCCGGTCACTGGGACCTGTTCGGCGGCCTGGTGGAGGAAGGGGAGACCCCGGAACAGGCCCTGGTGCGGGAGGTTAAAGAGGAACTGGGTTACGACCTTAGAGAATATCGCAAATTCGGAGAATACCTCGTCACCGGCGGCGACGCTTTTCCCAATATTAAGCACGTCTATTGGGCTAAAATCGACAGGACTAAGGAAGAACTCACCCTGACCGAGGGCCAGCGTCTGGAAGGCATTTCCCTGGAGAACCATGCCGGGGTCAGGTTTGCCAACATTTTGGGGCAGATTGTGCGTGACTTTGCCGAGGCCGGGCTGATCTGATTTCGCCTCGGCAGTCGGCCTTGCCCCCGCCGCCGGCCGGCGCTTAGCGCCTCCGGGAGGGAGCCTCCGGTATGCACCGACCCAAATTGAAATTGATCATCGGCATCTTAAGTTGTGAGGCCCATGCCACCAGACGTGAGGCGATTCGCGCCACCTGGCTCAGCCGGCCGTTGCCCCCCGGAGTTTTGGCCTTCTTCCTGGTGGGGAGACCGGGCCTGCCGCCCCGGGTTGACGGGGATCTGCTTTACCTGGACTGCAGCGATACCTATGAGGGCCTGCCTTACAAGACCTGTGCCTTCATCCGCCACTGCCTGGACCATTGGCGCTTTGACCACCTGTTCAAATGTGATGATGATACCTTTGTCGCCCTGGACCGCCTGCTGGCCTATGATGTCGCCCGGAAAGACTATGTGGGCGCCTTCACCGGCAGCCGGGCCAGTTTCAATCGCACCTGGCATTTCGGCAAATGCGCCGATCCCGAGGCCGAGGTGCCTTATGACGGCCCCTGGGTGGCCCCTTACGCCGCGGGGGGGATGGGCTATTTTCTCAGCCGGGCTGCCGCCAGAGTGGTGGTTGCCCAGGCTGCCCCCGCCCAGGAACTTTATGAGGACAAAATGGTGGGCGATATCCTCCATACTAACGGATTAAGGGCTTTCAACGATCCAAAATCATTTCAGAGAACCCGTAATCCAGAACCTCCCGGCACCACGCCCCTGGTCACCGCCCACCCGGCTTCAGAACAACAGATGTATGAATTCCATCAAAAGTTGCAAGGCGGAGCCATCAATCTGGCCGGGCGCACCGGTTAACCCGAAAGATTCGTGAATCATGCCGCTAATTTCGGTGATCATCCCGGTGTACAACGGGGCCAAGACCATCAGAGAAACTATCTCTTCCGTACTGGCCCAGAGTTTTGAAGACCTGGAAATCATCGTGGTCAACGACGGCTCCACCGATGCCACCGCAGAGATTCTGGCAGACCTGCCCAACCGGAAAATCAAGGTCCATGCCTTCCCCAACGCCGGGCCTTCGGTAAGCCGCAACCGGGGCTTCCGCCTGTCGGCGGGCGATTATATCGCCTACCTGGACGCCGACGACCTCTGGGCCCAAGATAAACTTAAAGAGCAGTTTCAGGCGCTGCAACAGTATCCCGCCGCGGGGGTGGCTTACGCTTGGACCCATCATATCGACGCCTCCGGCCAGTTTGTCCGCCGGGGCGGCAAGCACCAGGCCCAAGGCAGTGTCCTGGGCCACCTTTTGCTCACCAACATCCTGGAACACGGCTCCAACCCGTTGATCCGGCGCCAGGCGGTGGCGGCAGTGGGCGGTTTTGATGAGAGGCTGAGGACCGCGGAGGATTGGGATTTTTACCTGCGCCTGGCGGCCCGCTACGAGTTTGTAGTGGTTAAAAAACCGTTGATTTATTACCGGCAGTCGCCCCACTCCTTCTCCGGCGACGTGACCCGGGTGGAGAAAGACGCGCTGGCCGTCATTAAGCGGGCCTTCAAGGAGGCGCCCCCTGCCTTGCGACCTCTTCACCGGCAGAGCCAGGCCAACATTTATGCCTATTTAATTTTCAAGGCCTTAGACGGGGCCCTGGAGCGCAAAAAGACTCTGAAAGCAATAAGCTACCTTTGCCGGGCGGCCGGCAAAAACCCGGAGATGCGGCGGGATAAGATGTTTTTATTGCAGGTAATGGTCAAAATCCTGGTCCACAGCTTGATTCCCGAGCCCGGCGGGACCGGCCTCTTGAAAAGAATAGCCGGCAACGGCCGCTTCCGGAGGCTGCCGTATATTCACGCCATTGCGCTGCGGTATATTAAAACCTTGTCCGCCTAAGCCCTATTCAGGGATAAGACCGAAAAAGCTATGCGTTATCGGCTCTGCGAAATTGATCTGACCCAACCTTTACCGGAATTACGGCTGACGGCACAGGATAACGGGATCGCGGTCATCTTGCGTCAGGCCGGAAGACCCGTCGGCTTTTTCATGGAATCCGCCCCGCCGGCCAGCCGGATTGACAGCCAGTCGCTGGACCGCTGGATCACCCGGGAACTCGGGCCGCATTGCCGCGGCTTGCCCAGATCATTTTCCGGCTTAGCTCCAGGCCGCCCCCAGCCGGCGTCGGTTACCGTGGCCATCTGCACCAGGGACAGACCCGACTTGCTGGCGAAATGCCTGGCACACCTGCTGCCGCAACGACTAACCGAAGAGGGCGAGGCGCGTTTTGAGGTGCTGGTCATCGACAATGCCCCGGCCGATGAGCAAACCAGAGTCAGCGTGGCCGGCCGGGAGGGGGTTCGCTATGTTGTCGAGGCCAAACCGGGCCTGGATTTCGCCCGGAACCGGGCTATGGCCGAAGCTCAAGGCGAGTTGCTGGCCTTCCTGGATGATGACGTCATTGTCGATCCCCACTGGTTTGACGGTCTGAGGGAAGCCTACGCCGACCACCCGGAGGCCGGCTGCTTTACCGGTCTGGTGCTGCCTTGGGAACTGGAAACCGAGGCCCAGGTTCTCTTTGAAAGACGCGGCGGCTTCCGGAAAGGCTTCAAAAAGAGGTACTTTGGACAGAAACTCGAGGGCGACGATTTCTTTCCCTGTAACCCCGGAATCTTGGGGGCGGGCTGCAACATGGCCTTCCGCCTGGAGGTCTTGCGAAACCTCGGCGGATTTGACGCAGCCCTGGATACCGGCCCCCATCTGCCCGGCGGCGGCGACCTGGATATCTTTTACCGGGTAATCCGCCAGGGCTACGGTATCGCCTATGAACCCGGTTACCTGGTGTTCCACCGCCACCGCCGGGAGCGCCGCAGGCTGCGCCGCCAGTATTGGTCCTGGGGATTAGGATTCATGGCCTTTTTGGACAAATGTCAGCGTTACGACCCCGAGTTCCGGCCCCGGCTGAGACGGCAGAGGCGCGCCTGGTTCAGGACCCGGGCCCGGCAGGCTTTTCACAGCCTGGCCGGGCGCTATGTCCTGCCCCCGGATTTGATTTTTGCCGAACTCTGGGGCGGGGTCAGGGGAATGCTGGGGGAATATGGCAGGTCGAGCCGCCGCACCGGACGCCTTCAGTAAAGGTATCAGGGGGATATTCATGTTAATGACCGAAGGGCGCGGCTGATGCTTCCCTTACGCCAGGTGGTGAACCGGGCCTACAAGTTCCTGTTTCCGGCGAGATATAAGAGGCGCAAGGAACTGGAGTTCTGGTGCCGGTGGAAGTTGTCTCCGGGCTTTGGCAACTCCCACTATGTTGACTTATATACCGCGCATTTCGGCCTGGACCTCGGTGACTATGCCGGCAAGCGCCTCCTAGACATCGGTTGCGGCCCCATGGGCAGTCTGGAGTGGGCGGAAATGGCCGCAGCCCGTATCGGTCTGGACCCCCTGGCGAAAGACTATCTCAAGCTGGGAGCCCATCAGGACAAGATGCAATATGTGGCCGCGCCCTCGGAAGCCATGCACTTTGCCGACGATTATTTCGACATCATTTCCTCCTTCAATTCCCTGGACCACGTGGACGACCTGGCGGCCACCATCAAGGAAATCCAACGCGTGCTCAAACCGGGGGGGTTATTTCTGTTAATCACCGATGTCAATCATGAGCCTACCGACTGTGAACCCCAACGGCTTTCCTGGGACATCCTGGAAGCCTTTCGGCCCGGCTTGGCGCGGGTGGAAGAAAGGCATTATGAGAGACGGAGTGAAGGCATTTATGCGAGCCTCGGGTGTCCCTATGACCATACGGACCCCACTTCCCGGGGCGGCGTTCTTTCCGCCAAGCTAAGGAAGGTGCGCCGGAGATAAGTGGAGGAAACCCTGAGCCTTAAAGCCTTGAGGAACACCGGGACGGGCCAGCCGAAACGTTTCACCACCACCATGGGAAAGGAGAATTATGGAAGCCGAACAGAGCCGCGACCCGAGAGATCTTTTTATCGCCTGGACGGTTAAGGGAAAATCGTTTATCGATATCGGCGGGTTATGGGGCCTCCTGGGCGAGAAGGTGTCAGTGGCGCACCGCCATGGCGCCACCCGCAAAGTCATGCTGGATCAAATCCCCCTTGCCGATCCCGGCTGGAATCTGTTTCACGAGAGAATGGCGGCACTTGGGGTTAAAGATTATGACTGCGTTTACGCCGATGTGCTCTCGGTGACCATCAACCCCTTTGACGTGGTCCATTCCGCCGGCATTCTTTACCATATGCCCCATCCCCTGCAATATATCGCCAAACTGCGGCTCCTGACCCGGCATCATCTGATCCTCTCCAGCGCCATTGTCCCCGAACATCTGCAAAACGACCGGGGCGAAATCCGTCTGCCCAGCTCCGGAGCAATGTTTGTCCCCGCCCTGAGCCAGGAGGAAAAAACCGTCCTGGCGGAATATTTCCGCCAAAGGGCACCCAAGACCCAGGGGCTCGACAAACCCCCGGAAGCACTGGGCATCACCGCGGATTGCCCCTTCGAGTTAACCGACACCGCGCCCTACTGGTGGGTTTTCACCTTGCCGACGGTTAAGAGTTTCTGCGAAGTCGGCGGTTTTCGGGTCCTAGACGAAAGCGTGCTGTGGCAATACGGCTCCTGCACTCTATTGTGCGAATAACCGCCGGTAGGATACCGGCACGTTGGCGCCCGGCAGCCAAAATCATCGAGATAATAAATTGCCCCGGAGTTTCTCCCGGAGGCTCGTGACTTCTAACAGCTAAATGAAAATCAAAGCCCTGGCCTTTGACCTCTTTAATACCCTGGTGACCGCCGGTCCCCGGACTTTGGCCGACGCCTTGGACCGGTTGGTCTTAAGCCTCATGGAGAACGAACTGGTTTTCCACCGGGAAGAGTTCGAGCACGCCCATTGGCGGGCCGCCCTGCAGTTTAACGCCGAATCCCGGGAGACCGGCCGGGAAACCAAAAACCGCTGGTGGGTCGCCGCGGCTCTGGAGCACTTGGGGCAGGCTGTCCCCCCGGACGATCCCCGCATCGTCAGTTCGGTGCAGGCCTATTTTTCAGCCTTTATCGAGCAGTGCCGCCCCATCCCCGGGACCCTGGAGACCCTGCGGCGCCTGAAAGACCTCTACCCCCTGGGACTGCTGTCAAACTTTACCGACGCCAAGGCCGCTAAGGAGATTATCGAGAGGATGGGCTTAGCGCCTCTCTTTGAGGTGGTGCTGATCTCCGGGGACCTGGGCTATCGCAAACCCCACCCGGTGATCTTTCAGCGCCTCGTGGACGGGCTGGGGGTTGAAGCCCGGCAAATCCTCTATGTGGGTGACGACCCGGACGCCGACATTGCCGGGGCCAGGCAATCCGGGATTAACCCCGTCTGGATGACCTATGTCAGGGATAAGGCGGTGTCAGGTTTTCCCGGCTATGGCCCTCCCGGCCCGGAAGCGCCCGGCCCCGACGTGCCGAAAATTTCCGCCTTGCCGGAGTTGGTGACGCTCCTGGGCCTCGGCTAAGGAGGCCGGAGTCCCCCCCGGGAGTTATTCACCCGAATAAAGCAAATCCGGAGGAAAGTAACAGAGTTATGATTGTGGTCAGACTGCTGGGCGGGTTGGGGAATCAAATGTTTCAGTACGCCCTGGGGCGCAGGTTGGCTATTAAAAACGGCGTATCTTTAAAAATGGATATCGGCACTCTCGGGGTGGAGTTACCGGGAGGCACGACTAGAAACTATGGTCTGCATGCTTTCAATATCAAAGCGCACCTTGCCTCTCCGGAAGAAATAGTCTTTCGCCCCAGCCAAGCGGATGACGGCGTCTCCCAGACCGGGAACAGAACCGGGCTGAAGTCTTTCAGTGAACGACAGTTCAATTTTGACCCGGAAATACTGAATTTGCCCGACCATGTCTATTTGCAGGGTTTCTGGCAAACGGAGAAATATTTTAAACCCATTGAAGAGGTCATCAGAAAAGATTTCCGGGTGAAAATTCCCCCCTCAGAAGCTAATAAGCGGATGATTGATATTATAACCGGTAAAAATTCGGTATCCTTGCACATCCGCCGGGGGGATTACGTCTGGGATGAAAAGACCCAGCAAATCCATGGCAACTGTTCCCTGGACTACTACGCCCGGGCGGTAAAGTTGATGGGGGAAAAGCATAGGGATATGCATTTGTTTGTGTTTTCTGATGATATGGGCTGGGCCAAAAATAATTTCCGGTCCGACTATCCCTTGACCTTGGTTGACATAAATGACGATTCGCACAATTACGAAGACTTGAGATTAATGAGTTTATGCCAGCACCAGATTATTGCCAACAGCAGTTTCAGTTGGTGGGGGGCCTGGCTGAATAGAAATCCCGACAAGCTGGTGATCGCGCCGCGGCAATGGTTTGCGCATACCGGGTTTAATACCTGCGACCTGATTCCCGATGACTGGCTAAAAATCTGAAAGAGAGCTTGGCTAAGTTTCACCAGGGTCCCGGAGTTGCTTCGGCGCTCATCCAAATTTAATCTTCGCTACCCTTAAAGCGGACCGGTTCCCAGAGGTCCTCATTCTAACAGATGCCCGATATTTCCCTGACACCCCTCAGTCTTAGGCTACCGATGTTAATTGATGAGCTAAAGCGGGAAGTTGAAAAGATTCCGGTCAAAGAGGACCAGGAGGGCACCCCCGGGGAAAGAGCCTGGAATTCGTATATGAATGACCTGCGGGAGTTGATCCTCCATGACGATCTGCGGGAGTTCCTGCACTGGCAGCCGCTGGTGCAGACCATGTTTGTGGAAAGTCCGCCTTATATCCGGACGGAACTCCAGCATCTTACCGGTCGGGAGGACTGGCAACCCCGCTGGGCGGCAGCCATCCAGGAGTCCCCCATCGGCCGGCCGACGCCCTGCGTCTTTTATCCCGCCAGCAGCGGCAACTTGATTCATCATGCTTACCATGTATGTCAATTTGAAGAAAAGACCGGCATTAGTGCCGAAAGAATCGCTTTCGTTTTTGAGTTCGGCGGCGGGTATGGAAGCATGTGCCGATTATTTCATAAGCTGGGCTTTCAGGGCCGATACGTGATTTACGACCTCCCCGTCTTTTCGGCCCTGCAAAAATATTATCTCCGTTCCCTGGGCCTCCCGGTTTACCCCCTGGAGACCTTGATGTCTTCCACTGCAGGAATAACTTGCCTGGCCGGCCTGGAAACCTTGGACCGCCTTTGGGGCAATCATACCCAGCAAACGGCCTCTCTCTTTCTGGCCACCTGGTCATTGAGTGAAACTCCCGTTTCCCTGCGCCAGCGGCTGTCCGCTCTAGTGCCGCCATTCGATGCTTATCTGATCAGCTATCAGAAACATTTTCATGAAGTTGATAATCGAGAGTTCTTCGGCAGATGGAAAAACCAACATCGCAATATCCAGTGGCATGAATGGGAAATAGGCCATCTCCCCCAAAACTATTATCTCATCGGCGTCGGCACCCGTCCCGGCCAGGGGATCACGCCTCCGGCGCTGCTGCCATTTTTGAGTCGAATGGGGGCCGAGGTCCCCTGAGAAAGAGAGCCCTCCGCCCACCGGTGCACCATTATCTCTTGACTTTGCGGCCAGTCTGCGGTAATTTGACTGGCAACAGGCGGATGAACCGTCTCCTCCAGGTCCATAACGGTTCAAATAAGGAGACCTTTGCGAAAGTCGCAGGGAGGATAACCGCCCCCGGCTGTCCACCCTGAATTTAGTCGCAGGCGAGGGCGCCTGCCCTCCATTTTGATTCAAAAGAACGGCGATTGAGACTTTCGCAGCGGTCTCAATAAGGGAAAAATCAGCCATGAAGGCGGCAGGGGCCGGAAGCCCCGGTCTTCATGGCTTTTTTATTGGAGTGGAGAAATGGATGCTTTGACCAAGACCTTGCTGAATTTCACCCTGGGCGGCGGCGTTTGGGTGCTCTGGCTGCTTCTGGGCTTAAGCATCGGTTCGGTGGCGGTGATGATTGAGAGAGGGCTGACCTTCTACCGCCACCGCTTTGCCGAAGAAAGTTTCGTTCCCGAAGTGGAACCGCTCCTGGAAAAGGGTCTCTGGCCCCAAGCCATCGACCTCTGCGAGGGTAGCCCGGCCCTGGAATCCCAGGTGCTTTTGTGCGGCCTGAAACAGATGCACCGGGGCAAAGAAGCCGCGCAGGAAGCCATGGAGGGGGAGCGGATTCGCCTCAACCTCTTCCTGGAAAAGAGGTTGAACTTTTTAGGCACCCTGGGGGCCAATGCGCCTTTTATCGGACTGTTCGGCACGGTGCTGGGGATCATCCACGCCTTTAAAGACCTCTCCCTGACGGAGGGCGGCGGCGGTCCCGCGGTCATGGCCGGGATCGCCGAGGCCCTGGTGGCCACCGCGGTGGGCTTGCTGGTGGCCATTCCCGCGGTGGTGATGTACAACTTCTTCCACCGCCGCCTGCACGTGGTGTTGGAACGCTCCCGGAGGCTCAGCCAACTTCTCCTCACCTATATGCTGGCGGCCCCGTCCCGGGAGGGAGAAATCCGCCCACCGGCGCGGCAGGCAGGGGGTGTATCATGAAAGGCCACATCCACGGCCCCATTACGGAAATCAACATGACCCCCTTCGTGGACATTGTCCTGGTCATTCTCATCATCTTCCTCCTTACCGCCACGGTGATGCTGCCCCGCACCTTCGGCATCGCCCTGCCCAAAGCCGTGCAGGGGGAAAAGCTGGAGTCTGTGCCCGTCATCATCAGCATCGACCGGGAGGGGCAGATCGCCATCAACGGCGTGCGAGTCTGCCGGGATGAGGAGTTTGTCCAGATTTACCAGGCCCAAAAGCAGGGCAAGGAGCCCCAGGCCATTATCGCCGCGGACAAAGAAACCCGGCACGGGCGGCTGATAGAGGTGATTGACCGCTTGAAGGGCCTCAAGGTGCAGCGCATCGGCATCGAAGTGGAACAGCAGTAACGGCGACCTATGTCCTTTTGGGAAAAGACAAATCCCGAGTGGGTAGGAGCGATCCTGGGGTCCCTGCTGATGCACGGCCTGCTGCTGGGGAGCTTTTTTTTCTGGGCCACGGAGTTGCCCCCACCCCGGCGGGTGGTGCCGGTGGAGGCCATCTGCCTGGTGCCGGGGCCCAAGGGGGGCGGTAGCGCCCGGGCCGGCCGGGTGAAGCCGGCCCAGGCGCCGGCCCCGCTAGACACCAAAAAGAAGACTCCCCGGCCTAAACCCCTGAAAGTCAAACAGCCCCAACCTTTGACTCCACTGGCCCCCTCCCTGGCCCTGCCCCGGCCCGCCGCTCCCCCGGCGGCCACCACTTCCCGGTCCTCGGAGTTGGCCGCCGTCTCCGGAAAGTCCTCTGGGTACGGCAGAAGCGGCGGCGGGGCTGGGACCGGCCCGGGGACCGGCTCCGGGGCCGGGAGGGGAAGCGGTTCCGGGCCGGGAAAGGGCACGGGGGAGGGCGGCTCGATCCTGGGAGGCTATCTGGCGCAAGTGCGCCGCCTGCTGGAGCAGCACAAGAACTACCCCTCCCTGGCCCGCCGTCGGCACCAGCAGGGAGTGGTGGTGCTGTCCTTTACCATTGGGGCCGGGGGCCAGATTGAATCAGCCGGCCTGCGGAAGTCATCCGGTCATATGTTGCTGGATCAGGCGGCCCAGGAGACCCTCCGGCGGGTGCAGCGATTTCCGCCGCTGCCCCCCGCCTTAGGGCGGACCCGCCTGACTATCCAGGTGCCCCTGGCTTTTCACCTGCGGGATTCCTGAGAACTTGCTTTTATCCCTTCTGCCGAAAAATTTGCCGCCCCCCACGCCGATGGCCAGGCCCGGCGGCCAGGCCAGCATCCTTTCCAGATTCCACTGAACTTAGTACATGGTTTCTTAAATATGGTAACGTTTTCTGTCGGCCCCCCTCACCCCAGCCCTCTCCCCCCGCCCGCTGGGGGAGAAGGAGCATTGCTGAAGTGTTCCTTCTTTATCCCCTCTTCCCCAATGGGGGGTGAGAGGGTTAGGGTGAGGGGGGATTAAATCGCTTTTCCGCTCCTGTTAATAAATACGTTAACGAATTTATGAAATCGAGAACTTAGGGAGCGCGGCGAGGCCTGGAACGGACCGCCGGAGGGAAATCGCGGTTTAGGTTCCTTAATGATCAGGAGAGCACTGCATTCTTTAATTCTACCAGGATCACTGACGGCTCTCCCCCCTCCCAGCTTTTCTTCCCCCGGGTTAATGCAGGCATTCATCCGGTATGGCCCAACTCCGGGCGACGTCGCTCAAGCGCACCAGGGGATATAAGGGCTGCAAACCGTCTGCGTCGGTCTGGGCCACCAGGAGATAGATAGGGCCGCAACCTTTGGCCAATAAATAGTGCCAGGCCTCATCCAATTCAAAGCAGCCCGGTCGGGAAACCACCGTCTCCAGGGGACGGCAGGTTTGGCCTATCCCCGGCAAGTGGGCCTCGGGATCAAAGCCTTCGGGCAAGACCTCGTTGTCCAGCAAGTACACAATTAGTCCCGGTTTCATTTAAACCTCCAGAAAAAAGTGATGGGGGCAGGTAGAGACTCCCTTTAACCCTGCCTGTCCCTCATTGGCGCAGAAAAGTCATTATGTAAGGGTAATCCCCCCATTGTCCCGAGGGGGAAAATCGCCCTGGACGGCAGTCCTCAGTATTTCACCCCGGCCTGGAGCCACCAGGTGCGTCCCGGAGTGAGACTGGTGCCATAAAAATATTGCCGGTCCATCAGGTTATTTATAGCCAGGGAGATATTGCACCAGGGCAGCGGAGTCACCGTCACTTTGGTGTCCAGGGTGAAGAAGGGGTCGTAAGAGCCGGGCACATTATTCACCACGTCGCCGTTGTCGGCCCGGGAGTGCACCTTGCTCACGTAGCGCCCGGTAAGATTGACGTTCAGAATCCAGTAATTGGCGTTGGCCCCGAAATTGTATTGCTGCCGGGGGGTATAGGTGATCTTCTTGCCCACCGAATTGCGATCAAAAGGGTTTTCCCGGATGCGGGCGTCCACCAGGGTCAGGTTGCCGAAGATGTCCAGCCAGCGGCAGACCTTCTGGGTAACTTCCAGCTCCCAGCCGGCGATGCGGGCCTTGGCTGCATTTCTATAGTCTTGGGTCCGCCCGGTGGGATCGGTGGGGTCCTGCACCCGGTAGATCAAGTCTTTGACAAAGTTCTGGTAAAAGGTGGTGCTGAGCACCGTTCCTTTGAAAGGTTTCAGAGTACAGCCCACTTCCCAGGCCTTGGTGGTCTCCGGCACCAGGTCGGGATTCCCCCGGTACAGGGTCCCCATACTGGAGCGCCAGGTGCGATACAACTCATAGACGTTGGGGGGGCGGAAGGCGGTGCCGCAGGAGGCCCGCCAGGACATCCACTCCCAAGGCTTAAACAGCAGGGCCACCTTGGGGCTGAAGGCCGAGTCCTTGCGGCCCGGCAGGTTGGTCAAGGGCACGATCCTGGTGGTGGAGAGATCCATGAAACTGCCGCCGTAGGTGGACCACCAATCCAGGCGACCGCCGATCACCGTGGTGACCATGGGATGCCAGGTGATCTCGTCCTGGAGATAAAGGGCGAAGTTCCGGTCCCGGCCTCCGGAGGCGCGGGTCTCCCTGGTCTTGGAGTTCTGATCCCGCCAGTTGTAGAGATTATAATCCTTGGCTTTGGCCCAGCCCCCTTTGTAAACCAAACCCCCGGTAAGCACCTGCATGCTGCCGATGGTCTGATCGATCTGCACCTCCATATTCCAGTTCTTACTGGGAGTGGAGGTGTAGGTGCCCGGCCCCCCCTTTTTACTGGTGGCGGCATTGCTGGAGCTGGGGGTGGTATAAGCGTTCAGAGGATTGTTAACCAATCCGGTCTTGAGCTTAAGAGTGGTGCTGTCCGTGAGACGGTGCTCGGTGTCCAAAGCGTAAATGGCAATATGTTCCCACCCGAAACCGTTTAAGAAGGCGCCTTCCTGAAGGCTGCTGAACCGGCGCGTGGGGTCTTGGCCGAGGGGGATTAGACCCACCGTGCCCCTGACCACCGGGTGAACGCCGTCGGTCAGGTAAGTATGGAACGGCCCGTACCAGTATTTATTCCAGTTCAACAGCACCACCGCGTTAATTTTCTGGCCGTCGGCGATATCCCAGCTCAATTTGCCCTCAAAGATATGGTCCCGCCAGGAGCTGTCGCCGCTGTCGCCGATGATGTAGGTGGGGGTGCCGGTGCTAGTCAGGGTCTGCTCCCAGCCGGAGACGAAGACCCGGGGCCGGACAGTCCAATGGGAGGCGGTTCGGGTCACCAGGTTGGCAGGATAACCCGCGGTCTCCCGGGATTTATAACTGGCCTTCAGGCTCAACCGGTCCCAGAAGCGATTTCCGGCGGACAGATAATAGTTATAGGTGTCATAGGTGGCATATTCGAAGTTGGCCCCCAGCTCCAGTTTCTTAGTGGTCTTGGTGATGATATTGATCACTCCCCCCATGGCGTTGCCGCCGTACAGGGCGGAAAACGGCCCCCGGATGACTTCGATGCGTTCGATGTCCTCCACCGCCAGGCTGCTCCAGCGCACTGTGTTGGTGTAACCGCTGGACATATCCTGGCCGTCGAAGAGCACCAGGGTGCGCTTCTGGGTGTCCGCGGGAAACCCTCTGAGGCTCACGGCCATCATGGTGTCCATAATGCCTTTGCCCCGCTTGACAAAGGTCCCCGGGACCTGGCGCAAGGCGTCATCCGCGGTTTGGATGTTTTGCCGGGCGATATCTTCCTTGGTGATCACCGTGATGCTGGCGGGAATATCGTCAGGATTCCGGGGGGTTTTGGTGGCGGTCACCACAATTTCCGGCAGGGTTTCCGCCTTTTCTTTCTTCTCCGAAGCTTTGCCGGTGTCCTCCTGGGCCGGGAACGCGGTTATTCCCCAGCCGCTACTCCCTAATAAAGCCAAAACGATTATGAGCCAGAGTTTCCGTCGCATAAAGGCCAACCTCCTTCCCATTTGCGTGTCGGCCCCAGTTCGGATAGAATGAAAGAGGACCGATCAGTTGCCTGCGATTGACGGTCTGAAGGAGGGGCGGTACTCTTGATGGGGAACCTGCCCCTCTTTTTTTCGCTTACCGCTTGGGTAAGTGTCGATTCCATTACTTTGCCGCGTGCCGGTCCTTACCGGTTCTGGTTGCCGGAACCACCAGGTTCTCAGGCAAAAAAAAATCCTTGGGTCCGTGTGGACCCAAGGATTGCACCCAGCTTACTTGATCCCTGGAGAAGCGGTGGAGATTTGCCATCTCTCCACCGCGGCTGCCTCTCCCAATACCGCGTTGGGGACAGCCGTCGGCTTACAGGCAGGTCTTCTGACTCCCGGATCTTCCTAGTCCCTGCGCCTTCCCATCCGGCTTACGGCCGGACAGTGGCTTTAACGCAGGTTTCGTCCCCGGTTACAGCGGCGGGACCGCGCCGGCTTCACACCGGCTTCCCTATTAAGCCCCAAAGGGCGCCTGTAACGCGATTAGCTTGACTCAAATTAGAAGCAGCTCTAAGTTCTGTCAAGAGAAAAGTACGGGCAACGTTAAACCTCTTAGGGCAGTTACGGCTGGAAGTGCCTAATCTCACTGCCCCCAGGAATAATTTGGACACTGTCCCCGGGATAATTTCCTTTATCCCTGGATGCGGTCCTTCTTCCTCCTCCAGCCCCACCTTAGGAGCAGCAGGAAGACCAAAAATCCCAAAATAAATAGATAGGGAATCGGCGCGACGGAGCTTCTGGGGGCATTCACCTCCTGCATCTCATAACCTTCCACCGGTTGGACCGCGCCGTCCGCCGGCGCCGCCGCGTCCGCCGGTTTTGCTGCGTCCGGGGAAGTTTTAACCGCCTCCAGGGCCGGCTTAAATACCGCCGCCTGGGGCTCCAGCCCGGGCACCGACATCAGCACCTTGGTGGCGAATTCCGTCAGCAACGGGTTGTTGCAGGTGTGATCGCAACAGGCCAGGCCCACCTCCTGCACCGTCTGGGCATACTCCCGGGCCAGCGTTTCCATCACGGCTTTATCCGGTTTCCAGTAGTCCTTGCGCACCGTCTCCAGCATCCGGGCCAGCAGGGATTGATAGGCAAACAGATTCTTGGCGTCCCTAAACATCTTCTTTAGATCCAAGCCGTTTCTATCCAGAACATAGGTCTCGTACATCTCGTTCCACTTGGCGGCATCCACCGCCTCGGGAACCGTCACCTGCCAGCCCCAGAGATGCTCGATAACCTTGTCGATAAACCGGGCCCCGGCATAACCTTCCTGCATCATGGCCTTGATCCATGCCGGGTTAAGATAGCGGGACCGCATCTCCCTGCCCATGACCTTTTCCAGGGTCTCCTGGCGGGGCCGCGTCGGGTTGGACAGGTTGGTGACATAGATCTCCGGGGTTTTGCCGTCAAGGGAGCGGATGGTCAGGGCCGTTCCCCCCAGATACTGGAAGAAATCATCATTATCCAGAGTGGCATAGACATTGCCGGAACGGCTATGCACCGCCAGTTTCGTTCCCGCCAGGGCGGATTTCAACAGGGTCAGACTTAGATCCTCGGTATGCTTGGTTTTCTTATCAGTGTTCTGAATCTTGTCCCCCCAAAACCCTTGCCCGTATAAATGGCCCATCCTCATAAGATAGACCTCCGCCACCTGTTTTTCGTGGTCCCAGGTATTGGAGTGGGGGATCACCTTGTCCAGATTGGTGCCATAAGCGCCGGGCGGCTCGGTAAAGAGCCGGACCGCGGCCAGCCTTTCCGCCAGATCCCGGGAGACGCCCTTGTCGATTAACAGCTTTTTCATCTTCAGCACATGGGCCCGGACCAGGTTGTCTGCTTCAGTCTGCTGTTTGGCCAGGGTCACCGCCTTATCAAGCAGGTCCATGAGATTGGCAAACAGGTCACGGTAAAGCCCGGAAGGGACAATGGTGACGTCTATCCGGGGCCGGCCCAGCTCCTTTCTGGGGATGGCTTCCACCCCCACCACCCGTTGCCGTTCATTCCATTTGGGCTTGATGCCCATCAGATACATGATCTGGGAGTCCATCACGCCTTCGTGCCGGATGGTCTCAGTGGCCCAGAGGTTAAAGGTGAGTTTGTCGGGATATTGTCCGTGTCTTTCCCGATAGCCGTCGAGAAGCTCCCGGGCCAGCTTGACTCCCAACGCATAGGTCCCCGGGGAGGGAATCTTCGTGGGGTCAAAGGCATAAAAATTATTCCCCGTGGGTAGCGAATTCGGATTGCGGATCGGGTCGTTCCCCTGGCCCGCCGGGACATATCGGCCGGCCAAGGCGGCGATAAAGGAATCCAGCTCCCGGGGGCCGGACCGCCGCAGCCGGTCTTCCAAATCCGCCAGTCTCTTTTTTCTTTCCGCCTCGGTTAAGCCTGTCTCAATGGACAGAATCGCCGCGGCGGTTTTCTTCCGGTATGCTTCTGCCGGCGATCTCCCAAAGGTATGCATCCCGAAAGGAGTCTGTTTCTCAGCAATATCCTTGAGATAATGCTCCACCTCTTCTACTTCGTCCTCGGTCCCGATCTCCGCCATTTTAAGGTCGGTGAGCAACCCCATCTTTTGGGCAAGTTGATTGATCTCTTTTAGTTTCACCGCGGCCAGGGAGGGGCTTTTCTCTTTAGCGACGCCATAGTCGTCAATCAGACCGGAAAGTTCTTTCAGCTCCTTGTTTAACCCGGCCTGATCAAAGGGGGGCGTCAGGTGGTCGATGATGACCGCCAGGCCGCGCCGCTTGGCCTGGAGCCCTTCTCCCACATTATCGACGATATAAGGATAAATATTGGGCAGGTCCTGGATCAGGGCCTCAGGCGGGTCTTCCCGGGTAAACCCCACTTCTTTTCCCGGCAGCCATTCATGGGTGCCGTGGGTGCCGATGTGGGCGACGGCGTCGGCCTTAAAGCCGTGTTTCAGCCAGAGGTAAAAGGCGACATATTGGTGATGGGGAGGGAGGGTGACGTCATGATAAAGTTTCTGGACGTCCTGGTCCCAACCCCGGGCGGGTTGGGGGGTAAACAGGATGTTGCCGTAGCGTACCGCCGGCAGGACTAGATATTTCTGGCCCCCGGCGTCCCGCCAGAGCATGATATTGCTCCGCTCCACCGGCCCCCAGCTTTTATTGATGGAATTCCTTAGATTTTCCGGCAACTCCGCCCACCATTTCTTATAGGTCTCAAGGGGGAGAAGCACCGGTCCTTGATTATTCCCCATCGGTGCGCCCTTCGGGGAGACCCCTTTCTCTTTCCCCCCGGCCAGCCCGGCAATTTCCCCCGGGGCCCAATTGCCGATATTCCGGGCATAATGGTTAATGTCATGAAAGAGTTGTTCCTTGCTGAGCTCTTGTCCGGGACTGGCAGTCTCATAGCCGGCCGACTTGAGCCGGAGGAGTATTTCCCACAAACTTTCGGGCAGCACATTGAGATAGGAGGCGCCGATATTCTGTTTGCCGGGGGGGTAGTTGTAATAGATCAGGGCGATCTTTTTGTCCCGGTTCGGTTTATCCTGCAGATTTACCCAGGCCTTCACCCTGGCGGTGAGCCGCTCTATCCTTTCGGGCAGCGGTTGTTCTTCAATATACTCGCTCCCGGTATCCTTATCTTGGCTTCTCTCCTTGGCGGCAATAACCGTCGCCTGGATAATCCCCAACATCTCCGGGGTGGCCAACTGAAACCCCCGCTCCAGGATATCCAGGCCCACGGGGGACTTTTCCCACTCCTTCTGAGATTGATTGAACAGGCTGACCGCATTGATTACCGGGACCTTGAGTCGGCTCAACAGAGGCGTCATCACTTGGGGAGTCACCCCGATCCTCATAGCCAGGGCAATGATCAGCCGCACCCGGCTGGACGCCGGCGGGGCTTGGTCCGGGGGGCCGCCTTGAGCGAAAAAGTACTTCTCTATGGTGGTTTCAACCGGCCGGCCATAGACCGGCAGGACGTTAAAACCCTCTTTTTCCAGGCTCTGGATGACCGCGTCCAGGTGCCGGGTCTGGCCGGAAGTAAGACTATTTTTATAGAAGAACACCCCGATCCAGGGCCGGCCTTCCTGGTAGGAGGCATAGCTTTTTTGGTACTCCCCAAAATCCTCAAAAACCTTTTTGGTTTTGTAGTCATAGATGCCCATCTCGGGAGTTTTGGCGACCTCTGCCTGATAAGCGACCTCGACAGAGAACTCCTGCTTCAGGGCGTAAAGGATCAGGTTCTTAATATTTTTCCCGCCGCCGGCGGTGTAGTACTCCGCCATCCGGCGGTCGGCCCGGATGCCCATCTCTTGGTGCTCCGCGCCATAAGAACCGCCGCCCACGGAATAGACCTTACCCCCCTGTTTAATCACTTCGGTCAATTCAGGTTTTACCGCCTCGACCAGGTGGGGCCCCATGATGAAGATTAACACCAACCTCGACTCTCGCAACGGGGCCAGGTTTTTCCCCCGGATGCCGGTTACGGGGAAGATCTGAAATTCCACCCGGTCCTTTAATTGGGGGTATTCCTGATAAATCGCCTTCACCGCGGCGACGGTGGTTTTTGAGGCGGCGTCGCCCAGAAGCAGGCTGACCTTGATCTTCTCCGCCGCCGCGGCGCCCGGCTCCACGAACGCGGCCCACAGAATAAAGAACAGCGGCAATAATAATTTGGTCACCGAGGGTCGCTCTTTGCTTCCGGTGCGCTGTTCATTCCGGCACATAAACCACCCGGCCGTCTTTAAGCTGATACGCGGTTCCCAGCCTGACGCCTTCACCGCTCAACCTTTTGTCCGTCACCTTCTTGACCTTGATTTCCTTCCCCTTTTTGGTGATGATCTCCATCTCTCCCGCGGCGTTCTTCTTGGTGATGGTCACCTCTGATTTGGGATTTACCAGATCGAGCATGTTATAAGCCATGAAGAGGGCGATCATCATGCTGACGATATAGACCACGCTGACATCGAACAGGTTTGCCACTCCGGAGATGGGGTCCTCCAGGGGCTGTTCGTATTTTTCAAACCGCCTCTGTCTCCGTAAAAATCTCATCTCTTCCCTCCGCCTTGGCCTTTTGCCTTTGACCGTCGGCCTTCCTGAGAGTCAATTCGGTCAGGTATTCCATCTCCCGGATGTCGGCCCTGACCCATTTTTCCTTCACCACCGTCATCAGATAGGCCGCCACCCCGCAGGCCAGCCCCACCACCGTGGTGGTAAACGCGGTAACCATGTTGCTGGCCATTTTCGGCATATCTCCCTGAGCCAAAGCCGCCAGGGAGACGCCCATGGGGATCAGGGTCCCCATCAACCCCAGGGCCGGTCCCACCCGAATGGCAAAGCGAATCTTATCCAGGCCTTTGATCAGCTCCAGTTCGGCCATCTGCAGCTGCTTTTCCAGATGCAGATCCAGGTCGGCGGACGGGTTTAAGGCCTCGGAGTCCAGGATGCCTTGGTATCGCTGCAACCCGGCCAGGTTGCCCTGTTTCCGGTCGATATATTCCCGCAGAAACCCGCCAAAGGAGATAACCAACCAGAAGGTAAGCAGAATCAGCCCGGCGACCACGGGATAAAACAAGGCGGAGGAGATGATATAGAGAAAGGTCTCAAGTCCGGCAAAAAAAGTCATTCCTTAACCCCTCGTCTTTTCTGGACCAGGAAGCCCATCATCATCGCCAGCAAAAGCAGAGCCAAAACCCCCAGGTAGTCAGTCAGGGCGATATGGCTGCTTTCCAGGGCGAAGGCTTGATAAATACCCTTAGCTTCCTCAATCTTGGCGGGAAGATAGAGAGAAGTAAAAAAATAGAGGCCGAGGCCCGACATGCCCAGACCCAGGCCTATCCTCTGCGTCAAGAGGCTGGAGTTCCGGGTTAAGCACTTTAAATAAAAGGAAATAAGCCAGGTAACTACTATAAAGAGAATTCCCAACCCGAATCCCACCACCACCACCGGCCACTTGGTCACCTTTAAGACCGCCCAGCTTGAAAAGGTCAAGGCGGTAAGGAACATGGGGCAGGGAACCAGTAAAACCAGGGCTGATCGCTTAATCACGCGCCTGGAGTTTTTCCCGGCATTATCTGGCTTTTGAGGGGCGACGGCGAACTCCGGACTCCCCAACGCCGGTTTACTTATCAGGTAGATGCCCCAGGCCATCAGCCCCAAGGCCATTAAGACCTGGAGATAAGGACCCTGGCGTACCACCGGCTCCAGGATTTTGACTAACCTGGCCGCAAAGGTGGCGGTCAGGATAAAGAGTCCCAGATACCCCGACAGGGTCAGCCAGATCCCCCGCCATCCCACCCTTCCCAAACCCAGCCCCAAGCCCGCCTTAACCATAAACAGGCTCAGGCTGAAAAGCATACCGCCCACCCACAAGGCCAGGTCCAAATCCATCCCTTACCTCATTTCACCGGAGACCCTGCCCCCCAGGCCCCAGCAAAAAAAAATCCTTGAGTCCGTGTGGACCCAAGGATTGCACCCAGCTTACTTGATCCCTGGCGAGGCGGTGGAGATTTGCCATCTCTCCACCGCGGCTGCCTCTCCCAATGCCGCGTTGGGGACCGCAGCCGGCTTACAGGCAGGTCTTCTGACTCCCGGATCTACCTAGTCCCTGCGCCTTCCCGTCTGGCTTAAGTCCGGACAGTGGCTTTAACGCAGGTTTCGTCCCCGGTTACAGCGGCGGGACCGCGCCGGCTTCACACCGGCTTCCCTATTAAGCCCCGAAGGGCACCTGCAAGCTGGTTAGTGAAACTTATCATAAGCGCCTCTGCCAATCCTGTCAAGAGAATACTAGGACCGCCTAGCCTCCTTCAGGCAGAGAATAACAAGAGACTGCTGCTCCGGAAAGTTTTGTCTGCATAGACGGAATATCGTCCAGAATGCACCGGATAAACCTTGGTGTCCGGTGAAAAGGGGCGTACAACTTGGCTCCGTCCCCTAACCAGTTTCAGGGGCCTCCCCTATTTTCGCCGTTACTAGAAACTATTTCAAAACCGGTTTTTTCTGTCACCCTGAGCGACGCGAAGGGTCTCAAGTATTTAAAAATACGAGATTCTTCGCTTCGCTCAGAATGACAATTTTGTAGAAGGGGGGGGTTGAAATAGCTTGTAAACACGGTGGCCCAAAAGACCGCCGGATGAATTCCTTTTCCTCCTTCCGGCCCTTGACTTGTTCATTGAGCCGCACCTCCAGCGCCTAAATTCTAGGAGAATTAGTCGGGGCCGACCTCAGTACTTAAATATGCACCTTGTTGCCGCCCGCGGGGCTATTTTTGCCGTTCCCCCTCCTTTTTCAGCAAATCCTCTACCTTCTGATGTAGGTCTGGAATCTTATTTTGAACAACATCCCAAACAATGTCATAGTCCACCCCGAAGTAGTCATGAACAAGGCGATCCCTCATCCCCGCTAGTGAGCGCCACTTTACCTCAGGGTATTTTTGCTTTAATTCATCCGGTATTTTCTTTGAGGCCTCACCGATGATCTCAATACTTCGCACAAAGGCCCGCTTCAATGTCTCGCTGCCCATGAACCGCTCTTTGCTTAACCCCTGGCTAGCAGAGATCAGGTACCCCGGTTTCGTCGAGGATATGGCGCAGATATTCAAGCGGCAAGAGCGGCATATTCCACCTCTTTTAAAATATGCGGCCCGATATAAGGACTTAGGGATTCTATGGTTATCAGTTTAATTCGACGCTGAAAAATCTCCTCTAGCATAAAGGACAGTTCCATAAAGGTATCAAAATTTTTCTGTCCCGCCTCAAATTCCACCAGCAGATCAATATCGCTGTCAGGATGTGGTTCTCCCCGCACAAATGAGCCGAACAACCCTATCCTGCTTACACCCATTGCCTCGAGGCGATCCCGGTTTTGGTGCAAGACTTTCAATACGTCCTGTTTCGTTTTGATTGTAGCGCCCATTAGGTGCTCCTCGTTCGACTGCCTTGTTAACTTATTATGCTAACACAATTGATTCGGCTCAGGGGAAAAACCCCTTTCCCCGAGCCGGAGGTGACGCAATGAGGCACGGAATCTACCAAAATGGGGTAAAAGGGAGCGACGAGGTTCCCTCGTTCCTGGGGCGCGTCGGTCCGACGGAGTCTCCAACCCGCTTCTTCCGGGGAAAGGGAGAGCGCCAAATTTTTCGAGGCAGCCAGACCAAAGGTTAGTGCTTTAGAAGACAGCGCTCAAGAGGCGGTAGTTGCCCCGGGATGTTTAGGTTTGATGGCCGTGCCATATTTCCTGGCATAGACCTGGGTAAACTCGGCCCCGATAAAAACTATCTGGGCCGAATAATAGACCCACAGGAGAATAACCACTAAAGAGCCGGCGGCGCCATAGGCCAGACTGACATGTTTCCGGGAAAGATATAATCCCACGAAAAATTTGCCCAAAATGAATAAGAGGGCGGTAATGAGGGCGCCGATCATAACATCTTTCCAGGATATTTCCACATCAGGCAGGAATTTATACAGTATGGCAAAAATAAGAGTAAGAATTATCAGCGAAAATATATAATCAGTTACTTGAAAAAAATAAATCGGCACTGTAAAGAAGCCCTCCAACCAATTATTCAAAACCGCCAGAGTTGAGCTGAAAATCATTGAAATAAAAAGTATAACTCCACATAGTAAGACAATGAGAAATGATATTCCCCGATCCTTAAATATATCTAAAAATTTGGTATGATGGTTTCTTACGCCCCACATGTTGTTTAAAGCATTTTTTAAGACTACAAAAACGGTCGTTGATCCAATCAACATAAATAACAGTGCAATTAGAGTTGCCACTTTTCCGGAACTATGGCGATAACTGTCTTGCGCCATCATAATGATATTGGTGGCATTATCCTTGCCCACGAAATCCGCCAGTCTGTTGATCAGATGAACTTGCACCGCTTCTTTTCCCAGAAAATAGCCGACAATAGCCATTATTATGATGAACACCGGAGCCAGCGAGAATATGGTATAAAAAGCCAAGGCCGCGCCTAAAAGGGGCGCGTTATCCTGGTTCCATTCCCCATAGGTTTCCTTCAATAACTCCCAAATCTCCTTGGCACTTAGGCGCATTTTTCACTCCTGAGAGACAAGATTCTACGTGTATTTGATCCCTAAGGCTATTGCCGGCTGCCCGGTCGGTGGCTTCTGACGCCAGCCGCAGTCGATTAATCTTGCTAATTATTATAATGCACCGGGAGGCTTAGGGAAAATTTCTTTGTGACCGAAGCCCCAGGCTCCGGCCCTAGCCAATCCCATAAGCGGGTTGGGAAAGGGGTGGTGGGGGGAGGGCAGGGACCTGAGGTCCCTGGCCCTCCCCCCACT
>JBFLZI010000010.1:0-14695 GCA_040756315.1 Thermodesulfobacteriota bacterium | reverse complement strand
CGCGGCCCGTTGGGCCCGGCCCCCCCCCCCCACTTCCCGGGGTCAGCCTGAAGGCTGACCCCCTTTTTTATTTGAAGGTTGCGGATGAGTATTGGAGAATTACCTTAGAACTAGAAGCTATTGCAGAACCTCTGCGGCGCCAGAAATGTCATTCTGAGCGCAGCGAAGAATCTCGTATTTTTAATAGCTTGAGATCCTCCGTTCAGGATGACAGGAAAAATAGGTTTTGCAATAGGTTCTAGGTAAGGGGTCGGTTGTCTCGGTCCAGGTCAAGCGGGGTCAGGCCATGAAAAACAAGGAAATCGCCAAGCTGTTTTATGCGATCTCGGAATATCTGGAGATGGACGGGGTGCCCTTCAAGCCCTATGCCTACCAGAAGGCGGCCATTACTTTAGAGAATCTGAAAGATGACGTGGCGGAGCTTTATCAGAAAGGGGGCCTCAAGGGTCTCAAGGCCATTCCCGGAGTGGGGGAAAGCATCGCCCTGAAGATCGAAGAGTACTTAAAGACCGGCAAAATTCAGTATTACGAAGAATTTAAGCAAAAGCTCCCCATTGAACTGGATGAGATCGTGGCGGTGGAGGGGGTGGGACCGAAAAAGGCCAAGGTCTTATACGAGCAACTGGGCATCAAAAACCTGGAAGAATTGGCCGAAGCCGCCCAGGCCCACCGTCTGGCCCCCCTCTTCGGCTTTGGGGAGAAGACCGAGAAAAATATCCTGGAAGCCATTGAATTTCTCAAGAAGAGCAAAGGCCGCTTCCTGTTGGGGGAAATTCTGCCGATTGCCACCAGCGTTTTGGAAAAGCTGAAGAGCCTGCCGGAAGTGGAGCGCATCAGCACCGCCGGGTCGCTCCGGCGCATGAAGGAGACCATCGGTGACGTGGATTTCCTGGTGATCTCCCAGGACCCGGCCCGGGTCATGGATTTTTTTGTGTCCCTCCCCGGGGTGGTGAAGGTCTGGGGCCACGGCACCACCAAATCCTCGGTGCGCCTGAAAGAAGGGGTGGACATGGACCTTCGGGTCATCCCCCCGGAGAGCTACGGCGCCGCGCTCCAGTATTTTACCGGCTCCAAGGAACATAATATCGCCCTTCGAAAAATTGCCATTGATAAAGGCTATAAACTGAGCGAATACGGCCTCTTTAAGGGCTCCCAGGCCATTGCCGCCCGGACGGAAGAGGAGGTTTACGAGAAATTGGGGCTGCCCTGGATTCCCCCGGAAATGCGGGAGGACCGGGGGGAAATCGAAGCCGGGATCGCGGGCCGGCTGCCCCAACTCATCGATTACCGGGACCTCAAAGGAGACCTGCACGTGCACTGCAATTGGGACGGGGGGGCCAACTCCATTGAGGAGATCGCCGCCGCGTCTATGGAAATGGGTTATGAGTACGTGGGCATCTCGGACCACACCAAGTTTCTGCGCATCGAACACGGCCTGGATGAAGAGCAGCTCCTGGAGCGGAACCGGGAAATAGATGAGATAAACCGCAAGTTTGAACAAGGAGGGCGCCGGTTCCGGGTCCTCAAAGGCTGCGAAGCCAACATTATGGCGGACGGCTCCATCGATATTGTCGATGAAGTCCTGGCCCAACTGGATTATGTCATTGCCGGGGTGCATTCCCATTTCAAGATGCCCAAAGAGGAGATGACCCGGCGGATCATCACGGCCATGAAAAATCCCCACGTGGACATCATTTCTCATCCCACCGGCCGGATTTTGAAACGCCGGGAGGAGTATGAGGCGGCGTTTGCCGACCTGCTCCGGGCGGCCCAGGACACGGGGACCATCCTGGAGATCAACTCCTATCCGGAAAGGTTGGACTTAAACGATGTGAACATCCTGGCGGCCAAACAGGCCGGGGTCAAGATGGTCATCAACACCGACGCCCACCAGGTGGACCAGCTCCGCCTCATCAAGTTCGGCATCTCCCAGGCCCGTCGGGGCTGGGCGGAGAAAAAGGACATCATCAACGCCTGGCCGGTGGAGGAGTTGCTGAAGATGGTGAAGTAGGGGGATGGGGGAGGGGGCTAAGGGCTGCAAAAATGGGGAAAAAGGGAAGAAGGGGAAAAAGGGAAAAGGGAAAGGATAAAGAGAAAAGCCTTTTCGTCCAAATTTTCAATATGTCCCTCCACCAACCACTATCGCCAAGGCCTCAGTCTGGCGGGAGTTATGACCGTCCGCCTCTTTTTATCTCTTTCGATAAGCTGGGTTTTGTGATATTGTACATTCATCTCAAATAATTATGATGGCAATAGGGGGTAAAGATTGACATAAAAATGCGCTGAACCGGATATTTCCCCGGTAATAGGACTATAAGGACCTCAAGTTTATCACCTTAAACATCCCCTGCCAGACCTGAACCTCCCACAGCTTTCCCATCCCCCCACTTGATTTCCAGTAGCAGAGGACCTGGTGGAACTGTCAGGAACCCCATTCACCGGGGAGGCAGGATTTATCCGGACGATCCTTTGCCGTTTAATTTAATGATAAAGTAAAAAAGGGGGTCAACATGAGCGCCATACATCGCCGGGCCATCCTGGAGATTGCCAAGACCATGGTGGGGGACATTATTAATAAGGTCCCGGTTTTCCAACAGCTAACCCAGAAACTTGCGGAAATCTTAGGGGTGCAACGCTGTGCGGTTTTCAAAATTATCGACGACAACCCGGACGGAGGCCTGGTGGAGATTACCGCCGGCATCCCGGTGGAAGAACATGGTATCGGGTGGCAAGATCAGCTTGTGGACCATCCTGACATTGCCGAAGCACTGCAACGCGGCACCCTCATGCGGATATCAAACCCGGAAGCCTCGCCTTTGACCGCCTACTTTAAAGAAATAATCACCAACCGTAAAATTAAGGAGATCCTTTACATCCCCATTTATTCACGGACTAAGGGGAAGACGGTCAACCTCCTGGTCCTCGACGCCGTGGGCGAAGAAGCCAAATTCTCCCAAGAGGAGCTGGAATTCTGCCGGGAAGCAGGAGAGTTGATTTCCCTCTTGCTTCACCGGGAAGAAATTTTAAGACAGAACATGCGGCATTTATTTATCAATCGCTTAACTACCCTGGGAGGCTCGATCAATCGGACGAACAAATTGGCCCAAAAGATAGATGAAAGTGCCCGCAGGATTTTAAAAGAGGTTAAGAGAATGGAAGATATTTTCTCCAACGATACCGGTGGCCTATTGGGTTAGCCTCTTTAGGGAAACCTTCTCGAGACCTCTGCGAAAATCTCATGGAGGACAGCCGCCCCCGGCTGTCTAGACTATATTAAGTCGCAGGCGAGGGCGCCTGCGCTCCACTTTGATTCAAAGGAACAGCAAAAGAGACTTTCGCAGAGGTCTCATGACTTCTAAGAACGGTCCTCTCTGGCCTTAAAGAAAAGTGGCCCGGCGTTTAGAACCGGGTCCCTTCCGCCAGGTTCTCTTCTTCCCGAATTTCCCGTCTTTTTCCGGATCAGGGGCCGGTTGCCGGCCACCAAAACCTTGATTAATGGCGGGGGATATAATAGATATAGGTGGTGGGAAGCACCGGCGCCTTCCCTTGAGGGCCGGGGTTTTCCCCTTTCTTAGCCTGCCCTCCCGGCCTGGGTGGCGGAATAGGTAGACGCAAGGGACTTAAAATCCCTCGGGGTTTATCCCCGTGCCGGTTCGAGTCCGGCCCCAGGCACCAGTGATTTCAATGAGTTATATATTTTATGGTTCCCCACCAAGAAGAGGTGTGCCGCAGATCATGGAAGCGGAAGTCGTTTCTCTCTCTGCCCACTTCACAAACTCCCCTGGTCAATCCTTCGTCAGTCAATGCCTGTTCCGTTCCCGTAAATTAAGGCATGACTTGACGCCTGTTAACAGATATGTTAATAAAACTTTATGTCCTGGAAGATCGTCTATTACAGCGAAGCCGTTCGGCAGTGGGTGGACGGTCTGCCAGTGGGCCTGCGGGCCTATTATGCCAGGATCACCGAGCGGATGTTGCAATACGGCCCGCATCTGGGAATGCCCTATGTGCGGCCGTTAGGCAAAGGCCTTAACGAAATTCGGGCCATCGGCAAAGAAGGCATCGCCCGAGTCTTTTTCGCCGCCAGGTCCGAAGAAATTGTTATTCTGCACGGGTTTGTGAAAAAAACCGACAAAACGCCCAAGAGAGAGATGGACACCGCCCGGCGCCGGCTGCAGGAGGTCTGGGATGAAAACGCATGAAGAAATGATTGCCGACTGGATGAAGGACCCGGAGTTCAAAGCGGAATACGACGCCTTGGAAGAGGAGTTCTCCATTTTTGACGCCCTGGTGGAAGCGCGCCAAAAGGCCGGCCTGACTCAGGAGGAAGTGGCCAGGCGGATGGGCACCAAACCGCCGGCCATCGCCCGTCTGGAGTCTTCCGGTGGGCAAAAGAAACCATCGCCGACGCTGAGCACTTTGCAAAAATACGCCAAGGCCTTGGGGTGCCGGTTGGAACTTCGGTTGGTGCCCAAGAAAAAAGAGCATGAGAACGCTGCAGCTTGAGGCGGAGGATTCTCTGCTTTAACCTAATAGGCTGGGCTGGGCTGCTGGAAAGCAACCTGGGCACAGCTATAGGTGGCCATAGGGAAAGGCGCGTTTAGCGTGACTTTGCTTATAAAAATCAAGACTGGGTCAGCCTTTCCAATCGTAAATGTTCCCCTTACCCATTTCCTGCTTCATTCCCCCTAAATCATTCAGGACGTTTCACCGAGTCCCACAGGTGGCCGGGGGCCAGGTGGGCGTAGCCCCTTATGAGCTTTAAGTCGCAGTGGCCCAGGAGTTCCTGGACCGCCCGGTGTGTTCGCCCATAGCTTAGGGCGAATACCAGATTCGCCCTGACGATAAATATTTACGTTGGACGGCGAATTGGCATGAGAACCTCCGGGAGAATTTCCTGAGCAGAAAGCGTCATTCCGGCAAGTCCGGAAGGAACCTGGCTCAATCCAGGCTCTTCACGATATTAAGGAGTTGTGCGAAAATTTCCCGGAAAAGGTCCAGGAGATGGAGGTAAAGCGACCAGGACTCAGGGTGGCCGGGGCTGTCCAGGATCCGGGCGCTGTGCTCCGCCGCATCCTGGAAACAACTCTCCTTCAGGCTTTGGCCCTCATTTAGAACGTAGGCCTTGAGGGAGGCATCGTCCGTCTTAAAGATATCCACCAGGGCCCGCAACAAACCCATCTGCTGGGAAAACAGGTCATTGACGTGGAAGAAGGCCTTATCGGCAAAGATGGCCCCCTGGCTGCTCTTTTGGCGGATGGGGTCGGCCAGGCGGCCGATGTTGTCGATCATCAGCTCCAGATGGGAAAGAACGGCCTGAAGCTTGGTTAGGTAAAGGTTATCCGCCTCGCCGCCCTTCTTCAGGCCCGCCTCCACTTCCAGAAAGAAGGGGTCGAGGTCCAGGGTGAACTCCTCCCGGAGTCGGGCCATTTCCTCTAATTCGGCCCGGCTGTGCCGGTTGAAGGCGTGGCGCGCCGCCCCCAACATGAGGCGTCCCTGGTCCACCAGGGGGCACAAGGCCTGCAAACGGTCCCGGAAGGCCTTCTCGGTCATGGCCTCGTTCATATGGTTACTCCTTTGCGGATAAACCCCCATAAGGGATTGGGGGAGGGGGTGTGGGGGAGAGGGTAAGGGCCCACCGACCCTTACTATAGTTCGATTATGCCCTTGGCTCCGGGACGGCTACTTTCCCGAGTTTAACAGAGCAAGTCTTTGCGCGTAAATCGCCGCGCCCTCAAGGCAGGCTTCTTCTTTGTAGTCCCCCATGGTGATCAGCTCACCTAGATAAGGTGCAACCACCTGGTAGTCGGAACTTTCTGCCAAGGCGGTTTGCAGTATTTCCAAATAGACCTCCCCTAACGCCAGGGCAAATCCGCCGATAATGATGACTTTTTCCAGTCCCACCGCTAATGTCAGGCTCAACAACATTCTGGACAGCGGCAAGGTGCACTCCCTGATGACACTAAGGGCCCAGGGGTCGAAAAACTTGGCGGCGGGAACCAGGTGGTCCTCATTAGTAATCGTGTGGGGACTGGCGCCCAACTTCGTAAAACAGGCCGACTTTGCGAAGAGCTCCGGCTGTTGCAGAGCGGCGCGTCGGGCAAACCTCTCTACGCCCCGGCCGGAGGAAATTGCTCCCAGGTGCCCTTTGCCGCCGCAATCACATTGCGGCGCTTCCGGGTCCGGGTCGATGGTGGCATGACCGATTTCCCCCGCGTAGGGTACGTCATCCAAGACCCCCAGAGGGTGAGCTCTATCGAAGATTTTGCTGCCGATGCCGCTGCTGATGGTAACCACCATAAATCGGTTGGCCCGCACCAGGCCGCTGAAATACCAGGCTGCCGCGGAGATGTCATTGATAATGTAAATTTTCCGCCCGGTAAGTTTATTCAACTCAGCGGCCAGATCCCTCATCTTCGCTCCCGCCCCGATTACCGTAGGCGCATCCAGGATCGTTGAGGGGTGTTTAACCGGCCCAGGGAAGGAGATAACGATGGGCGCTTGGGGGGAAACCCTCGGTCGGACCCGGTCTGTAAAGTTAACTAGGGAAGAAATGATCTCATCCCAGACGAGGTTGGCAGAGCGTTTCCGGATAAAGCTGCCCAGGCGCTCCTTCTGAAGGGAGTGGGGGGTGATTTGTCCCGTTTCATCAGAGACAGCACAGCGAAGATGGGTCCCGCCTAGATCGATGACGATGGCCGACATCGGGGCATCTTTCTGGGGCAAGCGGGGCATTGATAGGGTAGGGGGAATCTCGCCATGGTCAACTTCTTGGTCTGATTAACTTTATGTTTTAATTCATAAATTCATTATCCCGCCGGCCGGCCGCCGGATGTCGCAGCTTCCTGGGGCGTGAAATTTTGCCCGTCAGGGGATGGGGTTAAGCCTGTTCTCAGAAGCTAGCCGGGGGCAGCACCTGATAGATAAAGATGACATAGTCATCGTGATCGCCATGAGCATGATACTTTCTTTTGCTGCGGATACTGAGGGTGGCAAAAAACAGATTACCCACATATTTATCGGTTACCTGAAAAGTAAAGGTGTTCTCCCCGGACCAGAGCAGGCCCACGCCGGGAGAGCCGGTATTAAAGGCGTATTGATACTCCAGCGGCTCCCCCAGGGGGTCGGTGGCCGTAATCGCCAACTCCAGGAGATCACCCGGCCTAAGCTTCATCCCGGTACTGATGAAGTTGCTTTCCCCCGGCCGCCAACTGTTGCCGAGATTATCCGCGGCGTATTCAATGCGAGGATACAGGGGCTCAGTAGTTTCCTGCTGGCTGCGGTATCGGGCCATCCTGGTTCTCAACTCACCCGAGATGCCCAAGATCAGGTTTTGGTGATGCGGCAGGAAGTCCCTTCTGAATAGACCGGAGTCCCCGAGTTTCGCCAACTCCGCCAGATAGACTTCCAGGGTGGTCTGATCGCCTAGGGCCGGGGCGAAGTACTGCCAGTGCTTCTGGAGAATGGTCTTTAAATCCCGGATATCGGCGTAGGAAATCAAAGGCTCAGCCGCCACCCCGGTTTCCTGCCTTGAGGCGGCGGCTTCCTTAAGTTCCTGCCACCGGCTGAGCCTTTCCGGCGACACCCCGCACTCAGTCTCCCATTCTTCACCGAGATTTTCCGACAGGATAAAGGCAATGAAATCTTTTAGGGCATTCTCGGTGTCTTTGAGAGTCTGTCTCAGGTCCATCCCGGTCATTAAGGCTATTTTGGCAAACCCGGGGGCGCAGCAGGGTTCGCGCCGACGGCCTCAGTGATCTGCTGGAATTTTTGGCTCACCACGGCGCCGAACCCGGAGGTGGCCGCGGTCACCCCCACGGCGATCCCCGAAACCAATAAGCCGTATTCTACCGTGCTGGCGCCGCTTTCATCCCGGATAAAGGCCTTGACTTTTCTGAGCAAGTTTTTCATGAGATTATGCGGAAGTTCCTCTTCCCCTCCTTAAGTCGTTGCTAACCGCCCCCGGGCCACGGGCTGGGCTTGGTCAAAATCTCCCCTTGCAAAATCAGGGCCATCCTCACCAGGATTAATTCGTTAATATTAATTAAGATTTTTGTCGGAGTGGCGGTTTCTCCCTTTCCCGGTGTTTAAATATTTTAACAAAAGGTTTCCCCGGTTTGGTTGAAGTGATCAATTTTTTTAACAGAACGTGAGGCTTGGATATTTGCTCAGCCAATTAAAATCTAACCTGAGTCTGAAGGGTGAGCGCCCCCGGCTCATGTCAATGGGCGTCTCCTGACCCCGGATCAGCCCCCAGGATTTCCCGCACTTTGCCGGCCAGTTGGATGGGCTTGAAAGGCTTCTGTAAAAAGGGCGTCGAGGCTTCCATGACCCCATGGTGGACCATGGCGTCTTCCGTGTAGCCCGACATGAACAAGATCTTCATTTCCGGGCGGAAGCCCTTGAGGCGGTCGGCCAATTCCACTCCGCTCATCTTGGGCAGCACCACGTCGGTGAGCAGCAGATGGATGGGCCCTTTATGCTTCTGGCAGGCGGACAGGGCTTCATCCCCGTCCCGGGCCTTCAGCACCCGGTAACCGAATTTCTTCAGGGTCTTGGTAATGACGGAGCGCAGCACTTCATCATCTTCCACCATCAGGATGGTCTCCCGGCCCTGGAGGGAAGGGGTCGGGGGTGGCGTTTCCCTGACGCTCTGCACCGGCTCATCCACCCGGGGCAGATAGACTTTGAAGGTAGTTCCCTGTCCCGGCTCGCTGTAAACGTAAATATAGCCGCCGCTCTGTTTGACGATGCCATAGACCGTGGCCAAGCCCAACCCCGTGCCTTTGCCCGCCTCTTTGGTGGTAAAGAAGGGTTCGAAAATGCGGGCCTGGGTGGCCGCATCCATGCCCAGGCCGCTGTCGCTGACGGCCAGCATCACATAAGGGCCGGGGGCGATCTCCCGGTGTCGCTGGGAATAGGTCTGGTCCAGGTTGACATTGGCGGTTTCGATGGTGAGGGTGCCGCCCCGGGGCATGGCGTCCCGGGCGTTCACCGCCAGGTTCATGATCACCTGCTCTATCTGCCCCGGGTCGGCTTTCACCGCTCCCAGGACAGGTTTCAAGGCGGTGACCAGATCGATGTCTTCCCCCAGGAGACGGCGCAACATCTTCTCCAGGTCCGTCACCACCTCATTTAGATTGATGACCCGGGGATGGAGGATCTGCCGGCGGCTGAAGGCCAGAAGCTGACGGGTCAGGCTGGCGGCCCGTTCCGTGGCCTTCATGATCTCTTCGGTTTGGCGGCGCAACGGGTCATCCTCCGGGAGTTCCATCAGCATGAGGTCGCCGTAACCCATAATGGCCGACAGCAGGTTATTGAAATCGTGGGCCACCCCGCCGGCCAACCGCCCCACCGCCTCCATCCTTTGGGCCTGGGAGTATTGACCTTCCAGGCGCTTGTGTTCGGTGATGTCCAGGAAATAACCCAGAGTGGCCCTCTGGCCCAGGTATTGGCTGGGGATTACCGTTTCCAAGGCCCACCTGATCTCCCCCCCTTTGGTCAGGAATTGGTATTCATAGGGTAAGTTATCCTGCCCCTTTAACATCCGGGTGGCCTGATCCCGGACCACCTCCCGAAATTCCGGGCTAATCAGCATGAAAGAGTCCTGGTCTAACAATTCCCCTTCGCTGTAGCCGGTAAGCTTCTGAAACCCGGGGTTGACCAGCTTAAATAGGCCCTCCTGGACAATGAAGATGCCGATGGGGGAGCTGGAGACCAGGTTGTGGAAGGCCTCCTCGGCCCGCTTGCGGGCGCTGATATCTTCAAAGATCCCCATTCCTCCCAGGAATTCCCCGGTATCCCCGGTAATGCCCCGGAAAAAGACCCTAAGGGGGGTAACCTTGTCACCGATAATGGAGCGATAATCTCCTTCGTAATAACCTACCTTCCCGGAAAGGGCATGGAGAATGGCGGTGCGCATGCCTTCATCTTTTACGGTGGCAGGTATGTTAAAACCGATGATCTTCTCTTTGGCACCGCCCAGGATGTGCACCAGGTTATCATTACAATGCTGCACCACCCCCTGCTCATCAAAGTGCAGGATCCCCAGGGGCGATTGATGAAAGATGAGACGGTATTGCTCTTCGCTCTTTTTTAAGGCTTCCACGGCCTGTTGGTGCGCGGTGACGTCTTCCAGCATGGCCACGGCATATTGGAAATTGCCCTGAGCATCGCGGATGACGGTGGCGGTAAGACGCCCCCAGATAACCCCGCCGTCCTTCTTTACATAACGGGTTTCCATTTGGGCGTGGTGGCGCTTACCCTCCAATAAATCCTGGAACAGGTCCAGGTGAGCCTGAAGGTCATCCGGGTGGATGGCTTCCCGGAAGTGCATCCGGCGTAGGTCTTCCAGGGAGTACCCCAACAGATTTTGCATGACGGGATTGGCGTCCACCCCATAGCCCTTCCGGTCAATCAGGGAGATGGCGATACCCGACTCCTGGAAGACGGCCCGCAGGGTGGCTTCGCTGTGGCGCAGGGCGACCGCGGCCCGCTGGCGCTCGGAGATATCGTGAAAGACCAAGACCACGCCGATGATGGCCTCCTGGTCGTCCCGGATGGGGGCGCCGCTGTCCTCAATGGGCAGGTGCCGCCCGTCTTTCGTGATCAGCGCGGTGTGATTCGCCAGCCCTACCACCACGCCTTCCCGAATCACCCGGGCCACGGGGTCTTCCCCGGGTTGGCCGGTTTCTTCATTAATTATCCGGAAGACCTCCTGCACCGGTCTCCCCCGGGACTCCTCCAGTCGCCAGCCGGTCATGGACTCGGCCACCGGATTCATAAAGGTCACCAAACCCTGGGCATCGGTGGCGATCACCGCGTCGCCGATGCTTCTTAAAGTGGTGGCAAACCACTTTTCGCTGCGGCGCAGGGCCGCCTCCGCCTCTTTGAGTTTGGAAATGTCCTTGAACTCTTCCAGGATGCCGATGAGGTGGCCCTTGGCGTCCCGAAGGGGAGTGGCCGTCAAAATACAGGGAATCAGGCGGCCGTCGGAACTTCTTCTTTTCTCAATGTAATCTTCCACCCGGGGTTCGCCATTTAAGATGCGGGTCAGGGCACACTGAGGGGTGCGACAGAAGTCCCCGGGAAATATGTCATAGCAGGTCCGGCCCACCGCTTCCTCCGGCCTGACGCCGGCCAGGGCGGCAAAGGTCTCATTAATCCGGATGATCTTCGAGTCCCTACCCACCAGGCGCATACCGTTGCTGGAGGTGTTAAAGATCTGGTCCAGTTCGGTATAAGCCTGGTGGATGGAGCGGCTGACGATAGTCCCCAACATCAGGGAGACCAGAACGGCGATGAGAGTACTGGCAATTAAAAGATATTTGGTTCTGGTGGAGCTGCTGACAGATTTCTGGCGGTGATCCCGGGCCATCCGGATATTGAGGCTGAGAAGCTCTTCCAGAAGCTCATGGGATTCCAGGCGGGCCTCCCGGGCCGTGCCATAACTGAGGGCGTAAGCCCGGCGGAGGGATTTCTCATCCCCCCGGTTGATCAAGGCCAGGACGTCCCGATGGAATTTTTCCCAGGTCTCCCATTTAGGCAGCAATTTCCCCCACAACTTGGCTTCCTCCGGGGTTTGCGCCAGTGAGGCCACCGTCTGCCGGCCGCGCTCAGCTTCCACCCAGGCATCTTTGAGGTTCTGATGCTGATTCTCGATAATTTTGGGTCTTTTTTCGTAAAGGAGAATCCTTTCGGCCCTTTGCGCGGCCCATTGGGACTCCATCATTTTGTTGAGCCCGACAATGCTGGGCAGCAGGTTGCCGGAAACCTCTTCGAAACTTTCTTTGACCTGGGAAACTCCCAGCCAGCCCGCCAATCCCACCAACAGGGTGATGAGAATGACGCCGGCAAAACCGCCCACCAGCTTGATATTTAACGGGGTGAGTTTCATTGCTGCTTTCCTGAATAGGTTAGGCCGTCAGGATGGCCTGAGGTACCGGTTGCCGTCATCTTGATAGCCCAGGGACTGGTTCCGCCTAACCGCAACCGACAATCGTGGCTTGATCAAGTCTGGTGGTTAAGCACACCGCCGGCCCCGAGCCTTAACCCCAAGTGGGATAAGGCAGGTTTTAGGTGGTTGCAGAGTTCTCAAAGAAAGTTAAAGCTCTTTTTAGAAGAAAATATGTATAGAAATTAATATATACCAGAATTGCCAGGATGGAAAGGAAAGGGGCGTCCGGCTCCTTATTTTTAAACTTATTTAGAGGCCCTGAGGGGACCGGTTGTCTTAGCCCGAGAGGGAGCATCTAGGTGCCGAGAACTTATACCAATTCGAGACCTGCGAAATGGCCAGCCCAAGGTGCAGGGAGACCGAGAAAAATCCCCCCCCGCCCCCCCTTTAAAAAAGGGGGGAGATAATAATCACTCTTATATCAATATGTTAGACAGATAAAGTCCCCTTTTTCTAAAGGGGGATTTAGGGGGATTTTAATGGGAATTCCCCAGATCGAGCATCACAGCCATATTTCGCGGAGGTCTCGAATTGGTATTAGATAACTTAAAGCCGGAATTGTTGGAGGCGGACCCCGCGCCCGGACGGTTCAGGAAAACCGCAATCCGCCCTGTTCCAGGGCCCGGATCCGGTCCCGCAAGGCCGCGGCCCTTTCAAATTCCAGCTTTTTGGCCGCGGCTTTCATCTCCTTCTTGAGCAGGGCCAGGCGGGCCGGCAAATCCTCCACCGCGTAAGGCATTAGTTCTTCCGCGGCCAGGGGCACGGTGACGTAGTCCTGTTCATAGACCGTGGCCAGGATGTCCTTGATCTTGCTCTGGATGGACTCAGGCGTAATGCCGTGGCGGCGGTTGTAATCCTCCTGGAGCTGCCGCCGCCGGTCCGTTTCGGCCAGGGCCGCGGCCATGGCCGGAGTCACCTGGTCCCCGTAAAACAGCACTTCCCCATGAATATTCCGGGCGGCCCGGCCACAGGTCTGGATGAGAGACCGCTCCGAGCGGAGAAAGCCCTCCTTGTCCGCGTCCAGGATGGCCACCAGGGAGACCTCGGGGAGGTCCAGGCCTTCCCTTAGAAGATTGATGCCGATGAGCACTTCAAATACTCCCAGGCGCAGATCCCGGATGATCTCCATGCGCTCCAGGGTGGTGATGTCTGAATGGAGATAGCGGACTTTCAGGCCCAGGTCCTGGTAGTATTCCGTCAGGTCTTCGGCCATGCGCTTGGTCAGGGTGGTGATCAGGACCCGTTCCCCCCGCTCTAGCCTGGCCCTGATTTCCGCCAACAGATCGTCCACCTGATGGGTGGCGGGCTTAACCCGGATCCGGGGGTCCATCAGTCCGGTGGGGCGGACGATCTGCTCCACCACCCGGCCGGCGGCCTGCTTCAGTTCATACGGACCGGGAGTGGCCGACACGTAAATCACCTGGGGCACCCGCCCGGCGAATTCCTCAAAGCTCAAGGGCCGGTTGTCCAGAGCCGAGGGCAGGCGGAAGCCATAAGCCACTAACGTCTCCTTCCGGGAACGGTCCCCCCGGTACATGCCCTGCAACTGGGGCACCGCGATGTGGCTTTCGTCAATAATCACCAGGGACTGCCGGGGCAGGTAGTCCAGGAGGGTAGGGGGGGGCTCCCCGGGGGCACGCCCCGTGAGATGCCGGGAATAGTTCTCGATGCCGTGGCAGTAACCCAGCTCCCGCAGCATTTCCAGGTCGAATTTGGTGCGCTCCTCCAGGCGCTGGGCCTCCAGGAGTTTGCCCTGCTCCTTAAACCAGGCCACCCGTTCTTCCATCTCCGCCTCAATGGCGGTGAGGGCCTGGCGCCGCACCGTCTCCGGGATGACGTAGTGGCTGGCCGGATAGATGGTCACCTTCTTGAGCTGCCGGATAGTCCGGCCCCGGAGGGGGTCGATCTCCTTGATGGCCTCCACCTCATCCCCGAAGAATTCCACCTGGATGGCCCGGTCCTCTTCATACGCTGGGAAGATATCGATACGGTCCCCCCGCACCCGGAAGCTGCCCCGGTGGAAATCCGCGTCATGGCGCTCATAGAGAATGTCCACCAGCTTCCGCAACACCTCCCGGCGGCTCTTCTCCTGGCCTTGCTCCAGATACAGGAGCATGCCGTGGTAGGCCTCCGGGGACCCCAGGCCGTAAATGCAGGACACCGAGGCCACAATGATCACCTCCTGGCGCTCAAGCAGGGACCGGGTGGCGGAATGGCGCATCCGGTCAATGGCTTCGTTGATGGAGGCGTCCTTTTCAATATACAGGTCGGCCTGGGGGATATAGGCCTCCGGCTGGTAATAATCGTAATAGGAGACGAAATACTCCACCGCGTTGTCCGGGAAAAACTCCTTGAACTCCCCGTAAAGCTGGGCCGCCAGAGTCTTGTTGGGGGCCAGCACCAGGGTGGGCAGGTTCACCCGGGCAATGACATTGGCAATGGTAAAGGTCTTGCCGGAACCCGTAACCCCCAACAACACCTGGTGGGGATGGCCCGCCCGCACCCCGGCCACCAGAGCCTGTATGGCCTCCGGCTGATCCCCTTTGGGAGTGAAATCCGTGACTAACTTGAATCCGTCCGTCATAGTTTGCTTTGAGAGAGTGGATTGAGGGGAGGGCCGGGGGAGCAGCGGCTTCCCCCCCGACCCTCCAACTCCCCTCCCAACCCCCTTTATGATGGTCGGTGAAGTCGGGGCTTCTATCCCCGACTTCACCGACTAATAATAACCCCTTTAAGGGA
>JBFLZI010000009.1:0-48602 GCA_040756315.1 Thermodesulfobacteriota bacterium | reverse complement strand
TGGGAGGGGAGTTTGAGGGGAGGGCGGGGGAGCCAGGCTCCCCCGGCCCTCCCCTCAAAAAAGCCCAGGAGGAATCCATGAAGAAATTGCAGGTTTTGGGGCCGGGCTGTCCCAAGTGTATGGAATTGGCGAAGCGCGCCGAAGAGGCCGCCAAGGCGGTGGGCGGGGATTTTGAGGTGGAGAAGGTCACGGAACTCAACCAGATCATGTCCTTTGGCGTGTTCCTGACCCCGGCCCTGGTGGTGAACGGGGAAGTGAAGGTGGTGGGCCAGGTGCCCAGCGTGGAAGAGATCAAGAAGCTGATTTCTTAAGGATGACCGCAGATGTTGAAAGTCTTGTTTCTCTGCACCGAAAACGCCTGCCGCAGCCAGATGGCCGAGGGGCTGGTGAACTACGATCTGGCCGGGCAGGTAATGGCCTTTTCCGCGGGGGTGCGGCCCAGCCGGGTGAATCCCAGGGCCATTCAGGTGATGGCCGAACTGGGCATCGACATCAGCCAGCACCGCTCCAAGTCCATGGATGAGTTGGCCGGGGAGCGGTTCGACCTGGTGGTCACCGTGTGCGACCGCGCCGCGGAACAGTGCCCTATCTTTCCCGGCAATACCGAAGTCAGGCACGTGGGCTTCCCGGACCCGGCCAAGGCCACGGGCACGGAAGAGGAAATTCTCACCGAGTTCCGGAGGGTGCGGGATGACCTGCGTAAGCGCCTGGTGTCTCTTATCCAGGAGAAGCTCAGGGAGCACGGGGAAAAGGGCTGATACCGCCAATACCTCACTTCGATAACCTCAGGGAGGTTATTTATGTTGCTGGAACAGATAAAAAACTACGAGATTTTCCGGCCCAAGTGCGACTCCACCAAGGAGGTCCTGCACAGCATCGCCACTTTTGAGACGGACATCTCCCCGGCCTTCCCCTACGTCAATGCGGAACTGGGGGGTTGGGATTATGACCGGAGAAATCAAGTCCTGCTCCTCAAGCTCTCCCCGGGTAAATGGGTCACCCTGCAACGGCACGAGATCGCCATTCGGGGGGCAAGGGACCTGGAAGAATCCCAGGCCCTCCTGAAGTGGATCCAGAGAGAGATCAATGAGATTTACGAACGCCGGGAGGAGATCGCCCCTCGCTTTACCAGCCAGGCGGGGCTAAAGGTGATGGAGATTTTAAAGCTTTTGCCCATGACCAACTGCAAGCTCTGCAGCTACGCCACCTGCATGGCCTACGCCGCGGGCCTCCGGGAAGGGGAGATCAGCCTCCCGGACTGCCCGCCCCTGGGGGAAGAAAAATACCGGGAGAAACAGGAAAAACTGCAAGCATACCTGGAAAGCTACGGCTGGCGGGCCTTAGACACGGATTAATACCAAGTTCGGTTTCTGCTGCAACAAATCTAATGACTAACTTATTGATGATTATTAATCTTTTAACTGAAAACTGAAAACCTTATCAATCATTTCGCCCCCGGTTCAACCTCCGATACTGGCCATGGAGTGGCAGCAGGATGCCGGTCCCGGAAAGGCCCCGACCCCACCCTCTCCTTTCAGACAGATGGCTTGGTGAAACAGATAAAACAGAGCGGCATCGCTTAAGCCCCGGCGCAGCGGACCTTTAACCTCAACTTCCCGGTTATTTAGGAGGCAGGGACGCAATCGCCCGGCCGCGGTGAGGCGCAGACGATTGCACCTATCGCAGCGATGCTCGCTGATGGGACTGATGAAGCCTAATTCCCCCGTAAATCCGGGCAGGCGAAAAATCCGGGCAGGCCCGGCCGTAGAGCCAACCTTCACCTCCTCCAACGGACCCAATCCCGCCAGCCGCCGCCGCACCTCCTCCAGAGGGAAAAAATGCCTCTTCCACCGGGACCGGGAAATCGTGGGCATAAGTTCAATGAAGCGCACCTGGAAAGGATAGTCCCGGGCCAGAAGCGCCAGTTCCACCAACTCATCATCATTCAAACCCTGCAACACCACGCAGTTGATTTTGAGAGGGGTAAAACCCAGGGCTGCGGCCCGGCTCAAACCCGCCAGCACCTCGGGCAGATGGTCCCGGCCAGTGATCCGCTGGTAGCGGTCCCGGCGCCGGGTGTCCAGACTGACGTTCAAATGGCGCAAACCCGCGTCATGGAGAGCCGGGGCCAGGTCATTCAAAAACACGCCGTTAGTGGTCAGGCAAACTTCTTCAATGCCGGGGACCTCGTGCAGGTTTTTGATAAAGTCCACTACTCCCCGGCGCACCAGAGGCTCGCCGCCGGTGACCCTGATCTTGCGGATGCCTACCTGGGCGGCCACCCCCGCCAGGCGCAGTAATTCCTCGTATCTCAGAATTTCCGAGGCCGCCAGCTTCTCCCAGTCCTGCCAGTAGGTGCAGTAGAAGCAGCGAAGATTGCAGCGGTCCGTGACGGACAGGCGCAGGTAATTGACCTTGGGGAGGATATCTTTCATTTCTTTACCATCCAATAGGGGTGCTTCCATCTCCTCTGGTCTCATCCGCCTTTCCCGAAACCGCAGCGGGGATAGGAACAGGGGCGACAATCCCGGCAGAGGCCCCCGTGGCCCAGAAGGGCCAGTTCCAGCTTGCCGATATGCTCCCCCGCCAGGAGGCGGGGCAGCACCAGGTCCAGCACCGTGACCGGGTGGTGCAGGGCGCAGGCGGGCACCCCCAGCAGGGGCACCTCCCCCAGATAGGCCACCAGGAACATGGCGCCCGGAAGCACCGCCGCCCCATAGTGGACCTCAACGGCCCCGGCCAGGCGGATGCCATGCCGGGTGACGTCATCCGGGTCCACGCTCATGCCCCCGGAGACCAGGAGCAGGTCGCAGCCCTGGGCCAGATAGGATTGAATAGTTTGGGCGATCGCCTCGGCGTCGTCGGGGAGGAAGGTGACCTCAGCTATCACCGACCCTAAAGCCTCCACCTTGCCGGTCAGAATGGGGGCGAAACGGTCCTCAATGAGGCCGTGATAGACTTCGTTGCCGGTGATAATCAGGCCGGCCTCAGCTTTCCTCAAGGGCTTGACCGAGACTACCCCGCCGCCGGCGCCGGCGATAGCCGCGGCCCGCTCCACCGCGGCCCGCTTCATGATCAGGGGAATGGCCCGGGTGGCGGCCACCTGCTCCCCTTTCTTGACCAACGTATGGCGATGGAGCGTGGCGCCCATGACTTCCTCCACCAGATTGAAGGCGGCCAGTGCCTGGACCTGCACCTCCAACAGGCCGTCCCAGGCGGCGTACAGGTTTATCTTTCCTTCCCTGGGCTGGTTTTCCCAGACCACCCCCTCACCGGCCAGGGCCCCGGCCAGGATGGCCGCGGCCTCGTTTTCGTGGATTTCATCCTCCTCCAGGTCCAGGACGTAGAGGTGGTTTTTCCCCAGACGCTGGAGACGGCAGAGATCATTTTCACAGACGGTGTGGCCTTTTTGGAAGGCCGGACCCTTGAACTCCCCCGGGCGGATCTCGGTGATATCATGGGCCAGATTGAGTCCCACCGCGTCTTTGAGCTTGATGGCTTTCAGCATGTCAATTCCTCGCTAGCGGCTACTCCCGGAAGACGCTTCGGGAAAGCTTAAGCCAAGTAAGTCCCCCGGATTCTCCGGGGAATACGGGGACCAGTGCATTTTTGGCCAGGCGATCTCCCGGGGCTCCCGGAAGTAGGCCCCCTGGGCGCAGGGGCGGCAGTAGGGCCGTCCCTCCCGCATCACTTCCCGGTGGTCCCGCACTATCTGACCGCAGCCGGCGCAGGCCACCTTACGGCGAGTGGGTCCGGGCAGGTCAAACTCGGTAAGATCGACCTGCACTTTCTGTACACAAAACATGACGGCATCGGGCATCACTTTGTAGGCCTGAAGCTGCTGCCGGCGTTTATCCGGTTCCCCCGGGACATAGAGGACCGCCAGGTCTCGGGACGCCTCAGTGGAAATCACCCGATAGGCCTGGCCGGTGGCCAGGTCCACAAAGGTGGCGGCCATGATGCCGTAATCCACGAACTTGAGGGACCGCCGCCCCAACTTGACATCGGTCACAAACGCCACCGCGTCGCCGGTGCAGCGGTCCATTTCGATGAAGACGATGAGCTGCTTCAGTTGGGAATACGTCGGGGGGGCCTCAAAATCCAGAAGCCGTAAGCCCAGCATGGCCATCCGTACGCCCACCACCTGTCCCGGGCAGAGGTGGCCGTGGGCGGCCACCGATCCTGCCAGCAATTCTTCAAAGGACTTCATGGCTTAAGTTTCCTTAGGTTAATGTTGTTAATGCAGGGCGCACCTTAGGCGTAAATAATCGGTGTGTGAAACGCACCCTACACCTTTACCAGCTTCACCTGGCTCTGGTAAAACACGGCGCTGCCCCCCACCAGATCCACCAGCCCGGTATTTTTCAAGACCGGGTCAATCCGCATGGCGGCGTTGGCGTGGACGCCGGTGCCCCGGCGGGCATCCGCCGCCACCTCGACCCCGTCGATCACCACCGGCCGAGAGCCGTAGGCCCAGTGGCCATGGCCCAGGGAGAAGGCCACCACTCCGGGGCGCATGCCTTCCCGAACGCAGACCCGGCCGATCATAGGCTGGTTGCCGCCAGGTCCCAAATCCCACACACCCTCTTCATTTGACGCGGAAACCACCTTGGCTTTATCGCCGTCGGCCAGGTTCAGGCGCCGGGCGTCCGCCGAGGAAATCTCCAGGAAATTCTCGGGGCAGAGGGCCAACAGCCAGTAATCGGAAATGCTCCTGGACTTGCACCCCATTATCGGTTTGTAAGTAATGAGGGTCATATCAAAGCCCTTGGCTTTGTCGTCCAACATGCGGCCCAGGACATCCCGGGGGCCATCCACGAAGTCGGCGTGGGGGAGATAGGTCTTGCCGGTCATGGTGTTTTTGGTAGTGGTGAACTTCTCGAAATAGATCCCCACCAACTTGCCATATTTATTGGCCAGTTGGCCGTCTTTGTAGGCTTGCTGGTAACCCTGGAAACGGCCGCCCCGGTTCAGCACATAGACCACGTGGGGCCATAGGTCCGCGCCCACTAACGCTTTCCAGCGGGCGGCGTCAAAAATGGTGGGTGGCAGGTGGTGCCGGGCTTTTTCGAATATTTGGATTTCTTCGGCGCTGGCCGCGGGCACCTTCTCGGAGCCGTCGGGTTTATCGCCGAAGGCCAGGTTGGCCACCATCCTCAGATACAGATCCTCATCCCGCTTAAAGTGCAGTCCGGGACCAAAGGCGTTCTCTCCGAAACCTGGCAGCTTGAGCTGCTCGGCCAGGCCCAGGAGCAGGGATTCCACCGAGATGGGCGCCTCCTGGCCATAGACGGTCACGGCGTCGGTCAAGGGCGGCGAAACCGGCTGCCGGACCGGCCCCACCTTGGGGGTCACCGAGGGATGTGATCCCGGGAATTCCCAGCGCTCCAGGTAGGTCAGGTCCGGAAAGATGTAGTCCGCGTACATGGAGGTCTCGCCGATGACAATGTCGGAGGCGAAAATTAAAGGTATCTTCTTAGAGTCGGAGAGAATTTCGATGAGCTTGTGGCCCGCGGGCAGGGAGTACACCGGCGTGCCCATGTAAATAAAGAGCGCTTTAATGGGATACGGATAGGCGTCGCCCATGCTGGGGATCGCTTCCTCATAGATGTCGCTGGAAAAGGGATACCAGGGACGCTGGGCCGGATAGCCTTTGAAAATGGTGCTCTGGTCATAGGCCTGGCCGTGCCGCAACATGCTCACTCCCCAGGGCTTCACGCCCCCGGGAATTTTGGTAACATCGAAGGGCTTTCCCGGTTTGTGGCCACCGGCATCGTAAGTGGTGGCTTTGGCCAGACCGCCCATCCAGTCGTGGTTGCCGATCAAGGTGTTCAGGGTCATATAGACCAGGACATTGTAAAATCCGGAGGTGTGTTGGGAAACGCCGCGGTGCACGTCGGCCACCGCCCGCTTGCCGTGGCTGGTGAACTCCCGGGCCAAGGCCACGAGGTCCCCTTCCTCCACCCCGGCGATCTTGGCCCATTGGGCCAAGGTCTTGGCCCCGGTGGCTTCCCGCAGGATTTGCAGGACGCTTTTGACCTTGCCGCCTTTCACCTCAGTGTCCACCAGCAGGTCGCCCTCCACCGGAGTGGTTTCGCTGTAAGGGTCGAAGGGTTTGAATTTGCCCCCTGAAGAGACGATGAAAGGGTCAAATCCCCATTCCCCGCCGTCTTTCTTGGCAAGCTTTTGAGTGGGAAGGCCCAGGTTCGAATCCCGGAGGAAAGGCCCCGGGGTGCCGTCCTTGTTGATTTTGACCAGCCAGGTGGCCTGGGTCCAGGTGGGTTCATGGTCCGCCTTGGCCGCGGCCTTATTGGCGTTGGCCAGGTATCGGGAGTCATAGCGCTGGTGGTCGAAGATCCAGCGCATCAGGCCCATACCCACCGCGGCCACGCCGTTGGGCCTTACCGGCAGCCACTTCCAGGCCCGGGCTGCAGTTTTGGAACAGCGCGGATCCACCACGGCGATCTTCATGCCCTGGTTGACGATGCCATCGGTGATCTTGCCGCACCGCAGCGGCGGCCCGTAGTTGGCCTCATAGGGGTTGGCGCCGACGAACAGGATGAACTCGGCGTTGCCGGTATCCCCCTGCCAGTAAAACTTCTTACCCGTGTCCCATTTGCCCTCGGTAAACTGCATGCTCATGGCCTTGCAGGTGAAGTAGAGGGACCCCTGGCAGACGGTGGTATGGCCATGGACGTTCACTGACCCCATGGCCCCGGCGGCAAAACGCTTGAACACATCTTCCCGGCCATGCTTGGCCCGGCCCCATAGCAGGTAAAACTGGTTGTTCTTGGGCCCCAGGTCGGGATGGTCCGGGTCAATGAGGTACTTGAGATTGGCCGCGTGTTTGGCTTTAAAGGCCGCCAGGCCCATCTTCTTGTGAGCTACCAGGGCGGCGTCTTCCGCCAGTTCCTTGGCGATCTTGGGGTCCCGGAGGATATAGATGTCCTTCAAACCTTCCACGTGTCCTTCGCCGAAAAGGTTACCGCCATTGACAATCTCGCTCACGGCCTGCTCGAAGGAGACGGTCTGCCACTGGTTTTCGCCCCGCTTACCGGCCCGTTTCAGGACCTTGACGATACGGTAAGGATCATACAGCGTCTGGATGCCGGCCTGACCCTTGGGACACAAGGCCCCTTCCACAGTGGCCGCTTGGACCAACGGGGTCTGGTAGTCGATGTGGGGCGTCAGGGTCCAGGGGCTGTAAGGGCTACCGTCGATCTTGGCCACCAGGCCGTCCACGATCTTGACCTTGATGCCGCACTGGGTGTTGCACTGCTGGCAGGCGGAGTAGATCTGGTTTTCCGGCTTAAAATGGACATAGGCGTCGCCTAGTTCCAACTGGGCCCAAGCCGGACCCCGCTGCTGGGCCGCCGCGGCAAACCGGGCCAGATAATGGGACGCGGCCAGGGAACCCCCCAACAGGGCCGAACACTTGACAAACTGCCGCCGGTCCACTTTGGCCTCGAAAACATCGAAAAGTTGTAAGATCTCGCTTTTTCCTTTTTTCTTAGACATGTTCTTTCTCCCCTCTTCCTGCGGCAATCACCGGCAGCCAGCGGGTGCCCAGCATGAAGATCAGCAACCCCAGGGAGGTGACCCAGACACTGACCAACCACTCGTTCAAGTTGGGAACATAGTCGGTCCGGAGGCGGCTATGGAAAAAGGTGTTCTGCAGGCCCTCCAGCTTGTACACCGCCAGGTCCGGGAAGAGGTAGTTCAACCGCACCGCCAGGAAGGTGACGATAATCAGGAAACAGGCCCAGGCCACCATCTTGGAATTCTCCGGATAGCGGATGAGGAGGAACGCGGGTATGATACTGCCCACCAACAGGTGCACTATCCAGAAGGCCCACCAGAAGGGGCCGAAGGCAATCAGGTCCAGACTGGTGACGATGTTGGTGATCTTGGATTGGTATCCCACGAAGAACTGCAGGGCCTCCAGAAAGAGAAAAGAGAGGAGAATCATCAGGACCACGTGCCCCAAGGGGTGGATCAGCTCATCGTTGGGCTGGAACAGGTAGGCCAGGAAAGTAATCAGCGCGCCTCCCGAAAGGAGGGCCGCCATGATGAAGATAAGGGGGAGCATGGCGCTGTTCCAGATGGGACGGTTGTGTAGGATGGCGAAGATGGCGCCGTGGGCCCCGAAGAAGATGATGCCGATGGGCAGACTAAGGAACGAGAGGAACCGGGAACGTTGATGGTCCCGACGCCGGTCCTCTTCGGTGTAGGTGGTTTTGCCGAAAGTCAGGAAGCGGTAGAAGTCCTGCCCCGGTCGCTTTGGGTCTTGGGAATAGAGAACCAATTGCTCTCTTAAAAGAAAATAGAGCCAGGGCACATAGATGATCCACATGGAGGTGATGAAGACCACCAGCCAGAACAGCATGGAACCCAAATTGGGGGAGATGAGAAAGCGGTAAACCCTTAAGGGGTGCCCTAAGTCCAAGATAATGATGAGGAATTCAGCCATCAGGGTTACCAGCACGGTGAACACCGCCAGGGGTCCCAGGTCGGCCAGGAGCTTGATGCGGAACACATAGGTCAGGATGGTGATGAGAAACGCGCCCGCGGTCAGCCCCAGGAAAAAGAGGTCAAAGGCCACCCAGAGGCCCCAGGGCACGAAGGAGCCATAGTTCATGGGCAGATGCCCATAGGCCAGCCGCTGAAACATGCCCCAACTCCCCACCACCAGACCGGCCAGGCAGACGCCGATGATAATCTTGTACCATTTTTCGTTCATGGGACTCTCGCTCCTTACTTCAGGTAGTAAACGGACGGCAGGGTGCCCAATTCTTCCTTGAGGCGGAAGACCCGGGGGGAGCCCATCATTTCATACACCAAGCTCTCAGGGTCGGTGCGGTCGCCGAAGAAGGTAGCCCGGCCGATGCAGGTGGTGGTGCAGGCCGGCAGCATGCCCACGGCCAGGCGGTGCAGGCAGAAGTGGCACTTCCGGGCGTTGCCCACCGGGGAGCCGTGGCCCCGTTCCGGCCATTTCCGGCCGTATTCCGTGGCCGGGTGCGCCTCGTAGCCGTTGGCCGCGGCCTTGCGTCCATAAAGCCGGCCCGCCAGATCCGGCGTCTCGGCGGTGTACCATTCCCCGAAGTCCGAGGTGCGGGCGCTGTAAGGACAGGCCACCAGGCAGTAGCGGCAGCCGATGCACTTGTTGTAGTCGATCACTACCGCCCCCTGGGGGTCTTTCCAGGTGGCGGTCACCGGGCAGGCCTTGACGCAGGGCGGGTTCTGGCAGTGGAGACAGGGCCGGGGGATAAAACGCCGCCGCACGTAAGGATAGTGGCCCACATCCTCCTCCAGCACCACCCGGTACACCACCCCCGGCGGCAGCTTATTCTCCGCCACGCAGGCGATGGTGCAGGCGTGGCAGCCGATGCACTTGGCAATGTCAATGACCATGCCCCACTTGATGTCCTCGGGTTTTTTCCGGTTGGCCCGCTTGAGGTCCCGCTGCATGCGGATCAAGGGGTCTTCTTGGGGCAAATCCTTTGCTACCAGCGCCATAACCGCCTCCTTTAACTAATGGCCGTTCCTTCAGCAAAAAGGCCAAGTATTAACTTGGCCTTTTAACGGTTAATCTGTGGATGCCGCTGGGGTCCGGCCGTTGCTTCCCTTGGCCCGGCCCAGGGCCCGGGTGAGTTCCAGGACTACCCCCAGACCTTGCTTGCATTCTTGACTCATCAGGCGAAACGGCAAGCCGATGGGGCCCACAGGCCGGACTGCCTTCAGGTCCACTTGGGCCGGCAGGTCCGTAATCCGGTCCAGGAAATCGATAAACTGCGGATCGGCAAACTTCTTGACGATACCGTGCATACGTACGAAGCCGTCGCCGATGGAGGCGATATCCTCAGGTTTATAGACCGCGGCGAGTTTGGCGTACATATCCACCACGGCCTCAAAAGATTGAATGACCACGGGGTCGGCAAACTTTCTGACGATGCCGTGCATGCGCACAAAGCCGTCGCCGATGACTTCGATATCTTCGGGCGTATAAGCCGAAGCAAGCTTGGCATACATGTTGAGGATGGCACTGTTGATGCGGAAGATGCCCTTCTGCTCCAGGTCGTCCAGTTTGTCCACCAGGTGCGGCACCGCGATCTTCAGCAAGGGCTCCATGTCCTGCCACCAGTCGATGAGGTTCTCCAGTTGGTCCAGGGACCAGGCGATATGCCGGAAGCTGAGGAGAAGCCTTTTCAACAGATAGGAGAGGTCCTCCAGTTGGAACCCCGTCTCCACTTCCGCCAGTTCCTCGGTGAGGACACGGACACTGGGGCCGGTTAAGAGAGACAGATCCCGCCCCAGATCCCTCAGGCTTTCCCAGGCCCGGCCGAAATTGCCCAACTGCTCCTCAAAGGCCGCCACCCGGTCCAGCTTCTCTTCGATTTTGGCCAGACGCTCCAGGATTTGCTCGTCAACACTCATGGCCGCCTCCTTTGCCGGAGCGGCATTTCAATGTCCGGGGAAAGGATGCCCCGCACCTTGCCGGCCAGGACGAACTGGGATTCCAGGGGCAGATGGCTCCCTTTGAGCATCAGGTTGTAATAGACCCACCGGAACATCATCTTGCCCACGTAGTTGGAGAAGCTGACCCCCAGGAGGTCCAGGGGCCCGATCCCCGGAAAGGGAAATTTGCCCGGCAGCGGTTCGATCTTGTAATTAAAGTCGAGAAGGGACCCCTTCTCGTAACCCGTCACCACCATTCAGGTGGCATGGCCGTCGTAGTCCGGCAAAGGCGGCTTGCCGTCGATCTCCCGCATCAGGTTGTCGGCCACCACGTCGGCCTCGTAGTGGGCCACGGCCCCGGCCTTGGAAGTGGGCACGTTGGCCGCGTCGCCGATGACGTAGATGGCCTCGTAATTCTTGGCCTTCAAGGTGAAATGATCGGTGTCCATGTAGCCCATGGGGTCGCCCAGGCCGCTGTCGATGAGGCATTGGGCCCCGAAGTTGGGAGGGATGGAGACCAGGAGGTCATAAGGGACTTCCTCGCCGCCGTAGGATTTAATGACCTTTCTCTCCGAGTCCACCTGGGCCAACTGAAAGTTGGGGGTTACCTTGATGTTCTTTTCTTTACAGATATTTCCCAACATTTCCGCGGCCACCGGTTTGGTGAAAGCCGCGGAGAGGGGGGTCACCAGTTCGATTTCTATTTTGTCCCTGACTCCGTTGACACCGAAAAACCAGTCCGACATGAAGGAGAATTCCAGGGGGGCCACCGGGCACTTGAAGGGAAGTTCGGCGATATTCACCACCACCCGGCCCTTGTCGAAGTATTTCATCTTCTCCCGAAGGGCCAGCGCCCCCTCCAGGGTGTAGAAATTGTGGATGTCTTGACCCCAGCCGTCGATCATGCCTTCCACTTCTTCGGGGACAATGCGGCAGCCGGTGGCGATCACTAGGAAGTCATAGGGAAACGTGCCTTGCCTGGTCTTGACCTCTTTCTGGTCCGGGTCGACCCCTAAAATCTCATCCAGCACCAGGTTGACCCCGGGAGGCACAAACTTGGTCCGGGGTTTGATACAATCCTCCTTGGTATAGATACCGAAGGGGATGAAGAGCCACCCCGGCTGGTAGTGATGCAGCCAGTCCCGGTCAATGACGGTGATCTGCCATTGAGACTCAGGCAGCATCTGGCGCATCTTGGTGGCGATGATGGTGCCCCCGGTACCGTGCCCTAAAACCACTAGTTTTTTCATGACTGATTACCCTCCCTTCTTCTCAGCCCGGAGGCCGCCTTACCTCAGGAATCAGCGGCCTTGATGGGATTTTCCAGGTCCTCGGCGATACTCTCCCTCCAGAAGGTGAGCTCTTCCCCACCGGGGGTGTAGTCCTCCGGGGAAGCCACCATTTGGTTAAAGGGAACCCCCGGTGTGGCAATTTCATCATCCCCTTTAACTTCCACTTTCCCGATGTTGGAATCAGGATCGGTGAAGGCAAAGGAATGGGATCGCTGGCTGCTCGGGTGTCGGCGCCGGCGCAAGTAATAAACCCGCCCCGGATTTTTACTATTTAATTAATCATCCAGGTACAAAGTCTCAAGCAGCCTTGGCCAGTTTTTTGATCACCGGCAGGGGGTCCACCAGGTGGCGGACGAACCACTCTTCGTAATCCTCGGCGCCCAGGGCCAGGGCCAGGATTTCCGAGAAGTGGAAAATGGGAATCTTGGTCTTGCGGGTGTTCCGGATCTCCAGGTTAAGCTGGCACATGGCGCAGGCGGTGACCAGGCAGTCCGCGCCCGCCGCCCCGGCGCCGTCGATAATCTCATTCACCAGGGGGGAGACGATTTCCGGATCGGTGGCCGACAAAAAAGAGCCGCAACAGCGGTATTTCAGGGCGTTAGGGACGGCCTCGGCCCCCAGGGCCACCAGGATGCCTTCCATCTCTCCCTCGAAATATTTCTCCTTCTGCAAACGGGGGGGCCGGAACAGGGTGCAGCCGTAATAGGGCACAAACTTAAGGCCCGCAAGGCTCCTTTGGGCGTTGGCCTTGAGTTGATCCAGGCCGTAGCGCACCAGCACTTCCATGAAGTGGATGATTTCCACTTCCACATTGATGGGCCGGCCCCACTGCTCTTCCAGTTCCCGGCGGGTTTCCGGATTGTGTTTTAAACACGTCCGGGCGGAGCGCAGATAATGGAGACAACGGGGACACATGGCCACCAGAGGCCGTCCCGCCGGGGCCAAAGACAGGTTCCGGGCCGCCATCCCCAGGCTCAGGTTCCGGCACATGGTTTGGGCCGAAGAGGACCCGCAGCAGTTCCAGTCCGGAAGCTCGATAAGGTTGAAACCCAATGCCTGGGCTGCGTGCATCAGGGAGCGATTGCTTTCCGCCGCGGTGGTGGCCAGGGAGCAGCCCGGGAAATAGGAAAAGTCCTTGGTTTGTTGCAGGTCATTCATGCCGATTCCCTCCAGTAGCATTTGAAGAGTTGGGCGATTTCTCCTTCGGCCTTAACCCGGGAGGGCCGCAGTTCCAACTTGCGCCGGGCCAACATTTTCAGGCCCACGTCCAGATCGCTGAACCAACGGCCGGTCTGTTTCTTGTATCCCAACATAATGCTCAGCTTATGGGCCCGGCCGTATTTTTCCAGGGACCGGAGCACCTCTTCATGAAAGTCCAGGATGTTGGGTTTGCCGATGGCCACCCCCTCTTCCAAGGCCATGAGGCGCAGGGTGTCCATCACCGCGGCAATGTCGATGCTCATGGGGCACTGGCTGGAACACGTGTGGCAGCCGACGCAGATCCAGATGGTCTGGCACCCCAGAACTTCCTCCCGCATGCCGAATTGCACCAGCCGGATGACCTGGTTGGGGGTATAGTCCATGGCCGTCACAAAGGGGCAGCCGTTGCCGCAGGCCCGGCAATGGTAGCAGCGATTGATTTCCGTAGCGCTCCGTTCCCTGACCTGGGCGATAAGGGAGACGGCCTCTTTTTTGCCGGTCGCCACCACCTCCGGGGAGGAGACTTCTTGAATAAGGGGATTAGGTTGGCTCATGTGGGTTTCCTCAATCTTTTTTCCAAGGAGTCGGCTTCAACGGCTGCTCCGGTGCTTCTCCTGGTAGTTTTTAATGGCCAGGGCCAGGGCATCGGCTCCCAGATTGGAGCAGTGCATCTTGTTAGGCGGCAATCCCCCTAAAGCCTCAGCCACCGTCTTTTTGGTGATTTTCTGCGCTTCCGCTAGGCTCTTGCCTTTGGCCATCTCGCTCACTATGCTGGAAACCGCGATGGCCGCCACGCAGCCGAAGGTCTGGAACTTGATGTCTTCAATGACCTCATCCTTGACTTTAATGTAAAAGGTCATCATGTCGCCGCAGACCGGGTTGCCCACTTCGCCGACGCCGCTGGCATTTTCGATGACTCCGGTGTTTTTCGGGTTGCTGAAATGCTCCATGACCACGTTAGAGTACATGGGCCAACTCCTCGCTTTCCAAGGCCTTGGTCTTTTGCACCAGATCGGCCAGGGTGATGGATTTGAGTTTGTCAAACATGGCCTCAGACGCCTCTTTCCAGATGAGGCGAGTGGGGCAGGTGTGGGAACGACTGCAGACCTCGGCGTGCTCGGTGCATTCCACCAGGCTGGTGCCTTCCTCCAGGAGGGCGACGATCTCGGCCACGGTGATCTCCTCAGGGGGCTTCGTCAAAATGTGGCCCCCTTTGGGACCGCGCACGCTCTCGATATAGTGGGCCTTCTTCAAGGGAATGATGATCTGCTCCAGGTACTTGACGGACACGTCCTGGCGTTTGGCGATGTCTCCCAATTGGATGGGGCCATTTTGGTAATGTTGCGCCATGTCCAGCATGAGACGGGTGCCGTAGCGACTGCGGGTGGAAAGCTTCATGGTTTACCCTCCTGATACCGCCGCCATTTTCTTGCGCCATACCGGGGAGAAGGACCTGAGCCGGTCCACGGCCGCGGCCAGCTCGGCCAGCACATAGTCCACTTCCTCTTCCCGGTTCGAAGCGTCAAAGGTGAAAACCAGGGAGCCCTGGGCCACATCCGGAGAAATCCCGATGGCGCAGAGGGTGGGCGACACTTTCAGGGCTTTGGAGGCGCAGGCCGACCCGGTGTTGGCATAAATGCCCCGGCGGTTGAGGAGGAAGAGCAGGGCCTCTCCTTCGACGCCTTCAAAGCAAAAGCTGGCGTGCCCCGGCAGGCGCTCCTCCGGGTGGCCGGTATAGAGGGCATAAGGAATGAGGTCTTTGACGCCAGCCGCCAGACGGTCTCTTAAGGTTTTGACCTGTGGGGCTTTTGTTGCCAACTCCCCTTGGGCCAGTGCCGCGGCCGTGCCCAGGCCGACAATGGCCGGGACGTTTTCAGTGCCGCCCCGGCGGCCGTTCTCCTGGATGCCGCTGTGAATCTGGGGCACCAGGCGCAGGCCCCGGCGGAAATAGAGGGCGCCGCTGCCTTTAGCCGCGGCCAGGGTCGGACCGGAAAGAGACAGGAGATCCACTGGGGTTGCCTGGACATCCAGGGGGATATTCCCGGCGGCAGCCACCGCGTCGGTATGGAAGAGCACCCCTTGCTCCCGGCAGATGGCGGCCAATTCCCTAAGAGGCTGGACCGTGCCGATCTCATTGCTGGCAGACTGGATGGACGCCAGCACCGTCTCCGGTCTCAGGGAATTCTTCAGACGCTCCGGCTCCACCTGACCGAAGGAGTTGACCGGGAGAAAGGTGACTTCAAAATCGTGGAATTTTTCCAGATAGCGGGCCGAGTTCAAAACGGAGTGGTGCTCGATGGCGGAGACGATGAGATGACGGCCCTTTTTGAGATGGGCCAGGGCCGCACCCTTGATGGCCAGGTTGTTGGCTTCGGCCCCGGAAGAAGTGAAGACCACGCCTTCCGGCTGCCCCCCGATGAGCCCGGCCACCTTAGCCCGGTGGGCCTCGATAACCTCTTTAATCTCGGCCCCCAGGTCATACACCGCGGCAGGGTTGCCGAAACGCTCGGCAAAATAGGGGAGCATGGCCGCCAGGACTTCCCGTCTCACCGGGGTGGCTGCGGCATGGTCCAAATAAACCCGTTTCATGGTCATACCTCAGTGCACCTTCCGGATGTAAAGCCGGTAAAGGTCCTCGGTGTCTTCTTCGCCCAGGCCCAAGAACTCCTGGCCGTGCTTGGCGCACCAAGCCGGGATGTCCTCTAAAGCGCCGTCATAGTCGGTGAGAATTTCCAGCACCTGTCCCTGTTGCAAATCCTTTAGGAACTCGGCGGGTTCCAGCAGGTGCATGGGACACACCCGGTAAACCAGATCAGCCGTGGCATCGGCCTGACAATCTTTTAGGAACCTCACGGTGGTTTCTCCATTTATTAATTATATATTAATTAGATATACAATAACCCCGAAAAATCCTTTGTCAAGGAACCCTGAAAAAAAATTTTCGGGGCGGTCTTTCTCGAGAAAGGCTGGTTTCACCCTACTCAAAGTGAATTTCCACGGCCCGGTAAGGGCAGACCCGCAGGCACAGCTCGCAGGCGATGCACTTGTCCCGGTCAAAGCTCATGGTCATGGTGGCCCGGTCCACGTTTAAGGCCCGGGTGGGGCAGGGAGCCAGACAGGCGGTGCAGTGAATGCAGCGCTCTTCCCGCCATCTGACCTCTTCGGCCAGGGGCTCCACCCCCACGCCCTGCTCCCGAAGGAAGCTCAGGCCGCCTTCCAGCCGCCCCGGGTCGCCGTTCAGCTCAACTACCATGCTGCCCCATTCCCGGGGGGTAATGCGGGCCCGGAGTATGTTGACTTTGAGGTCGTGTTCCCGGATCAGCCAATAGGTGATGGGCTGGTCGATGAGGTTGGGAGGAAAGTTCAGCACCATTTTCTTGGTTGCCATAAAAACACCCCCTTAGTTGGATATTCAGACGGCCACTACCAGGGCCTCCCCGGGCCTTTCCTTTAAGGGCCGGAAGATGTAAGGGGAGTCCGCGCTAGGGAGCGACGCCACCGGTTCGCTTAAAAGAAAATCCCCCCTGGTGATCCAATCCTTTAAGATCAAGGCGATTTCCCGGGCCTTGGCATAGGAGGAGAGACCCGCGGTGATCACTTTCTTGCCGTTGAGGTTGATCTCTCCGGTCTTGAGTTGGGCCACCGTCACTTCCGCCAGAATCTCCGCTTTGCCGTTGGGGTAGGCCTCGCTATAGTCCACCACCGGCCCGGTAATGTCCGCGTCGGTGACCGCGGTGCACCTTAAGATCTCTTCATCCAGGATGGGGATGGGTATCCCCAGACCCAGGGTCAAGGTCACCCCATAACCGGTGAAGGAAGCGCCCCGGAGCCATTTGGGGCTCATCTTTTTCAGGTCTCCCATCACCGCCAGGGTCCCGGCCGGCACCTTGGGCACCCCCTGCCCGCTGCGCCGCACCCGGGGGTTGTGCTGGGTGCCGTGACTCACCACGAAACCCTCGCTGCCCCCCAGAAAGATGCGGGTTCCCACGCCAATGGTGCGATAGAGGGGGTCGTTCAACAGGGGGCTGAGCTGCCCGGCGGTGCAGTAATTGGCATTCCGCATCCGGGGCTGCAGCACCCCCATGTAGGTATGGAGCAACTTATCCGAGAGGTTCACCGCCACATTGTAATTCTGGTAGGCGTTCCGCATATTGAAGAGCACCGCTTCATTCATATCTCCCAGGCGAATCAGGGTGTCCAAGGCTTTGCGCGGGTAGCAGTCGGTGCCGTAGGCCGTGGCCGTAAGGCGCACGTCCTTGCCGGCCACCAGGTCTTCGATGACGTGGCCGCCGCCGTAGGTGAACTTGCCGGGGAAGACCTTGTTCCGGGGATCATCCTCGGGGAGGGCGGTGGCCCCGAGAAACAGGTCCACCGCGGCAAAGCCGGCGTAAACCGGGACGTCATTCAAGGTCACCCGGCCCCCGCCCAGCTTTATCCGGGGGGTGGCGTGGCCCACGTTGAAGTAGGCCCCGGAGGAGCACATGGGGGCAAAGGTGCCGGTGGTGACCACGTCCACCAGGGCCGCGGTCCGCTTCACCCCTCTGTCTTTTACTAAATCGATGATTTCTTCCGCAGTGTAAACCACGGCTTTGCCCTGCCTGATCTTGTCGTTGATCTCCTGAATCGTTTTACCCATGGACTCCTCCTTCCAAAATTTTCTGCCTTATCAAGCAATCCTCCTGAGGCTCAGGGGTTCAAGGCCAGCATGCGGTTCAAGGCGATCCGGGCATCTGCTTTAATCTCCTCGGGCACCGTTACCACGTTAGCTTCTCCCAAATGGCTAATAGTATGCAGGAGCTTTTCCAGGGTGATTTTGAACATGTTGGGGCACAGGGAATAGGCAAGGTCCAGGACCTGGCGGTCCGGATACTCCAGGGCCAACCGGTACACCAGGTTGATTTCCGTGCCGATGATAATGGTGGCGCCGGGAGGGGCCTCATGGACATACTTGACAATAAAGCCCGTGGAGCCGCTGGCGTCGGCCAGGTTCACCACCTCGGCAGGGCACTCCGGGTGCACCACCACCTTGGCCTCAGGGAACGCCTCCCGCATGGCTAAGACGTGCTCCACCCGGAAACGGGTGTGGACGTGGCAGTGGCCGTCCCAAAGGATGAGGCGGGCCCGGCGGAGGTCCTCGGCGCGGTTGCCTCCCAGGGGCGCTTCCGGGTTCCAGACCACCATGTCCTTAGGGGCAAGGCCCAATTTAGAGCCGGTGTTGCGCCCCAGGTGCTGGTCCGGAAAGAAAAAGACCTTCTCCCCTTGGGAGAGGCCCCACTTAAGGGCGGCCAGAGCATTGGACGAGGTGCAGACCAGACCGCGCCGGCGGCCGCAAAAGGCCTTGAGCGCGGCCTCCGAATTCATATAGACGACGGGGACGAGGGCTGCGGTAGAGATCACCTCAGCCAGTTCCTCCCAGGCCATCTCCACTTCTTCCAGAGCCACCATGTCGGCCATCAGGCAGCCGGCGGTCAAGTCGGGAATCTGCACCGTTTGCTGGGGTTGAGCCAGGATGGCGGCGCTTTCCGCCATGAAGTGTACCCCGCAAAACACGATGAAACGCGCCTCTTGGTTCGCCGCGGCCCTCTGGGAGAGTCCGAAGGAATCCCCCCGGTAATCTCCCAGAGCAACGATCTCTTTCCTCTGATAGTGGTGGGTCAGGATCAGGAGTTCCCGGCCCAGGGCCGCTTTTCTTGCCCGAATGGCCTCCGCCAAATCTTCATCTTCATAGGCAAGTGAAAAACCCTGACGAAATGTCCCTGCTAAATAGCTTTTGTAAGACTTCATAATACCTTTTCCCGGAGTTGCCCGGCGCGGACCGCGGCGGCAAGGGTCAACCCAAATACTTGGACGGCGGTTCTTTAGCCCCCCAGGGCAGGGGTAATAAGCACCTAGAGATAGGCCTGGTTAAAAAGCCGCCGGCCGTTGTCAAGGTCTTATCAGCCGCCGCCCACGATGCGCACCAGTTCCAGGACATCGCCGTCCCCCAGAGGGGCGTTGCCATAGGAGTCACGCGGAACGATCACCGCGTTCTGCTCCACCACGGTGCGGTCTGCTGGGAATCCCAGTTCTTCCAGGAGTTCCAGCACCGTCCCGGCGGACACCTCCCGCGCCTCACCGTTGAACCTTAGTTTCATCGCCAGGCTCCCCTGATTTTCCCCCGGAAAATAGGGTAGAGTATCCTAAACTCAATGCCCCTGGCTTTTGTAAGCCGCTTAAACCTTGACAAAAACTCAGTCAATGTTAATTATACTATTATTATCTATATTAGTTTGATATAAATCAAGTGGGGTGCTGAAAATTTATTTTATGAAAATGAGGAGCTGGGGCTGAACCCTCGCTGGTTGTGCTGGCCCCCCTGCCGGGCCTAAGGAGGACAAGGACCATGGAAGTCTTGATCCAGGAAGAAGTGGAGCAGTGCAAGGCGGAAGTAAAAGCCGGGCTGCAGTATCGAGATGAAATTCCTTTGATTGTCAAGCAGTTGGACGAGTCATGCCGGGAGGAAGAGTGCTTCCACCATGTGGGGCCGGAGCCCATCCCCTCCCGGGAAGCGGTGATCGATATCATCCACCGATCCTGCCGCCTCCTTTTTCCCGGCTACTTCACCCGGCAGCGCCTGGATGAGGTTAATCTAGGCTACTATCTGGGTCAGGAAACCATGGCCTTTTTTGAGGTCCTCTCCCAGCAGATCACCCTGTCATTGCGCCATGAGTGTCTGCGCTACGGCCTGCCCTGCACCCACTGCCAGGAGCGGGGGCAGGAGGAGGCTGTCCGGTTTATGCGCCAACTAAAGCGTCTCAGGGCCATCCTGGCTACGGACGTGCGGGCCGCCTATGACGGCGACCCGGCAGCCAAAAGCTACGATGAAATCATTTATTGCTATCCGGGGTTGTTTGCCGTAGCGGTTTATCGGGCGGCCCACCAACTTCACCGCCAACAGGTGCCCCTGGTGCCCCGCATCATGACGGAATACGCCCACAGCCTGACCGGCATTGACATTCATCCCGGGGCGAAGATCGGTGAGAGTTTCTTTATCGACCACGGCACCGGCGTGGTCATCGGAGAAACCACGGAAATCGGCAATAGGGTGAGGCTTTACCAGGGGGTGACCCTGGGAGCCTTGTCACTCCCTGCCGACAAAGTTAACGCTTTAAGGGGCACCAAGCGCCACCCTACGGTGGAGGACGACGTCACTATTTACGCCGGGGCCACCATTCTCGGGGGCAAAACGGTGATCGGGGCACGGAGCGTCATCGGCGGGAATGTCTGGCTCACGGAATCGGTGCCTCCTGACACCAAGGTGTTTCTGAAAAAGCCGGAATTGATCTACCTGGCAGGTCATGGGGGACGGGTCTCTACGGCGGGGAGGAGATAACCGTATATGGCTGCCAATTTTCCCTCCATTATGGATGCCGTGGGCCGCACTCCCCTGGTGCGCCTGGATTCCCTCACCCGGGGGATGGGGGCCACGCTCCTGGCCAAACTGGAATCCATGAACCCGCTGGGGAGCGTTAAGGACCGCATCGGCGTAGCCATGCTCCTGAGCGCCGAAACCCAGGGCCTGATCCGCCCCGGTAGCCTCATCGTAGAACCCACCAGCGGCAATACCGGCATCGCCCTGGCCTTCGTCTGCGCTGCCCGGGGCTACCGTCTCCTCCTCACCATGCCCGAGACCATGAGTCTGGAACGCCGCAAGCTCCTAAAGCACCTGGGAGCCGAGGTGGTCTTGACCCCCGGCAGCCTGGGCATGACCGGCGCGGTGAACCGGGCCAGAGAGGTAGTCGCCGCGACCCCGGGCGCCTACCTCCCCGACCAGTTTAGCAACCCGGCCAATCCGGAGGTGCACCGGCGCACCACCGCGGAAGAAATCTGGCGGGACACCGGGGGGGCCGTGGACATCGTGGTGGCGGGAGTAGGGACCGGCGGCACTATCACCGGGGTAGCAGAGGTGATCAAGGCGCGCCGGCCGTCCTTTCAGGCTATTGCCGTGGAGCCGGCGGCCTCACCGGTGCTCTCCGGCGGTGCGCCCGGCCCCCACAAAATTCAAGGTATCGGGGCAGGGTTTATCCCCCAGGTGCTCAACCGGGGTATCATCGATGCAATTATGCCGGTGACCGACGAGCAGGCCCTGGAGACCGCCAGGGAGATAGCCAGGCGGGAAGGCATTCTCTGCGGCATCTCCTCCGGGGCCGCGGTCTGCGCCGCCCTTACTGTGGCCCGCCGCCCTGAGAACCGAGAGAAGCTGATCGTGGTCATCCTCCCCAGCACTGGGGAACGCTACCTGAGCACCGAACTCTTCAGCAGCTAATTAACTATGCCGTGCCCGGCTTCTCTCAGAGTCTTTAATTTTTCCGGACAGCAGCAAAAATTAACCCCGGTTCCTATTGGATACCGGGGCTAATTTGCACCCTATCTGCATCTTAAAGCCGGGCGGCAGGCCCTATCTGGCCGAGGCCGGGGGAGCATAGGCATTGACCAGATACTGGGAAACCATGCGTTGGGTGTTGAAAAACGAGCCGTTCAAGGCAATGGCGGCACGTCTGACCCGGGCGTAAGCTTCCGCTCTGCCGTAGTAGAGGGGTAGGATTACCCGCTCCAGTTTGTCGTAGAGAGAGGCGGCGTCCTGGCTTTGGTCTTCCGGAGTCTTGGCATCATCGCCGATGGACCAGCCGGTGACATTTTCCACGTGGCCCTCAATCCACCAGCCGTCCAACACGCTCAGGCTGGGGACGCCATTTAAGGCGGCCTTCATGCCGCTGGTCCCCGAGGCCTCCTGGGGCCTGAGGGGGGTGTTCAACCACAGGTCAACGCCGGCGCAGATAAGCTTCCCCAGGGCCATATCATAATTTTCCAGATAGATCACAGGCACCGAATCTTCTAAAGCCCTGGCCGCTTCGAAGACGCGCCGGATCATTTCTTTGCCCCCCTCATCCCGGGGGTGAGCCTTGCCCCCGTAAATAACCTGCAGCGGCCCTACCTGGCGGGCCAGGCTTTGCAAGCGCTCCCGGTCAGAGAGCAGGAGGTCTTGCCGCTTATAAGTAGTTGCCCGCCGGGCAAAACCCAGGGTCAAAACCTTTTCCGGCAATCTGACGCCGCTCCGTTTCTCCACCTCTCTTAGCAGTGCTTTCTTGGCTTGCGCGTGGGCCTCCTGGATTTCATGGAGGGGGATGCCGACGGCATACCGCAGGTAAAAGTTGTCCTGCCGCCATTCCGGGATGTGGCGGTCATAAAGCTCCGCCAAGGCCGGTGAGGTCCAGGTGGCGGCGTGCACCCCGTTGGTGATGGCGTCAATGGGATAGCCGGGAAACATCCCCAGGGAAATCTCTCCGTGCCGCATGGCCACCCCGTTGATATAGCGGGCAAATCGCAGGGCCAGATAAGTCATGTTGAGACTCTTATCGACGCAACATTGCGTGGCTTCCAGGAGGACCGTCCGGTCCCGCCCTAAAACCCGCTCCACCAGCTCCCAGGAAAACTGGTCATGGCCCGCCGGCACCGGGGTATGTGTAGTAAAAATGCACTGCCGGCGCACCGCCTCCACTTCCTCTTCCGTGGGAGCTGAATCCTTCCCTCCCTGGTGCCGGGACTCCAACAAGGACAGGGCCAGCAGGGCTGAATGCCCTTCATTCATATGGTAGATCACCCTATCCCCCAACCCTAAAGCCGACAACAGGGCTTTCCCGCCCATGCCCAGGACCACCTCCTGGCACAGGCGGTAACGGTCATCGCCGCCGTAAAGATGGTCGGTAAGGGTTTGGTCCCAAGGGCTGTTTTCCGGCAAGGCCGTATCCAGGAAATATACCGGGACCAGGTGTCCGGAAAAGCCGTGCACCACATAGCGCCAGGCCCGCACCTGGACCTGCCTGCCCTCAATGGCTAAGGTGACCTTCGGTTCCAGGGGTTCCAGTTGGTTCTCCGGGGACCATAAGTCCGGACTCTCGGTCTGATTACCCCAGGCGTCCAGATGCTGACGGAAATACCCCTTCCGATGCAAGAGGGTTATTCCCACCATAGGCACCCCCAGGTCAGCGGCGGCGCGCAAAGTGTCTCCGGCCAACATGCCCAGTCCCCCGCTGTACGTGGGAACGCCGGGATCTAGACCGACTTCCATGGAAAAATAGGCCACCGTCCCGAAGGAAGCCTTAGGCAGCAGGTTCATAGAAGATCTCCTCCTTGGCAGCCGTTCGCTTCCGCCATAACTACTCCTTCATATTCAAGCCTAGGCCAGAATCCGTCGCCGCCGTATCCACTTATCAATTTCCACCGCCAGGACGACGGTCAAGGAGACCAGCCCGATCCTCAGCCACTCCAGGGCCACAATGGGCTCCATGCGGAAAATCCACTGCAGGCCCGGCAGATAGATGGCGGCCAAATGGGCCAGAAACGCCGCCAGGGTGCCGAAAAAGAGAAAAGGGTTGCCCAAGGGGTTCATGCCAAACAGGGAGTGCAGTTCGGACCGGCTGTTGAAGGCCTGGAAGAACTGGAAAAAGACCATGGTGGTCACCGCGATGGTCCGGGCTTTTTCCAGGGACATCCCCTGGTTCAGGGCATGAATGAACTGATAGACTATTCCCCCCGAGATCAACAGGGCTACAAAAATGGTGCGCTCGATGAGGAGACGGGACATGATGCCTTCTTTCGGGTGCCGGGGGGGTCGAGCCAACACGCCCCTTTCCCCCGGTTCAAAGGCCAAAGCCACGTCTTGCAGACCGTTGGTCACCAGGTTGATCCACAGGAGTTGGGCCGGCAAATAAGGGAGGGGCAGCCCCAGCATCACGGTGGCCAGGATGGAAATGATGGCCGCGATGCCGGTGGGGATGAGGAAGAACACGACCTTGCGGATGTTGTCGAAGACGGTGCGGCCCAGTTCCACCGCCCGATAGATGCTGGCAAAATTGTCGTCGGCAATAATCATGTCCGCGGCTTCTTTAGCCACATCGGTGCCGGTTTTGCCCATGGCCACGCCGATGTGGGCCGCTTTCAAGGCCGGCGCGTCGTTCACCCCGTCCCCGGTCATGGCGACAATCTCCCCGTGTTTCAGCAATTGCTGGGTGATGCGCAGCTTATGATGCGGCGCTACCCGGGCATAGACCGAGACTTGCTGCACCAGATGGAACAAGGCCCGGTCACTCATGGTTTCCAGTTCCTTGCCGGTAAGGACCTGGCGCACCGCGCCTTCCGGCCCGGCTCTCCTGACCAGCGCCGCCAGCACCTCTTTCACAAAGGCAAACAGTTCCAGATCTTCCATGGCCTGGACGTGCTTGCCGGTGAGGCTTAAGGGCGGCCGGCCGTCCAGGCCGGAGCGTTGAGCCAGGACATTGGCCACCTCTTTGGTCACCGTGAAAAGTTCTTCATCGGTCATGGCCTCCGTGGGCTTGGCCACCAGGTCTTCCACCACCTCCTCTTCCGCCTGGATGCCCAATTTCTTGGCGATGGCCTCGGCGGTGACCGCGTGATCCCCGGTAATCATCACCACCCGCATCCCCGCCTTTTTGCAGCCGGCCACCGCGTCGATGGCTTCGGGCCGGGGCGGGTCGATCATGCCTTGCAGACCGGCGAAGATCAGGCCCGTTTGCAGGTCGGCCATGGTGATTTCCGTCTGCTGGCTGGGAATCTCCTTATAGGCCATACCTAACACCCGCAGGCCCTCCCGGGCGAAATGGTCGGCCGCCTTGGGAACGTCCTCCCAGGCGTCAAACCGGCATTCGGCGCAGATGTCCAACAGTTTTTCCGGCGCCCCCTTGACCAAGACCAGGTTGCGGTCGCCGTTCCGGTGCAGGGTGGCCATATAACCCCGCTCGGATTCAAAGGGGATGATGAACAACTGGGGATAACGGTCCCGTTCCTCCTCCGGGTCCAAGCCCGCCTTCATGGCCGAGACGATGAGCGCGCCCTCCGTAGGGTCGCCGTCCACCCGGAAGCGGTCCTCCTCCAGATAGACCTCCGATTCGTTGCACAGGAGGCCGATACGGAACATCATGGTCAGTTGCGGGTCGGCGGCCACATGGATCTGCCGGCCTTCTTCGAAAATTTCCCCCTGGGGTTCATACCCGCTGCCGGAGATTTCGTAAATTCTGCGGCCATCATAAACCCACTTCACCGTCATTTCGTTTTTGGTCAGGGTGCCGGTCTTGTCGGAGCAGATGACGGTGGTGCTGCCCAGGGTCTCCACCGCCGGCAGTTTCCGGATGATGGCGTTCTGCTGGGCCATGCGGGCCACGCCGATGGCCAGGGCAATGGTCACCACGATGGGCAGACCTTCGGGGATGGCGGCCACCGCCGCGGCCACCGCGGTCATAAACATGTCTTTGGCGCTCTCCCCCACCAGGATGCCGATTAAGAACAATAATGCCGAAGCTACCAGGACAATTACCCCGATGGTATGAGCAAACCGGTCGATCTTCTCCTGGAGGGGAGCCTTGGTCACCACGACTTCCTGGACATCCTTGGCGATATGCCCCAAAACTGTCCTGGAACCGGTGGCCACCACCACCCCTTTAGCCCGGCCGTTCACCACCACGGTGCCCATAAAGGCCATGTTGAGCTGGTCCCCCGGGGTTAGGTTATCCTCCGGGATAACCCCGCTCATCTTCTCCGTCGGGACGGATTCCCCGGTGAGCATGGATTCATCGGCCTTGAGTTCGATGGTCTTGATGAGCCGCACGTCCGCCGGCACCCGGGACCCGGAAGCCAGAAAGACAATGTCCCCCGGCACCACTTCCTCGCTGTTGACCTCTATCTCTTTCCCATCCCGGAGAACCCGGGCCTTGGCCACCACCATCATTTTCAGGGCCCGGACGTTTTTCTCCGCTTTGTACTCCTGGATGTAGCCGATAAGGGCATTCAGCAGCAAAACCGCGGCAATAACCCCGGTATCCTTGTATTCCTGGAGAAACGCGGTCACCACCCCGGCGATGAGCAGGATATAGATCAGGGGGCTGGTAAACTGGTGCAGGAGAATTTTTAGCTTGCTGATTTTCTCCTCTTCCGCCAGTTTATTCGGTCCGAATCTTTGCAGGCGATCCCTGACTTCGGACCCGTCCAGACCTTGCTCCGAAGTGCTCAGGTCTGCGAAAACTTGGTCAAGATCAAGCTGATACCAGTGCATCCTTCCTCCCGGTGGTCAGATAAAGAAATTTATCGATTTCTGCATTAAAAAAATGGTTAAGATGGGCACAGGCATGGTTTTTTAGGGCAAAATGGGCTCGGCTTCCTGGGGCAAGATGACTCTAAAGGTGACCCCGGCGTGGGGCAGGGGATTATCGAAAAATTGCCCTTGCCCGCCAGGGGCGGTGATGATGTTTTTTACCATGGAGAGCCCCAGGCCGAATCCCTCTTGCTTAGCAGTCTTGTGGCGGTCTAAAGCTGCAGTAGCAGTTAATAGGGTCTCTGTGGGCCGCCGGTCTGGGCCGCCAACGAGTTATGACTGGTCCTGCCGGGAATGATGCCCCGGAAGCTGGAGACAGCCCGCTCGGGGCCGGAAAGTCGGAGGTCTTACAGAATCTGGAGAGCCAGGCCCCATGGTGGGGAAGCTATTACTTCCTGAGGGCTTTTCCCCGGGAGGTGAAGGAAATCCCTTGTTGGCCCGCGGTGCCGATCATTACCCCTTCCAGGATGGGTTCGTTCACTTCGGTGCCCGCTTGCCACTGCACCAGGAAATTGGCGCCTGAACCACCATGGGTTTCCGATTCCTTGACCACAAAGCGGGTGGAGGCCATGGGTTTGAGGGTTAGGGGTTTGGTCAGATAATTTTTGATGAGCTTGCCGTCAGAATCATAATAATCCGCCTTGACAATAGTAATGGCCTGGGCGGGATCGGTGTTCCGGATGCTGAGAATGCCGGTCAGAAGAATCTTCCGTTCGTAATCGCCATAATAGACATGGGAGTACACCGGCACATAAACGAGTTGGCCCCTGGAGAGCCCCGCCTCAGGAGCCGCCTGGGCCGCGGTAAAGGCCGGACTCAGGAGCGGCAGGAGGCAGGCGATGAGAAAAAGCCAGATCCATTTTGCCGGGTTCATTTCTCCGTCTCCTCTGCCATTACTATGGCAAATTATTGAGCCTCCTTCAAGAGCAGCGCCTCGGAAATCTCCTGGAACAGGTCGGCCAGGCGGATTAAGCCGGCCACTCGGTCGCCCTCCAACACCGGGACCCTTTCCACGTTTTCCTTGAGCATCAAAGCAAGGGCTTTCACCAAAGAGTCGCTGCCAGCTACGGCGACCTTGAAGGGACTCATCACCTCGCTCACCGGCTTTTGAGCCTGTCTCTTTAATTCCGGTCCCACGAGTTCCTTCCAGGGCAGCCCCTCTGCTCCCGGCCCGCCCAGAATATCGCCCTCCAGGCCCCGGACGATGTCTTTCAGGGTTAAGATGCCCAGAAGATGATATTTCTCATCAAAAACCAGCACGGCCCGAGGTTCGAAGGAGCCTGCAAATTTAATCGCCGCCTCCCGGACTATAACCACCACCTGGTTCAGGGTGAACCAATAAGGGACATGCGGGTAATCCTCCAAGGGGATCATCAAATCTTTCACTTTTTTATCATAAGACATGAAAACCTCCCCGAAAATCCGGTTTTGCTCCAAATTGCCGCAAAAGTATTTTATCTTCTTCCGGGTAAGTCAAGAATAAAAGGGCCTCCTGGCAGGCACCTCCGAAAAACCGGGAGTTAAAATGATTAGAACTGTGGGGAATATTTCAAGATTCCTGTTCGCCGCCATCTTCATCGTCTCTCTTTACGCCCCTGAACTTTAGGCAGCCCCACCGGCTCCAAGGGATCGCCTTAGCCTGTCCGACTCCATTAAGAATCTGCAGTGAGATTAAGGGTAGAGTCAGGGTAACTCCCCGGTCTTGCGTTTCCCCGGGTCAGGTGGCGTCAAGAGGGGTTGGAAATAGGGGTGTAAATCAATTTTTGGTTAAAAAAGAAGGGGTTAGATGATCGATCTAACCCCTTGATACAGTCAGGTAACGGGGGGTGAATCTGAGCCAACGACCGTCGATTTATGGGAACGAACTCGGCAAAGGGTTAATGAATAAAAGGCGTTTTCCCGCTAAATTCAATAAATTTGTTGTGGATAGAAATTTAACTTTTAGGTCTTTGGCTTAATTCATTAAGATTACTTGGCGGGCGATGGGCGACTCGAACGCCCGACCTTTGGTTCCGGAGAGCAAGACAAATGCAATTTTTGCATGTTAGCCTGATTAATGCCAATAGGTTTATGTGTAGTGCAATCAATTGGTTAACTCATGACCCCAATGATAGCGTATTGACGTGGAGATAGCTCTTTGAAGGCCGATTTGCGGCGTTGAGTGACACCTATAATGACACCTGGCATCGCAGCTAACTAATTGATTTACCTTAACCCAGCCTCAAGGAGGAACTTGCTGATGGACACCAAAATGGCAGCTTGATAAACTGCCCTCATATCCCCCCTAACCCACGGCGGCCACCGACGGGGACAGGGCGGCGTCCTCACCGTCTTGGGGGGTCTTTCCTTGGGGAGCCACGAGAGGAGGTGGCTATGTCGTCAGATCAATATCGTTTTGAACAATTCCTTGCCTTCCTAAAAGACCCCCACATTCAGAAATATCCAAACCTCTCTTTAGGAAAATCTATTCACGTCAGTTGTAACAAGTTAGGTTTTGATGAGAGCTGCTTTATAGCTGATTTACTACCTTATGCCATAAATATTATGGAGTCAGGTATCTTCTATAAAGGCAAGCTTAAAGGCCGGAAAATTTCCAACCAATACCGATTATATAATATCGATAATCTCGAAGCATTGGTATTGGGGGCTGTTATAATTATAGATGAGGCATTATATGGGCATTTAAAGCTTCCATCATCTCCATCAAGTGAAATACGTCGAGAATATGAAGCAGGTAACGTTTCAGAAGATGTTTATGATTGGTTCTTTGATGATGAAGAAACCCAGGACTTAAAGACATTGCTGTTCCATTATGATAATGTATCAGAAATCATATTGGCATATAAAGGGGCAAGACCAGAGAAGGTGATTAAAATCCGCGAAGAACTTGAGTCTATGGTATCAAACACAATAAGAAAGATGCCGATATCACCCTCCCGATTTCCCATCTGCCTCACCCTGTTATTAGGTCTATTTAAGAAGTTTGTTCCTGATGCTCCAAAGCAGACTATAGCCGCAAGGGTCCAAGACGTGTTAACAATTTTGAAGGAAGATTCACTAAAAAATTTTGAAAAAACATTAGGACAAGATGCGATTCGGAAAAGATTGGAACTTAAAACTGACTTTGAAATAGAAGTTCATTTCGTGGGTTAAAATTGGCTGAAGAATTTATCTAGTCAGATTTAGGACATTTAATCCTACCTAACGAAATCCCCTCAATCTGTAGCTTCGTGAAACCAACCTGGAAAATCTTACCGTAAAAGTCCTTATTTTTTACCGGTCTTTTCCATCTTGGAAAAATCAATTATTTAAATGGAGACTTATAGCTATATGTTTTCCAATAAAAATACCAATTACTCCATATCTTTTCTTGTTAATGGAAATTTATTCCTTAATAATTTGCTAACACCTTATTTACAAGTTGTTTAATTGTTTAACCACAGCCTCATGTTTATGGAGGTCTTATGGAAGAAGGTCTTTTATCAGTTATTGAGGCGGCAAGATTTTTGGGGATTTCTCCCTATACCCTCCGTTCTTGGATCAGCATGCGGAAAGTTGATTTTGTGAAGCTTGGCAGACGAACCCTATTTCGCCCCTCTGACCTTAAAAAGCTAATTCAAAAGGGCTTAGTAGAGGCACGGACTCAACACGGAGCTAAGGTTTGAAATCTCTTCATCCCGACCATTTTGCAGACCTGAAACACTCCGGCCTTACCCCCGAGACCATTGCGGCATCTGGAATATATACCGTCACCCCTGGAGATATTGGGAAGAAACTGGGGGGTGGAGACCATGGCGTAGCCAGCCTGCTGGCCTTTCCTTATCCTGGTTGTGACGGCTATGAGCGCTATAAAATCTTCTACGAAGAAGGGAGGAGTGGCCCGAAATACCGGCAAAAGAAGGATACGCCCAACCGTCTTTACCTGCCTCCCACCCTAGACCAGGATGGGGATGGTTTGCTTCTAGTGGTCGAAGGCGAAAAGAAGACCCTAAGTCTCTGGCAGGCCGGTTTTCAGGTTGTGGGCCTTGGGGGCGTGTGGGGCTGGTGCGCCGGTGGCAAAGGCTATCGCCAGCCCAAAGAAAACAGGTCTATCCCCGACCTGGAGAAGGTCAACTGGAAGCGGCCCGTTACCATTGTCTTCGACTCCGACGGCCATGACAACCCTATGATTCGTCAGGCCGCCTTCCGCTTGGGCCGGGAGTTGAGCCGCCGAGGGGCAAAGGTTTCCATTCTGTTTGTTCTCCCCCTGGAGGCCCAGTCATGAAGGCCGGGGTAGATGATTTCTTAATGGCCTCCGGGGTGGAGGCTTTCCAGAAACTCCTGGAAACTGCCTGGGCAATTGACCCAGCCTGGAGCGACCATGAGGCAGAAGTCTGGTGGCAACTCCAAGGGATGACCAAGGGCAGCCCCCGGCCAGAGACCATAAAGCGACTTCAAGCCTTGGTGCCGGTCCTGGCCCGGATGGGCAACCTGGAGGTCGCCGGGCTTCTGGAAGTTCTTAAAGACCGCCTGGGGCTGTCGAGGGAAGTCATGGCGGCCTTGCGGCGGGACATTAAAGTCGCCAGAGAGAAGGTCAAGAAGTCCGGGTCTGACCAGGCTGATAAACCGGCCTTACCGCCGGAGGAAGAAATCAAGGCCCTGAGGCCCTTGGCCGCCTCACTGTTACAGCGCCCCAACCTTTTGAAGGAGTTGGAGATGGCGTTGCGTCGCCGGGGTCTGGCCGGGCAGGAGCGAGAGGCCAAAATCATTTATCTGGCTGTAACCGGCAGGGGGCTGAAAGGCAAAGTCATGGTGAATGTCGTAGTGAAAGGCCCTTCATCCGGGGGGAAATCTTTCCTCGTGGAAGTGGTATTGGAGTTCTTCCCCCCAAGCGCATTCTATGCCCTCAGCGCCATGAGCGAAAAGGCCTTGGCCTTTTCCCAGGAACCCCTGGCCCACCGGTTTCTTACCATCTATGAGGCGGCGGGTTTGGGAAGCGACTTTGCCCAATACCTGATGCGCTCCCTCCTGTCCGAAGGCCGGGTAGCTTACGAAACCGTTGAAAAAATTAATGGCCGTCTGGTTCCTCGCCGGGTTGAGAAAGAAGGACCAACGGGATTCATCACTACCACCACTAGAGCAGGACTCCATCCAGAGAACGAAACTCGACTGCTCACCCTGGAAGTGGACGATACCCCGGAACAGACCAAAGCGGTGCTCTTGGCCCATGCCGAAGGAGAAGAACGCCAGCCCATTGACCTGACCCCGTTCAAGGCCCTGCAACGGCTTCTTGAACTGGAGAGGCCCCAGGCCGTGGTGCCCTTTGCCAAGGCCCTGGCCCAGGGGTGCGACCCTATGGCGGTAAGGCTTAGGCGTGACTTTCCGGCTGTCCTGACCCTGGTAAAGGCCCATGCCATCCTCCATGCCCACCTTCGGGAAAAAGATGAACAAGGGCGAGTGGTAGCCACCGTAGAGGATTATGCGGCGGTCTATGACCTGGTGGCCGACCTGGTGAGCTACGGCACCGGCCAGAAGGTGTCCGAGAAGGTGCGGGAGACCGTGGAGGCGGTGCAGCTCCTAACGGAAGAAAACCCCGATGGAGTGAGCTACACGGCAATCGGAAATAGACTCGGAATTGATGAAAGTGCCGCCCGGAGAAGGGTCCAAACTGCTTTTAAAAAGGGCTATTTGGAGAACCGGGAAACCAAGCCCAGGTGCGCCGCTAAGATTGTGCCCGGTGAACCTCTGCCAGATGCCAAGGAGGTGCTACCCCATCCAAATTCACTATTGGGTATCCCCACAGAAATGACTGCCTACCTGCCTACCGATGACGATTATTTTGAAAAAACAGAAGGTTGCAGTAGGCAACCAGGAGAGCCGACCGATTGCCGATTGCCGACCGAGGCGACAGCAGGCCCAGGGGCCGAAGAGCCGGAGGACGGGCAGGCAGTTGGCAGGAAGTCGGCAATACAGGGTGCCGACCTTAACCATGGGAAATCACAGCATATCCAATCTGAATCGGCAGGTGGGCATGAGCACCGGGAGGGGTGCGAAAGAAAAGTCTTGGAAAAAGAGGGCGATGTCCCAGAATCTGTATCAGATGGGGTTCAGTGCGCAAGCTGCAAATATTTTGGCTTCAATGCCATTAAAAGTCGCCAGGGCTTCTGCAATCTCCAATTAAATTCCTGGAACGGCGACCCCTTCCAGCCTCCTTTTGATTACCATCCCTGCCCTTCCTTTAAACCAAAATTATGCGGGGAGACCATTAGGATATGACCCCGGTTATCAAAGCCATCCATACCCTGGCGAAGATGGGCTTCAAGGTCTGGGTCGAAGGTGATGAACTCTGCCTGCGTTATGAAGGCCAGAAAAGCCTTGACTGGGGACAGGTGGACGTCCTGGTGGAGATGGTTAAGCGCCACAAGCAAGAAGCTCTATATTTTGTCAAATCCTATTGCCCCCGGTGTGGTGGGGTGGTGTTCATTCCCGATTATGAAGGAGTAGGCCGGTGCTTGGCTTGCGAAAGGGACTATCTCACCGAGTTGTATCCGGGGTTGAAGGGAAGGCATTGACGGCCCTTGGGGAGATGTCGCCCCTCCCCGCGCAGGGGGAGTCGGTTCATCATTGATTGTTCGAGGTCATGCCATGCTTAACAAGAACGGAGTGTCTTGGGGGAGATACCGAACAACGGAGGAGTTGAAAAAGGCAACATCTGCCCAAAAGGGATAAACAGAACTCTTGGCTACTAAGATTGTCGTGATGATTAACAGCTATGCAGGCCAGAACTAGGTATTTAATTTTAATTATATATGATACCAAAACGGACAATTTTTAATTATTAATATCATAAATTATTTCAATAAGTTATCCTTTACTAAAGAATTAATCTAAATCAGCTATGTTACGATAATTATTAAATAAATATGTATTTAGTCTTTCCCCAGAACTTTATTCTTTCGGCAAAAATCCACATTTAGAGCATGTTAGTTTGCCTATCTATAAGAATTGAGTTCTAGTAACAATCTTATTTTTAACAGCTAATGTCGGCATTAACCATCATTAAAAATGGCAAAATATTGTGAAGTAAAATTTGGCCTGGGAGCACTCAATGCAGAAACAGCGAAAGAAACGACCAAGGGGGCGGCCATTTCCACCTGGAGTAAGCGGCAATCCCCGAGGACGACCGCCAGGAGCACGAAATAAGCTCAGCCTAATGGTGGAAGAAGGCATAAGACGGGCCGAAGAGGAATTATCAAAGTCCCCAATGCTGGATAAGAGCTTACCTTTCGAGGTCTGGTCCGACTGCTATGTGCAATTTGGCCGGGAGTTTCGAAAAGATACTCTCCAATTAAAGAATCCAGAGGCCCCTCTCATTCCGCAGCCAGAGATGCTGAACATCCGCAAGCCACGGCAGGAAATCATTTGGAAGAAGCGGTATTATTATATTCAAGACGGCTGGCTCTTCGACCGGGCCACCTGGAAGGCCGTTAAAAGCTAAATCATTTCACCTCTTATTCCCTAGACATAGGTTTCTGGACCCCAAGTTTTCCCACCTTTGAAATAAAAGATTTGAACCGACCTCTATGCTTCTATGCTTCGTGGCCTGGTTTCAAATTAACTAGAAATATTACTCACCAATTCTTATATAATTATGCTATAGGGGAATTGGGTGAAAAGGCGGAGGTAATTTCACTTCTTTTCAGAGAACCCATAGGTCCGCAGCAATAGCAGGCCCCAGAGATAGCTATGCTTCCCAGTCGGTTGGCCCAATTGGAAAAGATCGAAGCCCGGGCACCCGCTCTGGCCGAAAAAATCCACGCCATGGCCCAGGCTGCCGCCAACGAAGCCGAATTTCGCCGCCCTTTTGCCAACCTCATCGAAGACATCGGGCGGGAATTCGATATCCCCATCCTGGTCCGGGAGGAGTATTCATTAGCTCAGGGCCGGGCAGATGCCGCTTATAACCGCCTCATCATCGAATATGAGAATCCCGGTTCCCTGCGTCCTTCCTTGACCCATCGACATACCGCCCACGCCGTGCAACAGGTGAAGGATTACATGGAGGGGGTGGCCCGGGAAGAGCGCCAACAGCTTACCCGGCTGGCGGGCGTGGCGGTAGACGGACGTCACTTCATCTTTGTCCGACATGTAGATGATGATTGGCGGATTGAGCCGCCGGTCCCTGTTAATCACCACACCACCACCCGCTTCCTCAAGCTTCTCTTTTCCCTGGTCTCCGGCAAGGCCCTGATTCCCAAAAACCTGATAGACGACTTTGGCTCCCAGAACCTCACGGCCCAGAGGATCACCCGCGCCCTGAACCGCGCCCTGGCCGGGGACTTGCCGCCCCTGGTGCAAACCCTGCTCCGCCAATGGGCCACCTTTTTCGGCGAAGTCTCCGGTTATGAGGAAGGTTCTGCTCGCCTCCGGGACAAGCCGGAGCTGAAAAAATTCGCCCGGGGCATGGGCATTGACCCGGGTCAGGCCGATCCCCCGCGCCTCTTCTTTGCGGTCCATACCTACTTCGCCCTCTTAATCAAATTCATCGCCTGGCTGGCCCTGTCCCGGTTCGTGTCTCCCTGGGGCGGCGGCCCCAACCTGGTCTCCTTAAGCCAATTGGAATCAGAGGAACTCCGAAGGCGCTTGTGGGATATGGAAAAGCGCGGTGCCATATTTAAGACACTGGGGATTCGGAACTTTTTAGAGGCCGATTTCTTCGGCTGGTATCTCGAGACCTGGACCCCGGAGATCGAAGCCGTTATCCGTCTTCTGCTGGAGCGCCTGGCGGATTATGACCCAGGCACGTTAGAGGTTAGCCCGGAGCAGGCCCGGGACCTGTTAAAGAAGCTCTACCACACCCTCATGCCTCGCGAGCTGCGCCACGACCTGGGGGAGTATTACACTCCCGATTGGCTGGCCCAGAGGGTCCTGGACATGCTGGAAGGCGGACGGTTCAAGGGCGACCCCAAAAAGAAACTACTGGACCCGGCCTGCGGTTCCGGCACCTTTCTGGTCCTGGCCATCCAACGCATCAAGGAATACTGTCAAAGTCAGGGCTTTAATGAACGAGATACCCTGGAGGCCATCTTGGCTAATGTGGCGGGGATCGACCTCAACCCCCTGGCGGTCATCGCCGCCCGCACCAATTACATCCTGGCCCTGGGAGATTTGCTCCCTCACCGCCAGCGGGAGATTGACCTGCCGGTGTATCTGGCCGACTCCATCCTGACTCCGGCGGAAGGGAAGGGGCTATTCGGCCATGCCAGCTACCCTATTAAGACCACCGCTGGGACCTTTGAAGTCCCCTCCGTTCTCAAAAGCCGGGAGCAGATCGAAGCTCTGGCCAACCTCTTAGAGGAGTGCATCGACTCGGGCACGGCCACCGCCACCTTCCTGGCCCGGTTGGAAAAGCGCTTAAGTCTGCCGGGGCATCAATGGGGTCTGGCCCGGCCCCTGTTGGAGAAGCTCTATGAGCAGTTCCAGGACCTGCACGCCAAGGGACAGGACGGAATCTGGTCCCGCATCCTGAAGAACGCGTTCATGCCCCTGTTCCTCAAGGACTTCGACTACATCGTGGGCAATCCCCCTTGGGTCAACTGGGAGAGCCTGCCCGAGGAATACCGCCAGGACACGAAAAAGCTGTGGGTGCATCACGGCCTCTTCCCCCACGGCGGCATGGACACCATCCTGGGCAAGGGCAAGAAGGACATTTCCATGCTCATGACCTATGAGGCCATGGAATCGTTCTTGAAAAACGGGGGCCGCCTGGCCTTCATCATTACCCAAACAGTATTTAAAGGTGCCGGGGCCGGCCAGGGGTTCAGAAGGTTCAAGTTGGGGGATGGGACCCCTATTAGGCCGATTCATGTGGATGATATGAGTTATTTCCAACCTTTTGAAGGGGCCACCAACCGCACTGCGGTGGTGGTGCTGCAGAAAGGCCGCTCAGCTAAATATCCATTACCTTATACGCTTTGGCAGAAGACGGTCTCCGGCCGGTCCATTGGCTATGATTCGGACCTGGAAGAAGTGACGGCCATGACCCGTAGGATTAATATGCAGGCAGAGCCGGTCAAGTCTGAGGATATTACTTCATCATGGCTAACGGCCAGACCCAAGGCATTAAAAGCTCTCCGGAAGTTATTAGGCCCATCGGATTATAAAGCTCATGAGGGAGTAAATACAGGCGGGGCAAATGGGGTCTTCTGGCTGGAGATTATCGCTCAGCGACCGGATGGGATGTTTATCGTCAGGAATATAACTGAGGGTGCCAAGCGCCAGGTAGAACAAGTGACTGCGGACATCGAACCTGACTTCATCTACCCTCTGTTAAGAAATCGTGATGTGCAGCGTTGGCGAGCATACCCATCAGCCCATATATTAATGGTGCAGGACCCCAAGACCCGCCAAGGCATTGATGCATATAAAATGCAAGCAAAATACCCCCGCACTTGGGCCTATTTGAATCGATTTGAGGATGTGTTAAGAGCGAGGAAATCTCAGGCTGTCAGACGGCTAATGGAGAAAGGGCCTTTCTATTCAATGTTTTCAGTAGGTGATTACACCTTCAAGCCTTATAAGGTAATATGGCCTAATATGGGCGATAAAGCCCCTGCGGCAGTCATCTCGAAAAACGAACACGGCCTTATTCTTCCTCAGCATATCGTTACATTGGTAGGATTAGACAATCCAGAGGAAGCATATTATATCTGTTCTCTAGTAAACTCATGCATATTTATCCTTGCCGCCAATGCTTTTTCGCAACATGGTGGGAAGAGCTTTGGGGACCCCCACATCTTAGAAACCATTAGGATAATGGCCTTTGATAAAGGGAATGAATATCACGTAGAATTAGCCAATCTTGCTCAGAAGGCACATGATCTGGTCGACATGGGGAATATGGATAGGTTAAATGATCTTGAAAATGAGGTCGATGAAATTGCAGCCACGCTTTGGGGCATAACCTCAGAGGAGCTAAAGGACATTCGCTGGAATCTGGCAGATTTGAAGGCCTCGGGTCAGACCCTCCCGACGGAGGGCGAAGGCGAATTATAATATCAGAGCCGTGCCCGGGCAAAGGAGAAGAATGAGGGCCAAACTATGTTGAACCAGACCGAACGGGATATTGTCCAGGAATTAAAGCTCCGTCTGACGGAAGCGGCAGGGGACCTCCTCCAGGCCGTGATTGTCTATGGCTCCCGGGCCTGGGGCCAGGCCGGTCCCGATGCCGATTTGGATGTGGCGGTGCTCATCCGGGGCTGCACCCCGGAGTTGGAGGCCGCTTTACAAGAAGCGGCCTACCAGGTGATGTGGGAGCACGATTTCACCCCCCTCATCGCCCTCAAGGTCTTTGACGCCCAAAGCTTCCTGGACCACCAGGAAAAGGGCTTTTCCTTTTACCGAAAGGTGGCCCAAGAAGGTATTGCCCTGTGAACCTGACTCCCGAAGTAGATGCTTTACTGATAAAAGCCCGCCATGCCCTGGAGGTGGCGGATAAACTTCGGGCGGGGGGTGATTTCCCGGATGCGGCGGGCAAGGCTTACTATGCCATGTTCTATGCGGCTCAGGCGCTCCTCAAGGCCCACGACATTGAGGTGGTAAAACATTCCGCGGTGGCCTCCATGCTGGGCCGCCACTTTGCCAAGACTGGTCGACTGGACCCCAAGTTCCACCGCATGTTCCTCAATGCCCGCCGGGTGCGGGAGACTGCGGATTACGGCCTCTTTGAAGAGATCATCGAACCTACCGCCACCCTGACCATAGAGGAGAGCCGGACCTTTGTCGCCGAAGTGGAGCGTCTATTGAAGACAAAATTGTTATAGCCAAAATTGACGTTCATTGACCAACTTGAGGGTTCCCCATGCCCAATCCTCTGTCCGGTCTCACCCCCGCCTTGCAAGCCATCTGCGACAAAGGTAAGGTGCTGCCCGCCACCGGCCAGGCCCTCATCGACCTTCTGGGGCCGGATCAGGATGAGACCTTCGACCGCCTTCTCACCGACGCCGACGAGAAAAAGAAGCCCGTGGAGATGGTCCTGGAACCGCCCCCCTGGAAGCTCTATCACCCCCTGGACCATCTCCCTCGCCCCCTAGACCACGTATTCCGCTACTTCCTGGACGGCTCGGCCCGGACCTACTTCCTGGGCACGGTGGTAGAGCGGGAGCGCTCTAGCCCGGTGCAGTTCGCCCAGGTGGGGGCTGCGGCGGTGCGGCGGGAAGCTGACGGGCGGATCGCTAAGGCTGGGGCGGAACGCCGCCTGATCCTGATGCTGTCTCAAGACCATGTGTCGGCGGAATTGTGGGCCGCAGTGGCGGCCCAAGTGCAGGCCATCCCGGAACTGACGTTACGCAATTCCGGGGAAAAAGACCAGGTGACCGATGGGGTGCAGGTAGCGGAACCCCGCTTCCGGGGCGCGCACAAGGCTAACTGGTTCATGCGGGAGGTGGAGCTGGACCTGGGGCAGACCCTCCTGGAGAAATTGCCAGAAGGCGCCTGGATGGTCTTGGACGGCGGTCTGGGCAAGGACATCATTAAGTGGCCCCGCTTGAAGGACTGGGACCACCCGCCTCTGATCGGGGTGGGAAAGTCATTCAGCAAGGAACCCAGCTTTAAGGTGGGCGGGGGACCGGGGGGCAAGATTCTCAATCTCTATGAGTTGCTAGCGAAGCTGGACTTCGGGTGCCGCACCGTGGCCTTTGGGGCCGAAGGCGGCAAAAAAGCCTTCTGGTATGTGCGGCTCCGGCCCCAGAGGGAACTGGATTATCCCCTCATGGGGGTCATCAAGGTGGAGATGCCCAATCCCAGGGGCGAGGCCGTCCCCACGGAACTGATTGACCGCCTGTCCGGAGCACTGCTGGCGGAGCGGAATGTGACCCCCCATGGCCGGGACAGCCGCTGGCACGCCCATCTCTACCCCATCTCGGTGGCGGAGCGGTTGGTAAAAGGACTGTTTTATTCAGAAGAAGTGCTGCGGGCCGCTATTCGCTGGCCCACCATTTAGGTGAAAAGAGGGCAAGGCAATGACCTCCGAACAGGAAAACCGGGTAATCGGCCGGGCCTCGGCCACGGATCGGCAAGCCAATTCTTCCGAGCGTTTCTCCTTCTGGCTCAGGCCCGATGAGCGGGTCAATCCTTTTGATATCGTGGACGCGGAACATTACGAGACCAGCCGCACCTTCGGCTTGGTGACCAACATCTATCACACCACCGATGCCGCCTCCCATCTGTCTAACCTGATTTCCAATGACTTTGGTGAGGCGGTGGAGGAACCCAATACTCCCCGGCAGGGCACCAATGTGGCGGAGGTGGCGGTCCTCAGCAATGATAAAGATATCTATATGCCGGTGGCCTCGGAGGCCCGGGTGCGGTTTGCCGATGCGGAAGGCATCCAGATCGCCCTGGGGATCAACGCCATGAAGCCCGAAGACCGGGTCCCGGCGGGCTTGATTCAACTGAGCAACGGGTCCCAGGCGGTAGCTTACATCGACCGCCGCTATGTTCTGGGACCGGAGGCGGCCCACATCAATATTTCCGGCATCTCCGGCCTGGCCACCAAGACCTCTTATGCCATGTTCCTGATTCAATCGATCCTACAGACTATGGATGTTTCTAAGGTGGCTACCATCCTCCTGAACGTGAAGTTTGACGATCTGTTGAAAATCCATCTGCCGGGCAGTCTTACCCCAGAAGAATTGGATATGTATCAGCAGTTGAGTCTGGAGCCGCGAGAATTTCCCAAAGATAAGGTGACTTATCTGCTACCGGAAGGGAAGCATACTGCCAGCACCCTTAGGCCAAACTGTTTTGGGGAGCCGCCGCCTAGGGACATGACCCAAATATATGCATATGACCTGAGAACAACTGTTGGTAACCGTAAATTAGACATCCTTTTTTCGCATGTGCCTGACCCTTGGGATACCATAGGTCCTTTGATAGGTGAAATCACCGAAGGGATTGCCGGGAATGAATCCAAGTGGCGGCACATCAGAACATGGGGGGATTTGTTGACTCAGAAACCTCTGGTGGGAAACGGCGTGCCCCAGAAAATTAGTAATGTTGCACCGTCAACAGTGGGGAGGTTTCTCCGGATTTTACGGCGGGTAGTAAAAACCCGGCAGTCCGGGGTGTTTGTGGACCAGTTGGCGACCCGACACAAAACCATCGCCAATATTCTGGGAAAGCTCCAAGGCGGCTTCACCTACGTGGTGGACATCGCCAAGCTCACGGATGCGGAGCAGACCCTGGTGTTTGGTGATTTGCTGCGAACTATATACGATCTTTATTCTGAAGGTGGCGTGGCCTCGGGCTGGGAAGAGGAAGGGGAGTTGCCGGAAAAGGTGATTGTCTTTGTGGATGAGCTGAATAAATATGCCCCGGCCCGGGGGGAGGCCGTAAGATCGCCCATAGCGGAGCAAGTGCTGGATATCGCGGAACGGGGGCGGTCTTTCGGTTTGATTCTTTTTTCGGCCCAGCAGTTTATGAGCGCGGTCCATCCTCGAGTGACCGGCAACGCGGCCACTAAGGTTCTGGGCCGGACCGATGCGGCTGAACTAGGGGAGAGCGGGTATCGCTTTCTGGATAAGGATGTGAAGATGCACTTAACCCGGTTGGACCAGGGAAGTTTAATCCTGAGTCACCCAATCTATCGGCAGCCGGTAAAGATCAGATTTCCCCGGCCCGCCTTCAAACAAGGGCGTTAGGATGGCAAAGCAGTCATCCCTCATTCCTCAGAGAAATCCTGGCTTGCCGGAGGGGTATGAGGAGCGCCTGGGCTATCGCCAGTGGGTTACCCCCCAATCTCTGGCGGCAGCCCCGATCCACCGTTGGTTTGTTTTCCCCCACAGCTTTGGCCGGGAATTGGTATGGGCATTGATGGATGAGTGGGGCTTGGGGCCAGGAGACCATATTCTGGACCCCTTTGTGGGGGCCGGGACCACCTTACTAGCTGCTAAGGAGAGAGGCATCCCCGCCACCGGGGTGGACCTTTCTCCCCTAGCTGCCTTTGTCAGCCAAACCAAACTGGCTGACCATTCCGTAGTAAATTTACTGAAGGCCAAGAAGAGAATATCCAAAAGGTTCAGAGAAGGTTCACCTAAGGTAACCGCTTCTGGCAACGGTTTTTTAGGGAAGTGCTTTTCTCCTGAAGTATATTCAGGATTGCTGGCCTTGAAACAAGCCGTCTTAAGGGAACCTCAGGAGAATATCAGGAATTTCTTCCTATTGGGTCTGCTGGCTATCCTGAAAGATTTCAGCCTGGCCGTGAGAGATGGGGGGTGGTTGCGTTGGCAGCCCAGAAAAATAGACGCCACAGAAATCCTTCCCCGCTTCGAAAACCAGATATCCAAAATGCTCGCCGATCTGTACGCGGCAAAATTTAAGTCCACCAGTGAAAGATACCCCGTTTTTATTGGCGATGCCAGGGCCTTGGAGATCAATGGAAAATTCTCGGCGGTGATCACCTCTCCCCCCTACCCTAACCGCCATGATTATTCCCGGATTTTTAATGTGGAACTGTGCTTTGCTTTCTTGAATGAGAGCGAGGTCAAAAGACTGCGGCACGAAAGTTTTCGGTCTCATGTAGAAGCGAAAAAATATGAAAAATATAATACTTCAGTATTCCCAGATTCCTTAAAGATATTAATAGGTAAGTTAAAAGAGCAAAGGCCCGACAGACGGGTGGTCCCCATGTTAATGGGCTATTTTCAGGATATTTATTATACTTTCTGTTCTTTAAAGCAGGTTTTAAAGGATGGTGCCAAATTAGCTTTTGTGGTTGGCAATGTCAGATATAAAGGAGAGATGGTCGAAGTTGATGATATTCTAGCCTATTTGGCTCAGAGGGCGGGCTATTCCTGGTTGAAGAGCTGGGTGGTTCGATACCGGGGCAATAGCGCCCAACAGATGGGTATTTATGGCAGGGCCGCGGCCAGAGAGAGTGTGGTGATGCTCCAGCTTGGGCATGACTACCGTTCACCTGAAAATGTTACCAACCCAGCCCCTCAAGTGCTTTGACATGTTCACCCTGAGATCGTGATCGGTATCAAAATGTTTAGAGTTTGTGATGGCAGCGAAATATTCTCCTGGTGATGAAGTCCAGTCCATTAGTGATCCCAGCCGGATTGGCACGATCGTGCAGGTCTGTGAGATACATGCCGGCATTCAGTGGTATCGGGTAAGTTTTGGGGCCGCTGGGCGTCCCAAAGTGGCTGAGGTAGATTTACGGCCCTATGTTCGGGCAGCTTCTCCGGAAGAAAACCTACGCGTGGGAAATCTCGGTGGCTACAAAGAGTTCCAACGACTTATAACGCTCACGCGGTTGTTGCGCCATCAGCCCCTCCAGAATCAAATCTACGCCTTTAATGCCTCCCGGACCAGGTTTTATCCTTTCCAGTTCAAGCCCTTGCTCAAATTTCTGGATTCACACCAGCACCGCCTCCTGTTGGCCGATGAAGTGGGTTTGGGAAAAACTATTGAAGCTGGCCTGATCTTGACAGAGTTAAAAGCTAGACAGGATTTAAAGAGAGTCCTGGTCGTGTGCCCGGCCAATCTCACCAGAAACAAATGGCAGCCGGAGTTGGAAAGAAGATTTACGGCAGAGTTCTCCGTTCTCAATACCACTCAATTTCTGGAGTTCTTGGAGAAATACGAAAAATCTCCTGAAAAGGTCATGCTTTCTGGAATCATCTCACTGGAGAGCCTGAGGACGGACCGGGTATTGAACCGATTGCAAGAACTAGAGCCTGACTTTGATCTGGTCATCGTCGATGAGGCCCATCACCTGCGCAACTTTGGGACCAAAACACGTCAAGCCGGGGTTATTCTGTCTCGGTGCGCCCATGCTATGCTTTTTCTCACCGCCACTCCCATCCACCTGGGCAATGAAAATATGTTCAGCCTGCTCAATATCCTGGATGAGGAGGAGTTTCCGGACTTGTATACCGTGGATTTGCGCCTGCGCCATAATGAACCCATTGTCAAGGCCCAAATCTGCATGGGGCGGATTCCCCCTCAGGTGGAGGAAGCCTGCCAATTATTGGAGCAGGCCAGCCGCTCAGTTTTTGTCAAAGATAACCCTCTGTTGCCCGAGGTGGTGGACAAACTGGAAAAAGCCAAACTTGCCCATGACAATGACCAGCAGCTCAGGCGCCTGATGGTGGAGGCCCAGCGTGATCTGGCCGAATTGAACTTGCTGGCCCACATCTTTACCAGGACGAGGAAAAGGGATGTCAAAGAGAATGTGGCTCGCCGTCAGGCCGTGGCTATTCCTGTAGTCCTGGACGATCTGGAAAAGGAGTTCTATGAGGCCGTCACTGATTATGTGCGTGAGCTGAGCTGGCAACGCCACGAAGCCCCGATAATTCAACAATGGCTCTTACACATGCCGCAACGGCGCATGGCTTCGTGCATACCGGCAATGGTGAACTACTATAAGAAAGAAATGGCTTTTGCCTCAGAAGACCGTGCTGAAGATGATTATGTCGAGGAGGGCCAGGATGAAGGGGCCGACCTGCTTCTGGATTTCCTGAACAGCGCCCGGCAGCGGCTTCAAAAGCTCATAGCCGCGTGGCCCTCAGAGGGACCCGACACCAAGTATAGAGAGTTTATCAAGATTCTTAAAAAGTTGAGAAAGGAAGGACCCTGTAAGGTTATCGTTTTCTCCTTTTTTAAAGACACCCTCAAATACCTGCGAGAACGACTGACCAGAGATGGTTTTGGTTGCACCCTCATCACTGGAGACGAACCGCCCATCGCCATGAGGACGGAGGCAATCACCAGATTCGAAAAGGACCCACGCCTGGAGGTGCTGTTGTCTTCGCGCGTAGGCACTGAGGGACTGGACCTCCAATTTTGTCATACTCTGTTTAACTATGATCTCCCCTGGAATCCCATGGAAGTGGAGCAGCGCATTGGCCGTCTGGACCGCATCGGCCAGCAATCCCCCATAATCCGTATCTTCAATTTCTGGGTGGAAGGCACTATTGAGCAGCGGATGTTGCAGCGTCTCTACGATCGGATCAAAATCTTCGAAAGGTCCATTGGCGAGTTGGAGATGATCCTGGGAGAGAAGGTGCGCCAGCTCGAGTGGGAACTCCTCAGCAAAAGGTTAACCCCGGAACAAGAGGAGGAGAAGATTGAGCTAACCGCCAGGGTAATTGAAAACCGTCTGGCAGAGCTGGAGAGGTTGGAGGGAGAAGCTGCCAAATTCCTTGGGGCAGACCTCTATTTCGATGAGGAAGTAGAAAAAATTCGCCAACGACGCCGCTATGTTACTGGGCGGCAAATCCAGCGTTTCCTGGAAGACTTCCTTAGGCTCCAATGTCCCCGCTCACGCCTGGCATACGACCAGGGAAAAGAACGGGGTGAATTACAACCCGATGAGGCTTTGCAAGCTTTCATTTCCAAAGCCGGAGTCGCCAGAGAGATTCCCCATTTTTTTGGCCGTGAACCTCGCACTATTCCCATCACCTTCGATTCCCAGGTGTCATTTGAAGACCCCAAGATTGAGTTCATCCACCTCCTGCATCCGCTGATCCAGGCCATTGCCAACTATTATGACGAGGATCAACACAGCCGCATCCCTTGCAATGCCCATCATTTGGTCCTCGCTACCGGGCTTCTGCCCCCCGGGACCTACCTGTATTATATTTATAAACTTAATGTCTTGGCGGCCCGCCAGCGCCATCTTTTGGAAATGGTCGTCCTGGACGAAGGACTCAATCTGGCAAGCTTTGCTGAAGAGGCTGAAATCTTGTTGGGGGAGATGGTAGAGAAAGGTCAGGAACCCAAAAGCCTGCGCCTGGAACTCGCACCAGCGTGGGCTGACATAGCTTTCAACCAGGCGAATACCTTATTGCACCAACGGATTGACCAGATTAAAAAGGAGGTGGGACTCACCAACGACGCCTTCCTTGACCTCAGGTTGACCAGTATTCGCACCTTTTACCAGAAAAAAATTACGCGCTTGCAGGAGTTGTTGGCACGTGGGGAAGAGACTGGCAAGAAGGAGCCCTACCTTCGGATGCGGCGCAGCGAGATCGCTCGTCGAGAGAGAGAACTCAAAAATGCTGAGGATTCCCTTGAAAAGTATCGCCAGGTGCAGGTGGAGTATGATGGAGTGGCCGCGGGCATACTGGAAGTGATGCCCCAATAATCAGTTCTCCCAGAATATGCCAGAGTTTTAGTCTGGTGGAGGCGCTGTAGACCATGTTAAAGCAACTGTGGGATAAAATGTGGGGCAAACCCAAGGGAATACAGGAAACCCGCAGAGTAATCCCCATTCAGGTTGGCCTTGATTTCGGCACGAGCTGCACCAAAATAGCCTATTCGGAGATCGGCGGGCGGCTCTTTCGGGCCGTGGTCTTCAACCACCAATTACCTCATGTTCCCGCCTTCGCTTTGCCGTCGGTGTTAGCCATTGATGAGAAAGGTGAGCTGCTGGTGGGAATCCAGGCGGCCCGGTTTCTTTGCCAAAAGTCCTGGCTGGAGGGTTTGCAACGGCTCAAGATGGTGGTGGCCGGTAAATATGATTCAGCCTACCGTGAAGCAAACACAGACGCGGTCTTTTATGACTATTTAGAGAGGCATGGCAAAGACCCAGACTTCTATTCTCCCGAGAGACTTACAGCCATATTTCTGGCCTATGCCATGCGCCAGGCACGCAATGCTGTAGAACAGGCTCCTGAATACAGGAACCGTCAGTTGGATTTGACCTTCAACATCTGCATGCCCATCGATCATTTGCAGAATAATCAAGTAAAGTCAGTGTTCGAGCAAATTTTTGCCTGGGCCTGGGCCATCGAAAAGAACTCGCCCCGGAACATCGAAACCGCTGAGGTCCTGGAAATATCTGAGACTACCCGAAACCTGGCTATCTACCAGCCGGAAAATCCGGAAACTAGGGTTTTTGCGATTCCAGAGGCTGTGGCAGAGACGGCTTCTTATTTGATTTCCCTGGAAAGAATTCCAGGACTCCACGCCGTCATTGATTTTGGAGCTGGAACCACCGATGTTTCCATCTTTAATTTGAGGGGACATTTTGGGTTCAAGAACGAAGAGTTGCAGCAATTCTGGTATGCCGCCAGGAATATACCCTGGGGAATGGTCCACATTGAGCGCCTGGTGGCGGCCCATTTGGGATCAACCCGCAGCAGCGAAGGAATCTGTAGCAGCCAAGAAGTGGCCGACTGCCTGGCCAGGTGCCAAAATCATAGTGGGGCGAATTTGACCAGCACAGCAGCACTGCAAGGAGCAATCAAGCGGAAATTGGCAGAGTTTCATGGATCAGCGGGTTACAGAAGCACTTGGGGAAAGGCTTATGGGCATTTGAACAGACTGACGGCCTGGGAAAAAGTGCAGGTTTTTGTTGGCGGCGGGGGCGCTCAGGCTCCTTATGTATCGCAGGTTTTCTCAGAACCCGTGTGGTCCAACCTCAGAACCAGTTACCGGGTAAGCCTGTTGCCAGAACCCGCCGATTACGATGCGGTGGGTGGTAAAGTCCCCTTCCAAAGAATGGCAGTGGCTTATGGCCTTGCTATCCCCCTACCACAAATTGGTGTGCATGTTCTCCCGGAGGATTGCCCAAACCATACCCCCGCACCCCTCCCCATCCGAGAAATTCCCCATCATGAAGAATTATACGACACCTAATATTGATAAAGTTTATTAATGCCTCAGACCAGAAAGCAATGAGATTATGAAACCTGCCGAGCGAGTGGTAAAGAAAGGGGTTTGTAAACTGTTAAAGAATGGCGGCTACTGGGGATTTCCTTAATGAAATTTTCGTAGCTGGGTCCCATAAGCCAGGGGGCTAAGGCCAGACGATGGTTTTTTTAAAAAATTTCCGTGGCGGACATATTGATACCGGGGGGTAGGAGTCCCGTCCCCCGGTTTTTAGTTTTGGGGATTCGCCAGGGGCATCGCCATGAACAGGGGTTTGGGAGGAACAGGGACAATTCTGACCAGGAGCCGAAGGGGAGCGAGGCCAGCCGGTTAACTTATGGAAACTTTTCTCTTGACAAAGTGTAGCCAATGACTACAATTAAAGCATGACCGAACAAGAATTGAAATCATGGCGACAAGGTTGGAAGGTTACCCAGGCAAGGTTGGCAAAGATGTTGGGTGTGCATCGGGTAACTATTGCCAAATGGGAGTCCGGGGCCAGAGGGATACCGCCTTTCCTTCCCCTGGCCCTTAAGGCTCTTGAATTTGAGATGAAGGAGGCTGGGAAGTATGGGTCTGCTGGTGGAGTGCCCGGAGTGCAAGAGGCGGAATAGTCCAAAAACCAAGAGTTGTCGGTGTGGGGTGAACTTAAATAAGGCTGTCGGGAAGGTCTACTGGATTGACTATCTGGTGGGCGGATACCGCAAGCGGGAGCGGATAGGCCCCAACAAAACATCGGCTGAGCAAAGGCTAAGGGAGGTCTTGAGCGCCAGGACGGAAGGCCGGTATATTCGCAAAAGTCCCGATGCCAAGACCACTTTTAAGGAACTTGCCCAATGGTATCTAAGCCTGGCGGAGGTTAAGGCCAAGGATTCATACCGGAGAGACCAATACAGCGTTGAAAAACTTCTTCCCCACTTTGGAGACCGGCTGCTCAAAGATATCACCCCCGCCATGGTGGAGGCTTATAGACATAAAAGGCTTAAGGAGCCGTCCTATCGCAAACACCTCACCACCCCCGCCACGGTAAACCGTGAGGTCACTTGCTTGAAGGTCATTTTTAATAAAGCCGTGCGGAATGGAAGGGCGGAGAAAAACCCTGCATTTGGGGTTAAGCCCCTTAAGGAAAATAACATCCGGGACAGGGTGCTTTCCATTGAGGAATATGAGCGGCTGTTGGCCTATTCCCCGCCCCACCTGAAGCCCATAGTAAAGCTGGCCTACCATACCGGCATGAGGCAGGGGGAGATTCTTAATCTGACCTGGGGTCAGGTGGACTTAAAGGAAGGCTTTATTCGTCTGAATCCCGAGAACACCAAGACGAACGAGGGCCGATTAGTGCCTCTGAGCCAGGAAATGGTGGAGATGCTCAAGGCCATGCCCAGGGGCCTCCCTGGAGTGCCGGTGTTCACCTATAAGGGGAACTCTGTGGCTTGCATCAAAAAGAGCTTTGTCACCGCTTGCAAGCGGGCCGGAATCGAAAATTTCCGCTTCCACGACCTTAGGCACACGGCCATCAACAACTGGCGGCTACAGGGGCATGATTATTTTAGAATCATGGCAGCTTCCGGGCATAAAACCATGGAGGTCTTCAAGCGATATAACACGGTGACCCCAGAGGAATTAAAAGCCCTTACAGCGCCTAGAAAATAGGAGGCAGTGACACCTATAATGACACCTGACGGCTTTTCGGAAGGGAGATAATTAGCTAACTTGTTGATATTATTGGCGGGCGATGGGCGACTCGAACGCCCGACCTTTGGTTCCGGAGACCAACGCTCTATCCACCTGAGCTAATCGCCCGCTAGCAAAAATATTATCAAATCCACCCTCCTTGTCAAGGCGGTTGGCCGGAGCGGGTTTGGGGGGGGAGG
>JBFLZI010000008.1:0-49721 GCA_040756315.1 Thermodesulfobacteriota bacterium | reverse complement strand
GGTACGGGCCTGTGGCCCTACCCCCTCCCCCACACCCCCACCCCCAATCCCTTATGGGAAAAAAAGGAAGCCAGGGCCACCGGCCCTGGCTTCTTTTTTTTGTCCGCGGTTTGGGGGTTAAGGCAATAAACCGTGAGCCGTGATCAGCAGAAAGACACTTACAGAAACTGCTCACTCATTACTACTTACTGATTACTGCTCACTGATTACTAATCTCCCCGGCCCTCCCCCCACAATCTCTCTAAAAATCCATCCCCCCCGTCTCCCCTGCCACCGGACCCAGGAGCATCAGGCCCCAGTTCTCCGGCCGGAAAAATTCCCGGGCCAAATCCTGGATCTCCTCTCTGGTGACCTGCATCAACCCGGCGATGATCTCTTCCAGGGGAATGTAATGGCCGAAATTGATCTCATTTTTGGCCAGGCGCATCATGCGGTGGTCACAATCCTCGGCATGCAGGTAGATGGAACCCTTCAGGTATTCCTTAGCCCCGGCCAGTTCCTGATCCAGGACCGGCTGGTCCTTCAGTTTCTTCAATTCCTGGTTCACCGCGTCCAGCAAGGCGGGCAGGTTCTTTTGGCTCACCCCCGCGGCGATCCCCAACAGGCCGGTATCACTGAAAAAGCTCAGAAAGGAATAAATATTATAGGCCAGGCCCAGTTGCTCCCGCACCACCTGGAAGAGGCGGGAGCTCATGTTTCCACCCAGGATCAGTTGCAGCAGGGTGGCCCCGTAACGCCGGGGGTCCCCCGCGGCCACCCCCGGCGTCCCCAAACAGAGGTGCACCTGCTCCAAATCCCGGGGGAAAAGATAATGCCCCGGATTAGTAGCCACCGGGCCCCGGCGGCGAGCCGGAACGCCGTTTTGGAAACTCGCCAGGATAGGCCCCAAGGCCGCCACCAGGGCCTGGTGTTGAAGCCGGCCCGCGGCGGCCACTACCAGGCGTTCGGGACTTAAGGTGGCCATGCGGTAGGACAACAAATCTTCCCGGCGATAACGGGAGATATTGGCCGCGTCTCCCAAGATGGGCCGGCCAAAGGGGTGATCCTTCCAGAAATTTTGGGCAAACAGGACCTGAACCTGATCTTCCGGATTATCTTCCTGGGCATAAATCTCTTCCAGGATCACCTGGCGCTCCCGCTCCAGGTCTTCCGGCTGGTAGAGGGGATTTAAGACCAGGTCGCCCAGCAGGTCCACGGCCCGGGGCAATTGTTCCGCCAGCACCTTGGCATGAAAACACATGTTTTCCTTGGTGGTGAAGGCATTGCCGGTGCCCCCCAACTGATCGATCTCCCGGGCGATATCATAGGCCGTGCGCTGGCTGGTGCCCTTGAAGGCCATGTGCTCCAGGAAATGAGTGAGGCCGTTTTCGGCCTCGGTCTCATCCCGGGAGCCGCCCACCATCCAAAGGCCCAGTGACACGGAATAGAAGCCGGGCAGTTCTTCGGTTACGACCCTGAGGCCGTTAGGGAGTACGCTTTTTTGGTACACGGGGGTGTCTCTTTCCCGGCTCCTGCGGTTCAGGGGTGGTGTCCGCTTCGATCAGGGCCTTGCGGGACAGGCGGATTTTCCCCTGGCGGTCCGCCTCCAGGACCTTGACCATCACTTCATCCCCTTCTTTCAGGATGTCGGTGACGGATTTGACCCGGTAGTGGGCCAGCTCGGAGATATGCACCAGACCGTCGGTCCCCGGCAAAATCTCCACAAAGGCCCCGAAGTCCATGATCTTTTTCACTTTGCCCAGGTAAACCTGCCCCACTTCCGGTTCCGCGGTGAGCTCCCGGATGATGCGGATGGCTTCGTCCGCGGCATGTTGGGTGGGAGAGGAGATATGCACCCGGCCGTCATCGTCGATATCAATCTTGACCCCGGTGGTGGCAATGATCTGTTTCACGATTTTGCCGCCCGGGCCGATGACTTCCCGGATCTTGTCCGGGTTGATCTGGATGACGATGATCTTGGGGGCATGTTCCTTCAGGCTGGGGGAAGGCGCGGCAATGACTTCGTTCATCTTGCCGAGAATGTGCAGGCGGGCCTCCCGGGCCTGGGTCAGGGCCTGGGACATGATCTCCCGGGTCAGGCCGGTCATTTTGATGTCCATCTGCAGGGCGGTGATGCCCTCGGCAGTGCCGGCCACCTTGAAGTCCATGTCGCCCAATTGGTCCTCATCTCCCAGGATGTCGGAAAGGACCGCCACCCGGTCGTCTTCCTTGATCAGGCCCATGGCCACTCCCGCCACCGGCGCCTTGATGGGCACGCCCGCGTCCATGAGGGCCAGGGACGCCCCACAGACCGTGGCCATGGAAGAAGAGCCGTTGGAGGATAGGATTTCAGAGACTACCCGGATGGTGTAGGGAAAGTCCTCAGCCGGGGGCAGGACCGGGGAGATGGCCCTTTCCGCCAAAGCCCCGTGGCCGATTTCCCGGCGTCCCGGGCCCCTTAAGAAACGGGTTTCGCCCACGGAGTACGGGGGAAAATTATAATGCAGCATGAAAGACTTGAAGGTCTCGCCCAGGAGAGTTTCGATGCGCTGCTCATCCGACGGGGTGCCCAGGGTGGCCACCGCCAGGGCCTGGGTCTCCCCCCGGGAAAACAGCGCCGAGCCGTGGGTCCGGCTCAACAGATCGATTTCGCAGATGATGGGACGGACCTCGGCATAGCTGCGGCCGTCGATGCGCCGTTGCTCCGAGAGCACCATCTCCCTGACCAGGCGTTTCTGCAAGTCCCCTAAGAGCTGGCCTGCTTCTTTTTCCCGTCCCTGGGCTTCTTCTCCTAATTGGGCCAGTACATCCTGATACACCGCGTCCAGGGCCTGGTGCCGGGACTGTTTCACTGGGTGAGTCACCGCCTGAAGGAGAGGCTCCCGGGCCAGGGAAGCGATCTTTTCCGGCAAATCGCCGTAATCCGCGGGGACCGGTTCCGGCTGTTTGGCCCGGCCCACCTCCCGGCCCATCTCCCCGATGAGGGCCAGGATAGGCTGGAGTTGCTCCTGCGCGAAGAAGAGGGCTTCCAGCACCTCCTCCTCCTGGGCCATGCGGCCTCCCCCCTCCACCATCACCAGCCCTTGGGGGGCGCCGGCGACAATGAGATTCAGGGTGCTTTCTTTTAATTGGGAATTGGTGGGATTGATTATCAGCTGCCCCCCCACTTTCCCTACCCGAACCGCGGCCACCGGCCCTTTAAAGGGAATGTCGGAAATCTCCAGGGCCGCGGCCGCGCCGTTTAAGGCCGGGATGTCCGGGTCCCGCTCCAGGTCTCCGGAGAGCACCGTGGCGATGATCTGGATTTCGTGGGTCCACCCTTTGGGAAACAAGGGCCTTAAAGGCCGGTCGATGAGGCGGGAAGTGAGGGTCTCCTTTTCGCTGGGACGGCCGATTTCCCGGCGGAAAAACCCGCCGGGGATCCGACCGGCGGCATAGGCCATCTCCAGATAGTCCACGGTCAGGGGTAAAAAGTCGATACCCTCCCGGGGACGGTCGGAGACGGTGGCGGTAACCAAGACGGCGCTTTCCCCATAGCGCACCAACACCGCCCCGTTAGCCTGGCCGGCCAGCTTGCCTACTTCGAAACTGAGTTCTCGTTCGCCGAGTTCTACCTTATAGATTTTGGACATGTAAGTCTAAATGCCTCCTATTTTCTCAGCCCCAATCGCTCGATCAGGGCCCGATAACGGTCAATATCCTTCCTTTTCAAATAATTCAGGAGGCGCTTGCGCTGCCCCACCAGCTTGATCAGCCCCCGCCGGGAGTGGTGATCCTTATCGTGCGTCCGGAAATGATCCGTCAAGTAATTGATTCTCTCGCTTAAGATTGCCACCTGCACTTCCGCGGAACCGGTATCTCCTTCGTGCAGTCGAAAACGATCAATGATCTCCCGCTTCTGTTCAGTATCTAGGGCCACTGCTTCCTCCTTTTCTTGCTGATTAAGTCATTTTTATTAAGGGGTCAGGGGTTGCCAACCCCGGTCCCCCCGCCAGTAACTGCCCCCCGCGCCGCGGGGAAATTGTTTTAGCCTGTACTTAGTTGCGAAAGTTAGCGCGATTTTAGAGCCAAAGCGTTCCATGCCAGGGGAGCCTAAAGTCCCCCTTTCCTAAAGGGGGATTTAGGGGGATTATTAAAGGGTTATTTATAATCCCCCCTGACCCCCCTTTAGAAAAGGGGGGAAATTTTTGGTCCCTGTTGATGCAGCGCTAATTCCTGCACCCGAGTAATAGGTCTCAGGCAGGGCGGCCAGAGACGGCCGCCCTACCGTGATATTTTCCTGGTAGGGCGGGCCTCTGGGCCCGCCGCCAATACTTTATTCTTCTGTTACTCCTTAAAGGCCTTGATTCAGTTCAAACCGTTCGGGCAAAAACCCGGGTGGGCGCTATCCTGCTCCCCTGGGAGTCCCGGCGCACCATGGCCACGGCAATCAACTCCCCCCCGGCCAGCACCTTGACCTGCTCTGCCTCTCCCAGGCCGTTCTCCGGGCAAGGCACGGCCTGGCCCTGCTTCAGGCGTTGGGCTTCTCCGGGGCCCACTTCCAGGGGCCGGAGCCGGGGCAGGCAATCCGCCAGGGAAATCAACCTCTCTGCCAACTTCCCCAGGGAAACCATCTCTGCCAAACCATCCAGAGGCAGAGCCGCCTCCAGCTTAAACGACCCCACCGCCAGACGGCGCAAGGTGGTGAGGTGCGCGCCGCAGCCCAGGGCCACGCCCAGGTCCGCGGCCAGGGTGCGGATATAAGTGCCCGTGGAGCAGGTCACCCGGATGGTGACCAGAGGCAGGGCCACCTCCTCCACCTCTAACTCATGAATTATTACCTGCCGGGGTTCCCGGACCACCTGCTCCCCCCGGCGGGCCAGCTTATAGAGGCGCTCCCCTTGATGATGCACCGCGGAATACATGGGGGGCACCTGCATGAGTTCCCCCACAAAGCGGAGCGCCACCTGGTGGATTTCCGCCGCTGCCGGTAATTCTTCGGATTTAGCCACTATCTCCCCGGTCAGGTCCTGGGTGTCCGTCTCCTCCCCCAACTTGAGGGTGGCCCGGTAAGTTTTGGGCTCCCCCATCAGAAAAGGGGTGAGCTTGGTGGCTTCCCCCAGGCACAGGGGCAAAAGCCCGGTGGCAAAGGGGTCCAACGTCCCCAGGTGCCCCACTTTGCGCACCTTGAGCATCTTCCGCGCCCGGCGCACCACCGCAAAGGAGGTGAGGCCGGAAGGTTTATCGATGAGGAGAAGGCCTGAGTTCATCAATGCCTTTTAATGTAGGGCGGGCACTGCCCGCCTCAACGGGTTCATTTTTTGGCGGGCAGTACCCGCCTAGATTTATTCCTATGACTCCCGACTGTCTTTAGCCTCCTGAAACAACTTCTCCAGCCGGGCCGCCCGGTCCAGGCTCTGGTCCGGCAGGAAGAAGAACTCCGGGATGTTTCGAAGAATGTGTTCCCGGGCCACCTCCTGCTTGATAAAGCCCTGGGCCTTTTTCAGGGCCGCCAGCAACTGGGCCTGGTCCTCTCCTTCCCGGAGGAGATAGAAGACCCGGGCCTGCTTCAAGTCCGGACTCATCTCCACTTCGGTGATGGTGAGCCCCCTGAGCCGGGGGTCGGCGCACTTGTGGAGCAGAATCAGGGCCAGGCATTCCTTCAGAAGCTCTGCCACCCGGGTGGGGCGTTTGACAGAGGCGGGGTGGGTGCGCATCGGGAACTCAGTTCTTCAGATAGCAGAGATCGATCTGGGAATCGATGATCTCCGCCAGGTGTTGATTTTCCATAAATTTGACAATCTTCCCCAGGCGGGCCTCCAGCACCTGGGAGTCATTGCCCACCAAGGCCACGCCGATCTGGGCCTTCTGCCAGAGGTCGTGATCCTCCACTTCGGCAATGGCGGCGTCAAAACGGTGGCGCACCTTTTCAATGAGGCTGCGCACCACCTTGCGTTTACCTTTAAGAGAATTGTTCTCATGGATGATCAGAGTGATCCGCATTACCGCGACAATCATCCCTGCCCCCTTGGGTCCCCGGGGGGACCTCCCCTAAATTCGGCGCCGGTTACCCGGCCTTTTTGCTCTCTTCCTCTTTGGCTTCCTTGGCCGGGGAGGTGTCAAAGTAAGCCTTGACCTTTTCCTGGGTGTAGGCCTCGATGATATCCCCGGACTGGAAGTCGTTGAACCGGTCCAGGCCGATGCCGCATTCATAGCCCGCGGCCACCTCCCGGGCGTCCTCCTTGAAGCGCTTGAGGGAGCTGATCTTGGCCCCTTCCATCAACACTTCTCCCCCCCGTTTCACCCGGGCCAGGGCGTTCCTCTCCACCTTGCCGTCCAGAACCATGCAGCCGGCTACCGTGCCCAGGCGGGAGATCGCAAAGGTCTGGCGGACTTCCGCCTGCCCCAGGACCTTTTCTTCCAGCACCGGCTCCAGCATCCCTTCCATGGCGGCCTGGATATCGTGGAGCAGGTTATAGATGATGTCGTAATAGCGTACGTCCACTTCGTCCCCTTCCGCCAGGGCCGAAGCCTTGGGAGTGGCCTTGACGTTAAACCCCACCACAATGGCTTCCGAAGCCGAAGCCAGCATGACGTCGCTTTCGGTAATATCCCCGATGCCGGTGTGGATCAGGTTCACCTTGATCTCTTCGTTGCCTAATTCAGAGAGGGCCTTGGTCAGGGCCTCGATGGAGCCCTGGACATCGGCCTTGAGCACCAGTTTCAGTTCTTTGAGGGTGCCTTCCTTAATCTGCTGGTAGAGCTTCTCCAGACTTACCCGGCTGATCCGGGCCAGGGCCGCTTCCCGTTGCTTCTGCTGGCGCATCATGGCGATCTGCTTGGCCTTGCGCTCGTCTTCCAGCACCAGGAATTCATCCCCGGCTTCGGGCACGCCGCTGAAGCCCTGGACCTCCACGGGCTGGCCAGGTAGAATCTCCTCCACCCGGTGGCCCCGGTCGTCAAACAAGGCCCGGGCCCGGCCATACTCGGTGCCGCAGACAAAATAGTCCCCTTGCTTCAGGGTGCCCTTCTGCACCAGGACGGTGCCTAGGGGACCCCGGCCTTTGTCCAGGCGGGCTTCGATAATCCGGCCCTGGGCCGGCAGGTTCCGGGGAGAAGCCAGTTCCAAAATTTCGGCCTGCAAGAGGATCTTTTCCAACAGGTCCTGGATCCCGATAAGCTTTTTAGCGGACACCTCCGCAAACAGAACGTCGCCGCCCCAATCCTCGGGCACCACCCCCACATTGGCCAGCTCCCGCTTGACCCGCTCGGCGTTGGCATTGGGCTTGTCGATCTTGTTCACCGCCACTACCAGGGGAACCCCGGCGGCCTTGGCGTGGTTGATGGCCTCCAGGGTCTGTTCCATGACGCCGTCGTCCGCGGCCACCACCAGGACCACCAGGTCGGTGACCTGGGCGCCCCGGGCCCGCATGGCGGTAAAGGCTTCGTGGCCGGGAGTGTCCAGAAAGACCACTTCGCCCTGGGGCAACTCCACATGGTAAGCGCCGATATGCTGGGTGATGCCCCCCGCTTCGGCTTCGGTGATGCGGCTCTGGCGGATGGCGTCCAGCAAGGAGGTCTTGCCGTGGTCCACGTGCCCCATGATGGTGACCACCGGCGGGCGGGGCGTGGCTTCCCCTTCCGCCTCCCGGGTCCCCAAGGCCAGAAGGTCCTCCTCCTGCATGGCGGCGCGCTCCACCTCAAAACCGAACTCACCGGCCACCAGCACCGCGGAGTCGTAATCAATGGGATAATTGATGGTGGCCATGACTCCCATGCCCAGCAGTTGCTTAATGACTTCACTGGACTTGATGCCCATTCTTTTAGCCAGGTCTCCCACGGTGATGGACTCGCCCACCTTAATGCGCCGCTTGATGGCCTTGGGCACCGTGAGTTCGGCCCGGGAGATCTTTTTAATGGCTTTTCTGAGACCCTTGCGGCGTGACGGGGGGCGAACCTCCCCTTCGGCCAGTCCGTAAAGATCGGCCCGTTCCCTGACTTCCCGTTTCTTTACCGGCTTGCCCCGGGCCGGCATCTCCACCACTTCCACCCGTTTGCCCTTCTTCTTGCCTTTAACCTCCGGCTTTTTCTCCGCCGGGGCCGGCTTGCTTTCCGCCGGCGGCGCCCCTTTCCGTGGCCCGGGGGTCAAGCCCGGAGGGGCGGCGGTGGTTTCGGCCGGAGTGGCCAGGGAAGTGGCGACCACCGGCGTGGTGGCTCCTTCCGGCGGCAAACTGATGATCCGGGCCGGTACTTCCCGCTTTTTCGGCTTAGCCCGGGGGCGCTTGGCAGCTACACCCGCCCCGGCCGGAGGCTCCGCCTTGGGAGGTCCCGCCGCCGGGGCTTTGGCCCGGGGCGGGGCCGCCGCCGCTTCCGGAGCCTCCACCGGCGGAGGTTGGGGGCCTTCCGGGGAGGGGACCACCTCCGGAGCCGCCTCCTCTTGGGCCGGCAAAGAGACTACCCGGGCGACGGTTTCCTTCCGTTTCCTGGGCTTGCGCACCTCTTCCGGCGGTTTCGGGGGCGCCTCCACCGGCGCCGCTTCCTCCCCGGAGGGCGGCAAAGTCTCCACCGGCGCGGCCGCCGGGGGCGCCACCCGCCGGCGGCGCTTGATATTGGCCCCGATCCGCAGTTCCTCTACCTGAGGCGCCGCCTGGCTGATAGTCTGGCGCACCCGTTCCGCCGTGTCCTCATCTAAGGAACTGAGATAGTTATCCACCTGCAAGCCCATGTCTTCCTTGAGCCGCTGCATGAGCTCCCGGACTTCCACCTTAAGTTCTTTGGCTAAATTGATTACTCTAACTTTGGCCATATGACTGAATATACCCCCGCAACTGGTTTGGACCTTGGCAAGTTAACGCTATTCCTCAACCTTCCTCCGGCGCCGCCTCATCGGCGGCGGCGTCACCCTCTTCTTTCTTCTGCTGCCGCATCTCCTGGGCCGCGGCAATGATATTGGCCGCCTTCTTCTCCGGCAAACCGGTGGCCTGGATCAATTCCTCCAGGTTGGTTTCCGCCACTTCCCGGGCCGACGTGTAGCCGGCCTCATGCAACAGATTGGCGGTGATCTCCCCCACTCCGGGAATCCGCAGCAAAGAGAGATAGCCTTCTTTCAAGGACTTGGAATACTTGGATTCCGTCTTGACGTCGATCTTCCAGCCGATGAGCTTGGAAGCCAGGCGCACGTTTTGCCCCTTCTTGCCGATGGCCAGGGACAATTGATCGTCCGGCACAATGACCTCCATGCTCTGGTTGGTCTTGTTCAGGATGATGCGGCTCACTTCCGCCGGGGCCAGGGCATTGGTGGCAAACAGGGCTACGTCAGGCTTCCAGGGGATGATGTCAATCTTCTCCCCCCGGAGTTCCTGGACGATGTTCTGCACCCGGGAGCCTTTCATGCCCACGCAGGCGCCCACCGGGTCCACGTCCGCGTCCCGGGAGGCCACGGCGATCTTGGCCCGGCTCCCCGGTTCCCGGGCACAGGCCAGGATCTGGACAATGCCCTCGGAGATTTCCGGCACTTCCGCATCAAACAGGGTCACCAGGAACTGGGGGTGAGTGCGGGACAGGATGATCTGGGGACCCCGGGTCTGCCGTTTCACGTCCAGGACGTAAGCCCGAATCCGCTCCCCTTTGTGGTAGATCTCCCGGGGCACCTGCTCCGAGGGAGGCAGCAAGGCCTCGGTGCGTCCCAAATTGACGATGATGCCCTCCGGGTCCAGGCGCTGAACGATGCCGTTAATAATCTCCCCTTTGCGATCCTTGAAGTCTTCGAAGACCAGATCCCGCTCCGCATCCTTCATGCGCTGCATGATCACCTGCTTGGCGGATTGGGCGGCAATGCGGCCGAACGCCGCGGCGTCCATTTTGATGCCCAAAAAGTCCCCCACCTCACATTCCGGGTCCAGTTTCCGGGCTTCTTTCAGATTAATCTCCCGGTGGGGGTCCATCACTTCGTCGGCCACCTCTTTGTATTGAAAGACCTCGATTTCCCCGGTCTCTTCTTTGTAGTCCACCTCTATTTCCAGGCGGGGCCCGAATTTCTTCCGGGCCGCGGACCGGATGGCGTCCTTGATGGCGGAAATAAGCAAATCCTTGTCGATGCCCTTATCACGGCTGACCTGATCAATAATGCGCCTGAGCTCCAGATTCATAGGCGGTGCTAGGCCTCCTTGACCGAATTTTTTAAATCAATATCCAGGCGGGCCCGGGCGATGTCCTTTAAGGGTATGCGCAGTTGGGCCTCACCCTCCTTCAGGCAAACCTCATCCTCCTCCAGCCCCAGGAGGATGCCCCGGTAAACCTGACGCCCCTGCCGGGGTGACCGCAGGGTGAGGCGGGCCAGGCGCCCGGTGAAACGCTCATAGTCCGCCGGCTTTTTCAAGGCCCGGGTCAGGCCCGGAGAAGACACCTCCAGGTTATAGGAGGTGCCGATAAAATCATGGACGTCCAAAAGCTCGCTCACCACCCGGCTCACCCGGGTGATCTCCTCCAAGGTGATGCCCCCGGGGCGGTCCAGGAAAATCCGCAAATTAGCCCGGCCCTTCCGGGGCCGGGAAAATTCCAGGTCCACCAGCTCCACTCCCTGGGCCGTCAACAGTGGCTGGAGCAACTGCTCCACCCGGTCCATAATCTCTGCTTTAGACAACATGCCGCCAAACCCAAGTCTTTCCCGGCGAGGCTAAATGCCTATCTTCTTTGACAGAAGAATTACCAGAACCAGAATCAGCAATAAGCTGGCGCATGAGGCCACGGAAATCAGGGTGGCCCTCCGGGCGATATTCGCCTCCCACCAGTTGGTGGGGCGGATCCCCTGGACATAAAAGCTGATGACCCCCGCCAGATTGACGCAGATAATATTGGTCAATAACAGCAACAAGGCCCCCACGGCCAAAAAGAAATAACCCGATCCGATCAACAGCCCCAAAGTCACCAGGGGGGGCAGCAAGGCCACGGCCACCATCACCCCGATCAGGGTAGTGGGCACGCCGGTGGTGAAGGCCAACGCTCCGGCAAAGCCGGAAGCCAGGGCCAGGATCACGTTTCCCAAACCGATGTTGGTCCGGGAGACGATTTCCGGGATCAACGGATTAACTTCCATCATAAATCCCAGGATAATGGCCAACAGCAGCGCCAGACTGATGCCGGCGGCATTGGCTTTCAGGGACAACCGGGCCAATTCCTGGTCCCCCAAGGTGGTGGCCAGGGCCAAGGCGATGATGGGACCGAGTAAAGGGGCGATCACCATGGCCCCAATGACCACCGCCACACTGTTGTTCAAAATGCCGATGGCCGCCACGATGGTGGACAGGCCCACCATTACCAGATAGACCTGGGAGACCTTGGCGGTGTCTTTAATAGTTTCGTAAAGTTCCTCCCGGCTGACCCGCTCGGGTTTCTTCTTCGCCTCTGGGGGGGCCTCCTCCCCTTTTTGGGCCGCCTCCTCCGGCTCCTCCTGCCGGGGGATCGAAGCCGCCACCGGCAAGAGAATGAGGCGGAAGCCGTCCACCACCGAATAATGCTTATCTAACAGGTCAATGAGATGCTCGGTCTCCTCCAGGCTCACCAGGATCTTTATGAGCGTTTGCTTCTCAGAAAGCTGGTCGTACCAGACATCCACCACCGGCTGTTCCCGTAATAACTCCCGGGCTTCCTCGACATGTTCCTGGGGCAGCACCATTTCGATCAAGCGCAGCGGCATTTTCTAAGTGCTCATGCCCCTTAAGAGAGGCAACTTTCTCAAGATACTCCCGGTAACGCCCCTGACACCATGCTCCGATCAGCTTGACCCGGTTTTGGTCCGGTCCTCACTTGGCAAAGATCATCTTTAAAGCAATGAGGAGCATGGCCACCCCGAAGACCCTTTCCAGGGCCAGGTTGCTCAGGTAATTGGCGAGCTTGGCCCCGAAAAAACCGCCGATGAAAAAGCCCAAACAGAGCCAGGCCACCACGTGTATATCCACATAACCTTCCTGATAATAGGCCCAGGCGGCCAAGAGACCGATGGGGGGCACCAGACAGGCCAGGGTGGTGCCCTGCGCGGCATGTTGAGACAGGCCAAAGAGAAAAACCAGGGCCGGGACAATGATCACGCCGCCGCCCACGCCGATGAGACCGCTGAAGGCCCCGGCCACCAACCCCAAGAGCATGAAAAGTAAGGGATGTGTCAGAGTCATGTGGTCGCCTCGCTGGATAAACCGGGTATGGTCAGCGCCACCATAAGGACGCCGGTTATTTTTCCCCCAGTTGACAGGTTTGCTCCGCCCTCTGAATAATCCGGTTCATTTTGCGATAGAGCCGGACGCCGTATAAAAAGACCAACAGCCCCGTGGGGATGAACAGCCAGCCCAGCACCTTAAAAAACATCTGGTCAAAAAACTGGCTGAAGGTGAGGCCGGCGATGAACAGGGTCAGGGCCGTGCGCCAGAAAGACAGAAAAGTCCTTTCATTAGCCATGATGGTGCGCTCAATGGCCATGAAATCCCTGACCAGGGGTTCTTCGAGATTCACCTTGTCCCAGTCGCTGGGGTCTTCTTTAAATAATTTTGCCATGCCGAACTCCCGCCCGAAGCCGTCCGCCTCAAACCCGGCAGCCGCAGCCCTTGTCTCTAAGTAGCCGGACCTGCTCGGCAGGAGGGTCCTTGTATTCATCTTGCCGGGCCAACCCGGTGACCTGCGCTCCATTCAAGGGCGTGCGATGCCGGTAGCCCCGGCGCACCATCTCCGCCACCAAAGCTTCATGGCGCAGGTACAGGGCCGGCAACTTCCCCCGCCATCTTTGGGTCTCGGGATGCCGGGCAAAACCTTTCTTCTCCTGGGTCAAGATCACCCACAGAGCATGGAGTTCCCGATGCTCCCCCAAGAGATGCTGGCGGCATAAGTTTTCCGGAGGCAGGTCCCAGATTCTCATTTTCCCTACTTTATCCGACAAATTAATTCTGCCCCTTAGTTACCACATCTCTATTATTAAGCCCTTGACTTCTTGGAAATGGATATCCCGGGTTACCAGAATCAAATCGTGCTGCCGGGCGCTGGCAGCAATCCAAATATCGTTTTCAGGAATGGGCCTACCTTGCTGAAGAAGCTGGTTCTTGAGCAAACCATACTGACGGGCCGTGTCTAGATCGCATGACAAGATGGTGCTGCTGGCCGCCAATTTATCTAAGCGGGCCAGGTTCTTCTTGGCCAAACCAGATTTTTGCGCCCCGTAATAAAGCTCACCCATAACGGTACTGGAAGTAAAAACTTCCCCAATCCGGGCTATTCTTTCTCTTACGCCCGCGTCGCCCGCAAACAGAGCAATGATGATATTAGTATCTAACAGATATTTACCACTCATTGATATCTATCCGCTCACACCCTTCTTCTATGGCTTGTGTCAAAGCCGCGGCCTCATCTGCCCTCAAAATGCCAGCAAAGGGCAGTAGCTGCTTTCCCGGCACGCCTTTAGGCCGAGACAAGGCTAATTCCTGGGCAAAATTCAGGACGCGGTATTGCAGTTCTAACGGCAACCGGTCTAACTGCTTAATAATTTCCTGTTTCACGCCTGAATTAGCCATTATCCCCTCCTTAACCAAAAAAAAAGCGGGCCTCTGCCCACTTCCGGGAAAATCCAAGATTTTTTCTTAATCTCGGGGCGTCCCCAGAGCTGCTGACAATTCTCCGCCCATCAAAGCAGGCCGGCGGTCCCGCCCCTCTACCTACTTGGCCGGCCCCCTCGATGGGGGAAGCGGGTCCTCCCTAAGCCAACTCCGGCTTCGGGAGTGGAGCGGGCAACGGGATTCGAACCCGCGACACCAAGCTTGGGAAGCTTGTACTCTACCAACTGAGCTATGCCCGCTTGTCTCTAGTTTTTATAAATTTTCCCTTCTTCTGTCAAGCCCATTTTATACAGTTTTCGGTTTGCGGTTTTCAATTTTCGGTTAAAAAACAATAAAATATTAAAGGGTTATTTTGCCAGTAGTTGCATCTGAATGTGAAACTGGCATTAAATCTGAAGGCCCCTACCCTGCCGGCCGGCATCACCGAAGAAACCCTCAGGGCACGGCAAGCCTTACCCCTACCCTTTCCCTACCCTCCCAACCCCCTTGAGAGGGTTCAGAGGTCAGGGATCAGTAATGAGAATCCGTTATTGTCTGACCCCTGGCCCCTGACACCTGATCCCTCAATAAGGGATTGGGGGTGGGGGTTTGGGGGAGGATTGTAAGTGGGCCTGCGACCCTTGGCCCCCTCCCCCAAATAACCCTATCCCCCGAGTTTGCCCCAGAAGGGCAGGCGGCGCCAGAGGTGCCAGGAGCCGGGCAAGAGGGGTAGTTCCTTCAGGGTGCGGGACCAGAGGTAAAAGCCGATCAAGAGGCAGAGCACGTTGGGAATCCAGGGGGCCAGGGCCGGATTGAGGCGGTCGTTCACGGCCAGGCGCCAGGACGCGGTAAAGACCACGTAATAGATGAGGAAGACCAGCAGTCCCAGGATCAAGCCCCAGGTGCGGGCGTGCTGCCGGGCGCTCAGGCCCAGGGGGATGGCCAGCAAACAGAGCAGGAAGGCACCCAGGGGCATGGAAAAGCGTTGGTTCAGTTCCACCATCAAGCGGTTATAGCGCTCGGAGCCCGGGACTTGGCGGTGGAGCGCTCTCCATAAGTCCCCCAGATACATCTCCCCTTCAGATTTGCTGCCCTTCAGGGTAAAGCCGAAAAGTTGCAGGGGCAACTGATAGGTCTTGAATCGGATGGTTTGCCGGCGCTCCAGGTCCGGGTCCCAGCGGATCACCCAGCCGTCCAGCAGGTTGAGCTGCAAGGTCTCCTGTTTGGGATCGAAGCTCAGGTCTCCCTTCCGGGCATAGACCGTATGCGGGTTTTCGTCATCCCGGGAGTCGTAAACGAAGATCCCCTCCAGTCGCCCCGCCTCCCCGGTGACCCGGTTGACAAAGAGCATCATCCCCTGAAAGTCGGTGTTAAAGGTCTGTTCCTTGATGCCCAGGTCCGCCCGGCGCTTGACGATGTCGGTGAGCAACTCCCGGGTGGCCTTCTGTCCCCAGGGGCTGCCGTAGATGGTGAGAAACAGGGTAATGAGGCCGGTGGCCAGGGAAAACCCGACAATGGGGAGCACCAACTGGCTATAGCTCAATCCCGCGGTCTTCAGGGCCATGATTTCGTGATCCACGGCCAGGCGCATCAAGGCCAGCATAATCCCCACGGTGGCCGCCATGGGCAGGGTGAAGACCAGGAGGTAGGGAAGCAGATACAGGGTGGACTCCAAAATTTCCATGAGGCCGATGCCCTTGACCACGATCATCTGGGTGATGCGCATCAGGCGTCCGGAAAAGACGATGGAGGTGAAGGCCAGGAGAGCTACGGCGCAGGGATGCAGGGTTTCGAGAATCAGGTAGCGGTAGATGATGCGGGGCATGGCTGCGTGGAACACCTTCGCCGGGTTGGCGGCACTGCTTTGAGATCTCCGTTATTTTCCCTTATAGGCCACTAAAAGACAATCTTTATACCGGGCCAGGGTTTGAAAATTTCCGGCCAGCAGGCCCTGAAGGCGGGGAAAGGCTTTGTCTTTCAAAAAAAAGAAGGTCAGGGCCCGGGAGTGGACAAAGGCCGTCATGGCCGCGGGGTCGGCAAAGAAGAGGCCGGTCCCCGGGTCCAGGCGCCGGCCGAAGTCCAGTTCGCTGGGGAAATCCAGCAGATGGAAGACCTGGCCGCTGTAAAAGGACACTCCCTGGGAATAAAGCTGAAGCCCGATGAGGGCCGCGCCCGGCTGCCAGTGGGATTTCAGAGCCAGGCCCATCTCCCGGGGAGAGCGGCGCTGGCTGATCCCCTCAATGCCTCCGGGAAGGAGGGTGCCGAAGAGCAAGGCCCCCAGGAGCAGGACAGTAAGCCGCCGCCAAATCAAGGCCGCGGTGGGGGTCAGGGCCAGGATGATCAGGCCCAGAGGCAGGTAGGGGGACAAGGGGGCAAGCCTGGCCCACTCCGGGGCCAGAAACGCCGGGGGGCGAAAATAGAGACCCACCAACACCCAGGCCGTCAGTGCCCAGACGGCCAGACTCAGGGTCAGCCCCCGGCTGGCCCAAAGATGACGCCCGCTCTCGGTGAGGCCGTGCAGGGCTTCCCCCAACAGGAGGGCCAGGGGCAGCAGGGCCGGCAGAATGTAAGGCGCCAGCTTGCCCCGGGACAGGGAAAAGAATAGCAGGATGACCCCGGCCCAGACCCAGAGAAAGAGGCGATCACCCTGAGGGTCCGGCCGGCGGCTGCCTAAGGCCCAGGGCAGGAGCCAGCCCCAGGGAAGCAGCAGGCCGAAGAGGACCGGCAGATAGTAATAAACCGGCTGCTGATGGTGGAAGGAGGCCGTCAAAAAACGCCCGAAGTGCTGCTCCCAGACAAAAAACCGGAGGAAGTCCGGATACTGCCAGGCTACCCAGACAAACCAGGGGAGGCTGACCAGCGCCAGCAGCAACAGCCCCCCCGGGTGCCAGAGTGGGCGGATTAAGGGCCGCCGGGCAATTAAGGCCCAGACCCCCCAAATCAGCCCCGCCAATACCAGGGCCACCGGCCCTTTGCTCAGCACTGCCAGGGCCAGGGCCAGGTAGGCCCAGGGCAGAAGTTCCCGGCGCTCCCGGCTCAAGGCCAGATACCCCAGGCCTATACCCAGATTAAGAAAAAGAGCCAGGGTCATGTCCAGGGTCAAGACCCGGCCCAGGACCACGTATCCCAGGGAAGTGGTCAAAATGAGGGCGCTCACCAGCCCCGGGCCGGCGCCCCAGAAAGCTCGGCCCAGCCAGTAAGCCCCAAATATCCCTCCCAGGGCGCTTAAGGCCACCGGCAGGCGGGCGGCCCATTCCGTGCAACCCCAGGCCCCGAAACTGAGGGCGGTGAGCCAGTACACCAGGGGGGGTTTCTCCAGATAAGGCAGGAAATTGAGGTGGGGGATCAGCCAATCTCGGAGGACCCACATCTCCCGGGCGATCTCGGCGTAGCGCCCCTCATCCGGGTCCATCAGGCCGGGGGTCCCCAGACGGAAGAAAAAGAGCCCCAACCCGGCCAGGGCCAAAAGCAGGAAGCCGAGGCGGTGGCCGGTCCGCGCCTGGTCTGAGTTTTGGCGCTCAGGTGTCAAAAAGTTCCACATAGAAGAAGGAATTTATTTCCTAGAGTTAATTAACTTCTCAGCCAAGTTAATGAACTTATTAATAATTTGCCAAAACCAGAAAATGGTCCTCTTATTGCAAAGTTATAAATCACCGGAGGTGCCGGTTTACCGGGGACAGACCTATATTAGCATGAATTTTGACATCTCCCATAGCCGGTTGGGCAACAAATATTTTTGCCGGGCCTCCGGGAGGCCAGGGTTAGACCTGCTTAGAGCCGGGAATGAAGCGGCTCTGGGGACTGAAGTGATAAGGATGGCAATCTTATGGAATGGAAAGACCTGAGTATCCTGATCACCGGAGCCACCGGCTCCTTCGGCAAAAAGTTTATCGAGACGGTTATGAAGCATCAGCCCCGCCGGTTGATTGTTTTCAGCCGGGATGAAGTGAAGCAGTTGCAGATGCGCCAAAAATTCGTAGAGACCGGCTACCCGGTTTTGCGCTATTTCATCGGTGACGTCCGGGACAAAGACCGCCTCTATCGGGCCTTTCAAGGGGTGGACCTGGTGGTTCACGCCGCGGCCTTAAAGCAGGTGCCCACGGCGGAATATAACCCTCTGGAAGTCATCAAGACCAACATCCTGGGCGCGGCCAACGTCATCGACGCAGCCATCGACACCGGCGTTAAAAAGGTCATCGCCCTGAGCAGCGATAAGGCGGTGAACCCGGTGAATCTTTACGGGGCCACGAAGTTGTGCGCCGATAAACTGTTTATCGCCGCGGGAGTCTATGCCGGCGCCCGGGAGACCAAATTCAGCGTCGTCCGCTACGGCAACGTCATGGGCAGCCGGGGCAGCGTGATTCCCATCTTTTTGGAACGCCGCCCAACCGGGGTTCTCCCTATTACCGACGTGCGCATGACCCGCTTCTGGATCACTTTGGAGCAGACGGTGGAGTTTGTCCTCAGGTGTCTCGAACTCATGCAGGGAGGCGAAATCTTTGTGCCCAAGCTCGCCAGCATGCGCATCGTTGATCTGGCCAAGGCCCTGGCGCCTAACTGCCGCCATGAAATCGTCGGCATCCGCCCGGGAGAGAAGCTCCACGAGATTCTTATCACCGAAGACGAAGCCCGGCGCACGGTGGAATTCCCGGACTTTTATGTAGTGCAGCCGGGACCCATCCTCAGGTGGTGGAGCAACGGCCATCTCATGGGTGGCCGCCAAGTGCCGGAGAATTTTTGTTACAGCAGTGACGCCAATGATTGGTGGTTGGAGCCTGAAGAACTAAGGGGCATCTTAGGGGAAGATGAAGGAGCGACCGACACCGACTTATATCCCTTACGCTCGGCAATGGCTTGATGACGAGGACGTTGCCGCGGTGATCCGGACCCTGCGGTCGGACTGGCTCACCTGCGGCCCCCAGGTGGAGGCCTTTGAGGCGGCCATGGCCGAAATCAGCGGCGTCCCCCAGGCGGTGGCCGTGAGCAGCGGCACCGCCGCGCTCCATGCCGCCATGTTTGCCCTGGACATCGGCCCGGGAGATGAGGTCATTTTGCCTGCCTTGACTTTTGCGGCCACGGCCAACGCCGTAGTCTATCAGGGGGGCACTCCGGTCTTCGCTGATATCGATCCCAGTCATCTCCTCCTTAATCCCTTGACCGCGGCCGCTAAGATCACCCCCCGGACCAAGGCCATCATCGCGGTGGATTATGCCGGTCAGCCCTGTGATTACGAGGCTTTGCGCCTCATCGCCCAACGTTATGACCTGGCCCTGGTGGCGGACGCCTGCCATTCCCTGGGGGCCAGCTATCAAGGGAAGCCCGTGGGTTCCTGGGCCGACCTCACCGTGTTCAGTTTTCATCCGGCCAAGCATATCACCACCGGGGAAGGAGGCATGGTGGTCACCCCTCACCGGGACCTGGCGGCCAGGATGCGGCGTTTTAGAAATCATGGCATTGCCACGGACTTCCGGGAGCGGGCCGCGCAAAACACATGGCACTATGAAATGGTGGACCTGGGTTACAACTACCGGCTCTCCGACCTGCAGTGCGCCTTGGGCTTGAGCCAGTTGAAAAAATTACCCCAGTGGCTGAGACAACGCCAGGCCATCGCCCAGCGCTATAACGAAATCTTCCTCCAGATACCGGAGATCATGGTGCCGCGCCTCCGGCCCCAGGCGAGTCATGCCTACCATCTTTACGTGATCATGCTGAGCCTGGAGCGGCTGAAAGCCAGCCGCCGGGAAATCTTTCAGACTTTGCGGGCCGCGGGCATCGGCGTCAACGTGCATTATTTGCCGGTGCACTTGCACCCCTTTTATCAGCAGCGCTTCCATACCGGCCCCGGGGACTGCCCGGCGGCGGAATGGTGCTATGAACGCCTGCTGACGCTGCCCCTCTTTCCGGCCCTGTCACCGGCAGAAGTGGAAGGGGTGATCATGGCAGTCATCAATACTCTGGAGCAATACCGCCAATTAGACTTGGATGAGGGATTTTATCGAGACTTATCCGCGGCCTATCTGCATTAGGGACTGAAAATGCCAGGGATAAGGCAGAAGCTAATTTCTAACCAGACTGCCAGAGGAGGTTCCACCTTTCTGAGCCGCACCGGCCGGGGAAGGTTGGGCCGATCTCTGGAATCTTCTAGGGGTAGGGCAAGACAATGGCTGGTCACCAACCGGGCCTGAGCCAAGAGCGCGCCGTGGCTTTTGTGGTGGCCCGCCTCAACTCCTCCCGGCTGCCGGAAAAGCACCTGCGCCGTATCGGCGACCGCTCTTTGCTGGACTGGGTTATCGACCACCTGCGCGGCTCCCGAGAGTTGGCTGAGATCGTCATCGCCACTGTAGCCGAACCGTGCAACGAGCCTCTTAAGGCTTATGCCGAAAGAGCGGGCCTGGCCTGTTACTGGTATGAGGGGGACCCGGACCAGGTGACCACCCGGCTGCGGCGGGCCGCGGAAGATTTGGACGCCGAGATCTGCGTCCTGGTGAGCGGCGATTGTCCTTTAATCTCCGGGCCGGCCCTGGACCACTTGATCCGGCAACTCAGGCGGGAGCCTGCCGGGGATTATATTTTGGTGCCTCCGGATGAGGAGGGACGGGAGGCGGTTCTGGAAGGCCTCAACGTGGCCCGGCGGCGGGCCTGGCAGTTGGCCGATGACCTCTCGGACACCCCGGAATTAAAGGAGCATCAATTCCCGGTGATCCGGCTGCATCCGGAGATGTTCCAGGGGGTGGCGGCCAAAGTCCCCCCAGACCTGTATGGACCGCGGCACCGCCTCTCGGTGGACACTTATGCGGACCTGGAATTTATGAACCGGGTATATGAAATCTTGACGGCCCAAAGCCGGCCCTTCGCCTTGCCGGAAGTCCTGCAACTCCTGCAAGAGGAACCCGTGCTCAGCCGGATTAACGCCCACGTAAGCCAGCGCCAACTGAAGGAAATCATTCACCCGGTATTGTACGTGGCGGACGCCGGTCCCGGTTTCGGTTACGGCCACCTGATCCGTAGCCAGGAACTGGCATTGCAGTTGGTGGAGCGTTTGAGCTGGCCGGTGACCTTTCTGGTGGATGACCCGGTGGCGGCCCGCCTCCTTAAGGACCGGGGCCTGCCGGTGGCCTGGGGGGCCTTGGCCCGCACCGCCCGGCCTGCGCCGGCGGGCCTCCGGGAAAAAACCGTGGCGGAACTCCTGCTCCGGCATGACCTGTTGCTCCTGGATATCGCCCCCCGGGAGGTGCCTGCCGGCTGGCGGCAGGAATTGGGCACGGCCGCGCCGGTAATAATCCTGGATAAGTCAGGAGAATGGGCCAAAGCGGGAAACTTAATCATTTTTCCGGGGGTGACGGGACCGGCCCGGGAGCCGGCCCGGTCCGGCAAACCTGGGTCCCCCGTTAAAGGGGGGACCGACGCCGGACCCGAGATACTGTCCGGCTTAGAGTACGTTATTTTGCGGAGAGACATCCGACAGATGATACCCCGCTCCCGGGACAAGGACCTGGACCTCCTGGTCTATCTGCATCGTCCGGAACAATGGGAAGCAGTCCGGAGTTTCATCAATCAGCATCGATTACAAGGCTATATCATCGGCGGGTTTGAGCCGGATTTCCCCCAACTGCTGGCCCGGGCCCGCTTCCTGTTGAGCGGCTTCGGCTATAGCTTTTATGAGGCTCTGGCCCTGGGGACCTACCCGGTGACCTGGCCTTATTCCCCGGCCCATCAAGAGGAAGCCCGGCGGTTCTATGCGCGCCTGGGACTGCCCCCGGTAATCATTGAGACCGAAGCTGATTTGCCCAAGATTCTGCCGCTGCTGTCCGGGGAGGAGAGAAGAGAGATTTCTCTTGAGGACGGCACCCCGGCCCTGGTGCAGGCTATCTTTGGTCTCATGGAACAGTGGCCCGGTGATCTTAAGAATGAAGGGAATCCCCATAACCATGTCCTCAGATTTAAACAGGCCTATGCGGTCTAAAGGGGAACCGTCAGGATGAAAGTCTTGGTAATCGCGGCGCATCCGGATGATGAAGCCCTGGGTTGCGGCGGCACTCTCCTGAGACATAAGTCCCAAGGAGACCGCATCAGCATCTGCCTCCTGGGGGACGGGGTCAGCTCCCGGGGCCAGCAGGGGGAAGCCCTGAAGCAGGCCTTGAAAGAACGGGGCCGGGCCGCGGCGGCCTTTGCCGCGTTGGTGCAGGCGGAACTCCACCTGGTGGGCGGCTTTAAAGACAATCAATTCGATACGGCGCCTTTTTTGGAGATCGTTCAGGCCATCGAGGGCCTGGTCCGCTCTTGCCAGCCGGACCTGGTGTACACCAATCACGGGGGTGACTTGAATATCGACCATGCCATCACCGCCCGGGCGGTGCTCACGGCCTTAAGACCCGGCTGCGGCCACCGGGTGCAGCGCCTCCTGGCCTTTGAGGTGCTCTCCTCCACGGAATGGCAAAGCCCGGCCCTGGCCGACACCTTCGCCCCCAACGTCTTTGTGGACATCACCCCCTTCTTGTCGGCCAAGTTGGAGGCGTTGGCCTGTTATCAAGAGGAACTCAAGGACTTCCCCTTTCCCCGTTCCCGGGAAGGGGTGGAGCACCTAGCGGCCTTTCGGGGCCTCCAGGCGGGGGTCAAGGCCGCGGAAGCCTTCATGCTGATCAGAGAGGTTTGCCCGTCATGAAGATCGCCATCTCCCAACCCCGGTATCTGCCGGCCCTGAATTACCTGCAGCGTATTATGCTGGTGGATACCTTTGTGCTCCTGGATACGGTGCAGTACACCCCCAGGGACTGGGAGAACCGGAACCGCATCCGCACCTGGAACGGCAACCAGTGGCTTTCGGTGCCCATCGCCGGACATCACCGGGGCCGCCTCCTCAAGGACACGGTCATCGACAATAACGCGCCCTGGCAGCGGCAACACCATCAGGCCCTGGCCTTGAATTACAAAAAGGCTCCTTATTTCGGAGAGATGCAGGATTTGCTGCACGAAGTCTATGAGGGACATCAGTGGGAAGGGTTGTGCCAGCTCAACTTATTCATCCTGGAGGCCTTGCTCCACTATCTGGGCATTGAGCGCCGCCTGGTCTGGGCCAGCGACGTGGGGGGAAACGGCGCCGGGTGCGACCTGATCCTCAATCTCTGCCGGGCATTAGGAGCCACTACTTATGTCTCCGGTCCCTTGGGAAGCGGCTATCTGGCGCCGGAGGAGTTTGCCCAGGCCCAGATTGAACTGGTGTACCACGATTACGCTCCCCAACCTTATGAGCAGGTGCACGGCGAACCATTTATGCCCTGGCTCTCGGCCATCGACCTGTTGATGAATCTTGGTCCCGCCTCCCGGGAAAAATTGGCTGAGGGCGCGGTGCTGAAAGGACCTTAAAGGCTGAAACTAATGCACAAGGTCAGACAATTCTTTGAGGACCTGGTGGCCCAATACGGGGTGGACGCCCGCAGCGCCAACTGGAGCGGCCCGGCCACCCAAGCGGCCCGGTTCGCGGTGTTTCGGGCCTATCTGGACTTGCAGGACTGCCGTGTCCTGGACGTGGGCTGCGGCCAGGGGGACCTTTACGCCTACCTAAAGGAGCACCAGGTGCCCCTAGGGGCTTATTACGGCTGGGACCTGGCGCCCAACATGATCGCCGTGGCCCGGGCGCGCTTTCCGGAACTAACCAACAACTTTTGCGAGCAGGACTTATTCTTCGCCCCTGCGGAGAAGGGCGTTTTCGATTGGGTGCTCTGTTCCGGCAGTCTGAACTACGGCTATGACCAGGCCAGTTTTGCGGAGGCCATCCGGGTCATGTTCCGCCTGGCCCGGCTGGGGGTGGCCTTTAATGTGTTGAGCACTTATGCGGATTTTATGGAAGCGGAATATTTCTACGCCGACCCGGAAGAGACTTTCCGCTTTTGTCGCACCCTGACTCCCTGGGTCAACCTGATCCATAGCTACATGCCCCACGACTTTACCATGATCTTGAAGAAAGAACGGGATGACTACCTCAAGCAGACTTAAGGCCGTGCCCCTGGGTCCCCATTTGGTGGGCGCGGACGGACGTATCCTGGTGGTGGCGGAAGCCGGCATCAACCATAACGGCTCGCTAGAGCGGGCCCTGGAAATGATCCGGGTGGCCGGGGAGTGCGGCGCGGACGCCATCAAGTTCCAGACTTTCCGGGCGGACACCTTCATCTCCGAGGCGGACTCTATCTTTGTTTACCAGACGGCCCGGGGCACGGTCCGGGAAAAGTCCCTGGAGATGTTCCGGCGGGTGGAGTTGGAATATGCCTGGCATGAGCGCCTCTTTGCCGCGGCCCGCCAGGCCGGGCTTCTCATCTTCTCCACTCCCTGCGACGTTGAAGCCGTGGAACTGCTGGACGCTTTAGATGTGCCCATGTTCAAGATCAGTTCGGACTACCTGACCCACCACGACTTTCTCCGCCTGGTGGCCGGTAAAGGACGACCCCTCATCGTCTCCACCGGCATGGCCACTTTGGGGGACGTTGAAGAGGCCCTGGAGGCTATTTACAGCACAGGGAATCGCCAGGTGATCCTTCTCCATTGCGTCAGCGCCTATCCCACGCCGTTGGACCAGATTAACCTCCGGGCGATGGAGACTTTGCGCCGGGCCTTTGGCTGCCCGGTGGGTTTTTCCGACCACACCGAAGGGATAACCGTGCCGGTGGCCGCCGCGGCCCTGGGCGCGGTCCTCATTGAAAAGCATTTCACCCTGGACAAAGAAGACGGGGCGGGGCCGGACCACTGGTTTTCCGTGGACCCGGAGGAGTTGCGCCGGTTGGTTCAAGCCGTGCGCACCGTGGAGCAGGCCCTGGGACAGCCGGGAAAAGTAGTGGCGCCCGCCGAAGCCGAGAGCCGGGTCCACGCCCGGATGAGCGTCGTGGCCGCGGTGGACATTCCCGCCGGGACCATCATAACCGAGTCCATGCTGGCAGTAAAGCGCCCCGGTACTGGTATTCCGCCCAAGGAACTTAAGAACCTGGTAGGACAGGTGGCCCTCCAGGACCTGGCCCGGGATCAGGTGTTGCAATGGGAGCACCTGGGCAAGCCCCGGCAAGGGGAGTAAGGCGAGATGGGGTTCGGACAGACTAATACCAAACTCAAAGGCGTGATTGACTGGGGTCCCCACCGCGGGCCGATACTGGACGAAATCAAAGGCTACTCCGTCATTGACTGTGAGGTCTGCGGCTTTAAGCACGTGGTGCCCTTGCCCACCCTGGAGGAATTGGCCGCGGTGTATCGCCTGGAGTATTACACCGTGGACAAACCCCTGTACCTGGAACGCTACCGGGAAGACCTGGACTGGTGGAATCTGGTTTACCGGGAGCGTTACGAGACCTTTGAGGAATTGCTCTCCCCCACCCGGCGGCGGTTGCTGGACGTCGGCTCAGGACCGGGGTTCTTTCTCCGGTTGGGCCAGGAGCGGGGTTGGCAGACCCTGGGCATCGAACCCTCGGCCCGGGCCGCAGCCCACAGCCGGAGCCTGGGGGTGGAGGTCCTGGAAGATTTCCTCACCGAGGAGACCGCCGCGGGCTTGGGGACCTTTGACGTGGTGCACTTAAGCGAAGTCCTGGAACATATCCCGGACCCCCGGGGCATGCTGGCCATCGTCCAATCCTTGCTGGCCCCCGCCGGGCTTCTCTGTGTGGTCGTCCCCAATGACTACAACCCCTTGCAGAATTCCTTGCGGGCCGTTTGCGGTTTTGAGCCCTGGTGGGTGGGGCCGCCCCACCACCTGAACTATTTTGACTTTGCCTCCTTGAGCCGGCTGGTGGAGAGCACCGGCTTTGAGGTGGTGCTGACGGAAGCCACTTTCCCCATCGATATGTTTCTCCTCATGGGGGACAACTACGTGGACAACGACTTGCTGGGGCGGCAATGCCACCAGAAGCGGAAGAACCTCGAGCAGAACCTGGCCAAGGCCGGGATGACCGACCTGAAACGCAGATTGTATAAGGCCCTGGCCTCCCTGGGCCTGGGGCGGGAAGTGCAGATCTTTGCCAAAAAGATTTAACGGAGTCATTCATGGGCCCTTCGGCCCACCCGTAAATTATGAAAAATCCGTAGGGCGGGCGTCTCGCCCGCCATGTAGGGTGCGCCAGGCGCACCGACCATGAGCACTGTTTAGGACAGACAATGAAAAACCGGGATGGGACCATCATTAGCATCGGCGCGGGGGCCAGCCAACTTCCTCTAATTCAGGCGGCCCAGCGCCTGGGACGAGAGGTGGTGGCCGTGGACCAGGACCCGGAGGCCCCGGGCTTTGCCTGGGCCGATCTGGCCATCCGGAAGAGCACCTACGACACCGGGGCCGTCCTGGCCGTTTTGCGGGAAATCCAGGCTGATTATAACTTTGTGGGTGTGGTGGCCCGGACCACCGCGGCAGGAGCCCTCAATACCGCAGTGGCCGTGGCCCAGGAGTTCGGCTTGCCGGGATTGACCCCGGACTTGGTGGAGATCGCCACGGAGAAAGCCAATCTCCGGGAGTTCTGCCAGGCCCACGATTTGCCGGTGCCCCCGGGCTGCCGGGTGGACGCTTTAGTACAAGGTGACAGCCTGCCGCCGTTCCCGGTCATTGTCAAGCCCGACATGACTCTGGCGGGCAAAACCGGCATCCGCCTCTGCCGTGACCGGAAAAACCTGGCCGGTTTCGTGGCCGAAGCCGCCCAGGTGTCGGGGAACCGGCTGGTGGAGATAGCGGCCTTTATCCCGGGCCTGGATGCCACCTGCCTCTGCTGGGTCCATCAAGGGAAAGCCCAAGTCATCACCTGGTGGGATGAGTTGGTGGCCGTGGACCAAAACGGTCGCGTTCTCGGCCTGGGAGTGAGTCTCCCGGCCTTCCTGGCGGAGACCCATATCCTGGCCATAGCTGAGGCCCTGGTGGCCCGCCTGGTGGGGCATTTCCCGGCTGCCACGGCCCTGCTCCTCATCTCCTGCCGTTTTACTAAGGAGGGGGAACCCTATTTCATTGAAGTGCATGCCGACCTGGGGGGCGACACCATTGCCGAAGTCCTCTGGCCGGCAGCCCAGACCTCCATCGACTTTTTTGAGCTGGCCATAAAAGTGGCGGAAGGCGCTCTGGAGGAAGCCCCGTCTTTTTCCTGCCGGCCCACGGCCTTGTATTACGGGGTCAACGGTCTCAATTTACCGGTAACCGCCTTAAGGACCACGGGCTTCCAGGACGTCCTGGTCCAGCAGGGGCAGGTTGAGGAGAACCTGGCCTTGCTGAAGGATATTATCCAGGCCCGGAACTTGCGGCTCCAGGAATGGCCGGGCCATCTGGAATTGCTGGGAATAAAGGAGCGCCGGTGATGCCTCAACCCCGGCCCACCCTGATCCATATCGGCGGCGGCTATTTCCAGATGCCCGGCATCCGCTGGGCTAAGGAAGCGGGCCTCTATGTGGTGGCAACGGACCGGAATCCCCAGGCTCCGGCCGCGGCCCTGGCTGACCGGTTTGTGCAGATGTCCGGGGATGACCTGGAAGGCCTGATCCTCCTGGCGAAAGAGTTAGCCCAGAAGCAGCGCCTGGTGGGAATCTGGTGCCATGCTGATTTTTGTCTGCTGGTGCAGGCCAAGATCAACGCCCTCTTGGGCCTGCCCGGGCCGACCCCGGCGGCGGTGGCCGCGGCCCTGGACAAAAACCGAGCTAAGGCCGTCTGGCAGGAACACGGGGTAGCTACCCCCAGGGCCCGACTGGCCGCCAGTCAGGCCGAAGCTCTTGAGGCCGCCCAGGAACTGGGGTTCCCGGTGGCGGTCAAACCGGTGCACGCCTCCGGCAGTCTGGGCGTCACTCGGGTGGCAGAGGCAGCCGACCTGGCCGGGGCTTATGCCCAGGCCATTATCTGGGGTGAAGCGGTACTGGTGGAGGATTTTCTTAGGGGCCGGGAGTTCGGAGTCAACGGCATCTTTGCTGGAGGGCGCTTCTACCCTGCGGGCATCAGCGAGCGCCAGACCTCGTCGGCGGGGACTCTGTTGACTGAGGTAATCCTGCCCGCGCCCTTGTCCCCGGAACTGGAAGGAGCCATCTATCAACTCCTGGAGCAAGGGGCTATTTCCCTGAATATCCGGGAGGGCTGCGTTAAGGGGGATGTCATTATGGTGGGAGAGCAGCCCTATTTGCTGGAACTGGCCCCCCGGCTGCACGGCAATCCCACCATGAGCACGGCCTTGCCCCTGGCCACCGGAACCAACCCCATCCGGGCCTATTTCGGCCTGCTGGCTGGTGAAGCGGACCCCCTGCGCCACCTGCGCACCAACGGCCGGCCCCGGTTTGCCGGTTACCGCCCCATCTTTTGCCAAAAGGGAGGCGTCATCGCCTCAATTACCGGTCTGGAACAGGTTCAGGACCTCCCGGGCGTGGTGGCGGTGGAACTCTTGGTGCGTCCCGGCCAGAGGGTCACCGGCCCCCGGGATAACCGGGGCCGACTCGGCTACGTCTTTGCCCGGGCGGACTCGGTGGCTGCCTTGCGAGAAGTCTTTGACCAGGCCCAGGCCGGCCTGACTATTGAGTTAATTAAGGAATAGCTTGATGCAGACCAAAAGCACCCAGGGGAAATGTCGCTTATGCGGCCATGACCGCCTCTCCCCCCTCCTGGAGGAGAAGGTGATGACCTTCCGGCCGGAATGCGACGGCGCGGTGGCAGCCCGGGTGAACTACGAGGGTTGCCCCCGGTGCGGCTTCATCCAGGTGGAGCCCCTCCCGGCCCCGGACTTTCTCAAGAATTATTACCGGGCCGCGCCGGTGGCCAGCCTGGACCACCAGGTGCTGCACGCCGTGAAAGACAGCTATTTTGACAGCACCCTAACCTTCCTGGAGCGGTTTCTTCCCACCCCCCCAGAACGGATCTTTGAGACCGGCGCGGCCTCGGCCTATCTGCTCCATCTCCTGGCTGAACGTTTCCGGGCCGAAGTCGCGGGCCTCGAGCCTTCGGAGGAATGCCGGCGCTGGGCTTTGCAGGAGTTCGGCATCCCCCTATACGGCGGCATGCTGGAAGACCTGGACCTGGAGGCCCAGGGGCTGAGGGAGGCCTTTGATCTCAACGTCTGCTGCTCAGTGGCGGAACACGCGCCCTGGCCGGGAGAACTGATGGCCCGCATGGCGGAAACGGTGAAGGCCGGGGGCCATATCTACGTGGAGGTCCCCTCTCTCAGACCCCCGGCCACCGGCCCACTGGTGGAAAAAGTGGTGCATCCTCTGCACCTGGGCTACTTCTCCCCCCAGGCCCTTATTCATCTGGGGTCCCAGGCCGGGTTGACCATCCTGCATCTGGAGGAAGTGGGAGGCCTGGAGGTGCCGGTGTACCGGGCCATGTATGTCAAAGAAGCGCCTCTGGAGCATGTCCGGAACCTCTTCGACCGCCATCTGGAGCACTTTAACCGGAAACAGGAGACCATCCTGGCGGCCTGCCAACGTTATGTGGCCGGGGCCGACAACGTCTGGATCTGGGGCATCAGCAATAATTTCTTCAGCCTCTGGTGCCAAAACGCCCAGGTCTTTGTCCCGGAAAAGTGCCGTTTAGTGGATAAAAATCCCGCCAAAATCGGCAAGCGCCTGGGTTCCCTGGTGGTGTCGCCCCCGGATCAGGCCGTGTGCGGTCATCCCCAGGTCATTTTAGTGGCCACCACCTCCCGTTTGATCCAGGAGAATATTATCAATGAGGCCAAACGACGGTTTCCCGAGACGGAAATCCATTCCCTGTTTGAAAGTGAGATGAGTCATGCAGCCCAGTAAACCCCACAACATCGGCGTCATCGGCACCGGCAAGATCGCTGGCAACGCCCACCTGCCTTCCTATGCCTGGGGGGCCAACATCAACGTGGTGGCCCTGGCCGACAAAAACCCGGAGGTCCTTAAAGCCCAGGCGGAAAAGTGGCAGGTCCCCCACGCCTTCACCGACTACCGCCGCCTCCTGGAAATGCCGGAGGTGGAAGTGGTGGACGTGGCGGTGAACACCGATCAGCACAAGGCCGTGGTCTTGGAGGCCCTGGCCCACGGCAAGCACGTCCTCTGTCAAAAGCCCCTGGCGGACAACCTGAACGACGCCCTGGAACTGGTGGAAGCCGCGGATAAAAGCGGTTTGATCCTGGCGGTGAATCAAAACGCCCGCTGGGTTCCCTCTTACCGGCGCTGCGGCGAACTGCTCCGGGAAGGGAGGATCGGGGAGCCTATCCTCACCATCTTTGAGGACCATTACTGGACGGAGCACCATCAGTATGAGTTAGAGAAGGACTGGTTTTTGCTCCTCAAGAACACCATCCACAAGGTGGACCTGCTGCGCTCCTGGTTCCCGGAAGAGCCGACGGGCCTCTACGCCCGGACCATCAAGGCTTCGCCCCACCCGGCCAAAGGGGAGTCCGTGGCGGTGCTGCAATTCAGCTACCCGAACGGTCACCAGGTGAACCTCATTGATGACGGTGCGTCTTCCTCTCCCGGATTCCGGCGCATCCTCATCCACGGCACCGAAGGGGCCTTGCGCCTGGACGAAGAGACCCTGGAATCCTTTAAAAAGGTGCCCGGAGTGCGAAGCAACTGGCAGCCCATTGAAGTGGAGGGCAAGAGAAAACCCCACGCCTTTTACGGGGTCATGGCCGCGCTGCTCATCGCCCTGGAGAAGGGCGAACAACCGGAGCATCACGCCCGGGACAACCTGAAATCCTTGCAACTGGTATTCGCCGCGTATGAATCCGCGGCTACCGGCAACAGCATCAAGATATCTTAAGGAGAACGTTATGAAACAAATGGAACTTCCTGCGGTTCTGGGCGGGCCTCCGGCCCTGGATCGGGCCATCCTGCCCTCCTGGCCGGCCCTGGCCGATGCCGCGGCCCTGGAGGACATCAGGCAGGCCCTGGAAGCGGGGAAATGGCAAATGGGACCCCGCACCGCGGAATTTGAGAAGACCTTTGCCGAGTATTGCGGCGCCCGCCACGCCCTCTTGGTGACCAACTGCACCCAGGCCCTGGGCCTGAGCCTCCAGGCCCTGGGGGTGGAGCCGGGGGATGAAGTGATCCTCCCGGCCATCGCCTTTATCAGCGATCTGACGATAGTTATGCTTCTCGGGGCCAAACCGGTGTTGGCCGACGTGGACCCGGAGACCGGCAACATCTCCCCGGAGGGTATTGCTGAAGCCCTGACCCCCAAGACCAAGGCCATCCTGACCCTGCCTTACAGCGGCCTGCCGTGCGACATTACGGCCATTATGGACCTGGCCGCCCGCCGGGGCGTCCCCGTGGTGGAAGACGCGGCCCATGCCCACGGCTCCGCCTTCCGGGGCCGGCGCATCGGGGCCTGGGCCACGGCCAGTTGCTTCAGCTTCGACCAGAACAAGGTGGTCTCCGCCGGTCAGGGCGGGGCCATCACCACCGACGACGAGGCTTTGTATAAGAAGCTCAAGCGCCTGCGGGCCTTTGGCCAGAACCCGGAGTTGACCGTGCCGGAATACCTCTTCTACACCGAGGTCAGCGGCAACTACAAGCCCACCGACCTCCAGGCCATCCTCCTGGGCTATCAACTGGCGGCCCTGGACGGCCAGATCGCCGTCCGGGAAAGGCAATATCAGAGGATCTGCCGGGCCCTGGAGGAATTTCCGGGGCTGAGGCCCGTCATTCCCACTCCCGGCACGGAGCGCCTGTCTCATTACATGATGCGCTTTCATTATGACTGCGAGTCCTGGGGGGGCCTGGACCGGAACCTGTTGATTAAGGCCTTTCTCAAGGACGGCATCCCCGTAGGCCCCGGCTGGACGCCCCTCTATTATCGCCTGGAAGCCTATGCCGGGGGGCGGGGGCCGGAGGCCCTGCCGGAGTGGTGGCAGCGGCTCCCCCACGCGGAGAACAATTCCCGGCGCACCCTCACCTTGGGAATGAATCTCCTCATGGCGGGGGATGCAGCCGTGGAACAGGCTCTCCAGGGCTTCCGCAAGATTTACCGCCATGCCTCGGAGATTTATCAATTCTATCAGCAGCCGGAGAACCGGGTGACCTGCCGTTTAAACGACGCCAATGTCCTAGCCGGCTATGACTGGATCAAGGGCAATCCCGTTGAATTGACGCCCTTGGTAAGAAAGGTGGCCCACTATGACTGATCCCCGTTGCCCCATCTGTTGGTCCCGGGAATGCCAGGAGCAGTACCGGGACCCGGACCAGGAGAATATCCGCGTTCATCTCTGCCGGAATTGCGGCCTGGCCTTTCTCTTTCCCAGCTTAAGCCCGGAGGAGACCCGGCGTTTTAACGCCGAGTCCTATGATTACGGCAAGGCCATCTTCATCCCCTCGGTGCACCAAAAGTACCGTCAAAGGTTGAAGCGCCAGGCCGACTTTATCACCCGGCATCTGCCCCAGCCGGGGCGGGTCTTGGACATCGGCTGCTATCAGGGGGACCTCCTCCAGGAACTGCATGAGCGGGGCTGGGAATGCGCCGCCATCGAAAGCTCGGGCCAGGCCTGCCAGTTCCTTAAGGAGAATCGCCCCCACATCGCTTATCATCACGGCTTTATAGAAGAGCGACCCTTCCGGGGGGAATACTTTGACCTGATTATCAGCAGCCGCACCTTGAATCATATCTTAAACCCGGTGCAGTTCCTGGCCGACCTGGTGCGCTACGCCCACCTCCAGACCCGGCTGTATCTGGAGGTCTCTTCCCTGGCCAGCGTCCTCACCCAGCCCGGGGTGGAGAGCGGCAATTATTTCAAGGCCTACCATCCGGTGGTCTTTACCATGCCCACTTTGGTGAACGCCTTTAACCGGGCTGGTTGGGGGGGCTTCCTGCACCTGGACACCATCACCGACAGCGAAGAGGACACGGTCTATCTCCGGGTTTTAAGCAGCCTGTCCATCGGCGCGGGCAAGCGGGCCAATCTGGAAGCCCAGGAGATTCTAGCGGCCTATTCCCGGCGAGTGGCAGATTGTCAGGAAAAGAAGAAGCAGCAGATCGAATCCCTTAAGACCGAACACCGCCCCTTCGTCACCTGGGGCGCGGGAGACCTGGCCCTGCGCCTCCTGGGGGAGGAGGCCTTAGCGGAAAATCCCAACTGGCTGGGCTGGATCGACTCCCATGCCGCCAAATGGGGGTCCCGCCTCCTGCACCGGGAGATTCTGCCCCCGGCCCGGCTGAAAGACCTGAATCCGGACTTGATCGTCATTACCGCGTCTCCGGGATTTGCCGAAGAGATTCAGAACGCCGCCCGGGAACAGTTGCCCCAAGCCAAAGATCTGGAATTTGTCTGTATCGGTTAATCGTTTACGACCAAAGGAGGAAGTTGTCATGAAAAATCTGTTGATCGTGGGGGCCGGCACCATCGGTAACTATACCGCGGCCCAGGCCCTGCTCCACCCCGAGTTTGCCGGCATCCATCTGGTGGACGTCAATCCCCACCGGGATTTCATTGCCACCCTTGTGGATTCCCCCAAAGTGGAGATCAGCCGCCTGGACATCCGGGAATTTGAAGCGGTCATGCCCTTTTTTATGGAAAAAGGCATCACCCATGTCATTGACACGGCCTGCATCCCTCATAACCACGAATCCAAGGATATTCGGGCCTATGTGGACGTCAACGCCTTCGGCCTGACCAATCTCCTGGAGGCGGCCCGCCTCACCAAGGTGCAGAAATACGTCTATTGCAGCACCAACGCGGTGTACGACTTCACCCAGAAGCGGCCCCAGGCCCCGGTGGAAGAGGAGTGGCCCACGCTGGGGACCAAGGCCACCTTGTACGCCCATACCAAGCTGCTGGGGGAAAAGCTGGTCTCCACCTATCGCCACTACTTTCAACTGGACGGGGCCTCCTTCCGGTTGACCGTGATCTACGGCCCCTGCCCGGACTATAACATGGGGAGCAAGACCTGGATTCACCGCATCGTCCAGGCCGCGGCCCAGGACCGGCGCATCCATTTGAAGGAGATTCCCCGAAAGCGCCTGTGCTGGATGTACGCCCGGGACGCGGCCAATGCCTTGCTTACCGCAGCCCTGCTGGAAAAACCTTTCCCCAGCGACGTCTATAACGTCTCCGCCGGGGTGCTCTACGGCATGGAAGAGATCGTCCAGGGCCTGAAAAAGGCCATCCCGGATTTGGACGTGAACATCGGGGAAATCCAGGACGTAGGGTGGAAATATCCCCTGGACATCACCAAGATGCGGGAGGAGGTGGGCTTCAATCCTTCCATCAGCATGGACGAGGCCCTGGCTGATTACGTTCACTGGATCTGGCAGCACCCGGAGTTTGCCGGGGGCGTGGCGAATTAGAAGGTAGATTCGACGGCCCCCCAGACAAGGGGCCTTGCCGTTTCCTCTCGTTCCCAAGTTGCACCTGGGAACGACAATAAGTGCCAAGTTAAATTTGGCCGATAAATACGTTCCCAACCACAGCTTGGGAACGAGATGCATTAATGTAGGGTGCGTTTCAGGCACCATTTTGGGAGCGCAAGACGCGCCCTACGACAGATGAAGACCATGCAACAAGCAATCTTAGTGAAACAGCTAGAGCCGAAGACCGAGGCCGCCGCCGAGCTCCGGGAGTGGGCCAGGCGGATCCGGGTGGAAGTCCTCAAGATGATCCACCACTGTCCCGCCGGGCATCCGGGAGGCAGCCTGTCGGTGGCGGACATGGTCGCCACCCTCTATTTCGGCGTAATGAAGGTCAAACCGAAGGAACCGGACTGGCCGGAGCGGGACCGGCTGATCCTCTCCAAAGGGCACGCCTGCGCCGCGGTCTATGCCGCCCTGGGCCTGAAAGGCTATTTCCCTGCGGAGGAATTTCTCAAATTCCGGCGTATTGACGGCCTCCTGGAAGGGCATCCCTCCATCAACATTCCCGGGATCGACGCCCCTTCCGGCTCTCTGGGCATGGGACTGTCCCAGGGCCTGGGCATGGCCCTGGGCGCCCGTTATGCCCGCAAGAACCTCCGGGTTTACGTCATCTTAGGGGACGGGGACATGCAGGAAGGGGCCACCTGGGAGGCCCTCATGGCCGCAGGCCACCACCGTCTGGATAATCTTTGCGCCATTCTGGATTACAACCGCCTCCAGGCGGAGGGCCGGGTGGTGGACACCATGGATTATGAGCCGGTGGCCGACAAGGTGCGGAGCTTCCGCTGGGCCGTGGAGGAAGTGGACGGCCACGACTGCGGCCAACTCCTGGCCGCGCTCCATCGGGCGAAGGCCCGGAAGGGGACGCCCTCCTTTGTCATCGCCCATACCCTCAAAGGCAAGGGCGTCTCTTTTATGGAAGACCTGGCCCAGTGGCACGGCACTGTGCCCTTGACGGCAGAAGAACTGGCCCGGGCCTTGGCCGAGGTTAAGGGAGGGAGGATGTTGAGCCAGTGATTTGGGGGGAGGGCCGGGGGATCGCCGATCCCCCGCCCTACCCTCAAACTCCCCTCCCAACCCCCTCTAAGGGGTTGGGGGTGGGGGTTTGGGGGAAGGGGCAGGGGCTTGCAGCCCCTGGCTCCCTCCCCCAAATACTCATCAAATAAGGAAACTGACGTGCCCATGAACGTACCCTTTGAATTTTTCCCGGCCGGGGAGGGTGTTTCTTTGAGGGACGGTTTTGGCCGGGCCTTGGTGGCCCTGGGCCAGGTCCGGGAGGATTTCTATCTCTTTGACGCCGATGTCCAGGGAGGCACCGGGGCCAAGCCCTTTGCCCAGGCCTTTCCCGAGCGGGTGGTGCAGTTCGGCATTGCCGAGCAGAACACCATGGCCGCGGCCGCGGGTTTCGCCGATACCGGGCTGATCCCGTTGGTGGTGGGCTTCAGCGCTTTTACGGTGATGCGGGCCCACGAGCAGTTGCGCACCGCGGTGTGCTATGGCCGGCGCAACGTCAAGGTCTGCTGCAGCCATCTGGGGGTGGACGTGGGGCCGGACGGGGCCACCGCGCAGATGCTGGAGGACCTGGCCACCTGCCGGGCCATTCCCACTTTAAAGGTGCTGGTGCCGGCCTGCGCCAACGAGATTCAGCCCATGCTGGCCGCGGTGCTGAATGAACCGGGCCCGGTCTATATGCGCATCGGCCGCAGCCCTTCCCCGGTTATCTATCCACAGCCCGGACCTATTGAGGTAGGTAAGGCCCATGTCCTGCGCCCAGGGAGCGATGTGGCTCTCATCTCCTGCGGCACCCGGGTGGCCGCGGCCTTGGCAGCGGCGGAACTACTGGAAGGGGAAGGCGTCTCCGCCCGGGTCGTCAATCTGAGGAGCATTAAACCTTTGGACTTGGAAGTAATTCAAGATTGTTGCGAAGAAGTGGGGGCCTTAGTCACCGTGGAAGACCATAACATCTATGGAGGGCTGGGGAGCGCCGTGGCCGAAGCGGTGGTGCAGATGCAGCCGGCGCCCATGGAGATGCTGGGTATCCGCGACCGCTTCGGGCGGAGCGGCGAGCACCACGAACTCTTTGCCCGCTTTGGCATTGACGTGCCGGACATCGTGGCCGCGGCCCGGAAAGTATTAAAGCGTAAACGGTAAAAAAATTATGAGATTGCAAGACCAAGTCGCCATCGTCACCGGAGCCGGCCGGGGTATCGGCCGGGGCATCGCCCTGGCCTTCGCCCGGGAGGGCGCCAAGGTGGTCATCAATTATCGGCAAAACCAGGGAGCGGCCCGGGAAACGGTCGCGGCGGCTCAAGCCCTGGGGGCACAGGCCCTGGCGGTCCAGGCGGATGTGAGCCGCCGGGTGGAGGGGCAACGCCTGGTGCAGGAAACCGCGGCCTCCTTCGGACGTATCGACATCCTGGTGAATAATGCCGCCATCCTGCAGCAGAAGCCCTTTGAAGAGATCACCGACGCCGACTGGGAGTCCATGTTCGGGGTCTGCCTCAAGGGACCCTTTATTTTGAGCCAGGAAATCTTTCCCTTTTTTAAAAAGCAGGGGCAGGGCTGCATCATTAACCTCGCGTCCATGGGGGGCCAGTTCGGTGGGCCGAAAGCGCCCCACTACTCCGCGGCCAAGGCAGGGCTCATCTGTTTCACCAAGTCCACCGCCCGCCTGATGGCGGCTTACAGGGTCAGGGTAAACTGCATCTCCCCGGGCTTTATCGAAACGGACATGTCCGCCCGGGAAATCAGTCAGATGGGGGGCCTGGCCGCGGTGGGGACCACCATCCCCCTGGGCCGCATCGGCGCGCCGGCGGACATTGCCGGGGCCGCGGTTTTTCTGGCCTCTGAGGAAGCATCCTATATTACGGGGCAAACCATCAATGTCAACGGCGGCCTCTACATGTTTTAGCCGGGTGTGGGACTGGCCTTCCCTGGAGGAGGGCCGGGCGGCGGCGGATAAGACCCTCCTGATCTTAGGAGGGAGCGCGGACCAGCTCTTTGCCATCGAAACGGCCAAGAGCATGGGACTCTTTGTCATCGTGGCCGACCGGGATCCTCAGGCCCTGGGTTTCCGTTACGCGGATGAAACCGTGGTCATCAGCACCAGGGATATTCCGGCCTTATTGGACTTTGTCCGGGCCTACCGCCGGCGCCGTCCCATTGACGGGGTCATGACCATGGGGAGCGAAATCCCCCTGAGCGTGGCCACCTTATCCGAGGAATTGGGCTCACCGGGAATCTCCCGGAAGATCGCCCGCCTGGCTTCGGACAAGCTGGCCATGAAGCAGCGCTGGCTGGAGTGCGGCATACCGGTGCCCTGGTTCCAGGAGATTCACTCGGTAGCGGAGTTGCGCGGCATTGTCCGGGAGCGGGGTTATGATCTGGTCCTCAAGCCCACGGACCGCTCCGGCGCCCGGGGGGTGTTCCGCTTGTCTGAGGGCGCGGACCTGGAGGCCCTATTCGGCCAGGCCAAAAGCCTCTCCTTTGCCGGGCGGGTGATGGTGGAGGAGTTTCTGGACGGCCCCCAGGAGAGCACCGAGTCCATCGTTTACGATGAGTTCTTCACCACTCCCGGCTGCTCGGACCGCAATTACGAACTGAATCCGGTCTTTTTTCCCAACATGATTGAAAACGGCGGCACCATGCCCACTAACCTGCCCCCGGAGAAATGGCGGCGTTTCGATGAGATGCTGGAGAAGGCCGCCCGGGCTTTGGGCATTCAGCGGGGGGTGGCCAAGGGGGACGGGGTCTATTGTCCGAAACGGGGCCCCGTCATGTTTGAGATGGCCGCCCGGCTGAGCGGCGGCCACATGTCCTCCGGCCTGATCCCGGTGAGCACCGGGGTAAATATTGTGGAGGCCATGATCGACATCTCCGTGGGCAACGTTCCGGACCTGACCAGACTGACCCCTAAATGGCAGAAGGGCGCGGCCCTGCGTTATTTCTTTCCTCCGCCGGGCAAATGGCGAGGCATTGAAGGTTTGGAGGAAGTGATGCGCCGGCCCTGGCTCAAGGCCTTGGACCTGTATTATTCCCCCGGGGACTATGTGCCCAAGCCCCCCAGCCACGCGGAGCGCTTCGGCGGCTTTCTGGTGGAGGGCGAGACCCGGGCCGAAGCGGAAGCCCGGGCCAAGTGGGTCTATGACACCGTGCGCATCCTGATGGAGCCGACAGATGAAAGCTAGTCCAACCAGGCCCTTATGGCTCTTTACGGTCTTTCACCTGAACCTGTGCTACTCCTCCATCGAAGAGGAGCAGCGCCGGGAGGTTATCCGCCGCTGTTACTGGCCCCTGCTGCGCCTGGCCCGGGAATACGACCTGCCTTTCGGTATCGAAGCTTCGGGCTATACCTTGGAGACCGCGGGGGCCCTGGACCCGGACTGGCTGAAAGAACTTAGAAAGTTGACTTCGGAAGGCCCCTGCGAATTCATCGGCAGCAGCTACGCCCAGATCATCGGCCCCCTGGCACCCGCGGCAGTAAATCAGGCCAACCTGCGCTGGGGCCACGCCGTCTATGAAAAGCTGTTGGGTTTCCGCCCCAAGATCGCCCTGATCAATGAACAGGCCTACTCCGCCGGATTGGTGCCCCACTACCTGGAGGCCGGTTACCAGGGCGTGGTGATGGAATGGAATAATTCGGCCCGGTATCATCCGGAGTGGCTCCGGGTCTGGCGTTATCTGCCCCAAAGGGTTTTAGGCCCCCAGGGGGAGACCCTGCCGGTGATCTGGAACAACGCCATCTCCTTTCAGAAGTTCCAGCGTTATGCCCACGGGGAATTGGAACTGGCGGAGTATCTGGATTATTTACGGGGCCAATTACAGGTGGCGGCCAAGGCCGGCCTGGACGGCGGAGGGGCTTTTTCCCTCTACGGCAACGATGTGGAAGTCTTTGACTTCCGCCCCGGCCGCTATGCCACGGAAGGGGAGATTCACGGCCAGGGGGAATGGGAGCGCCTCCGGGAGTTGATGGCGGCCTTGCGCCAGGAGGCTGATTTTAGCCTGGTGACCCCCAGCCGGGTGTTGGACCTCCTGGAGGAACCTCAGGCCGGGCAGCGACTCCGGCTGGAGTCACCCGAGCAGCCCATCGTCGTGAAAAAACAGGAAAAATACAATGTCACCCGCTGGGCCATCACCGGGCGGGACGATTTGGGGATCAACACCACTTGCTGGCGTCTTTACCGGGCTTTGACCGCCCGGAACGACAGCCCGGCCGAGGCCTGGAAAATCCTTTGCTATTTCTGGAGCAGCGACTTCCGCACCCATATCACCCAGGCCCGCTGGCAGGCCTTCCGCCGGGAGCTGGCCGAGGCCGAGGACCACTGGTGTGGTTCGGCCCCTCCCGCCACTCAGATTGGCCACCCGGGGCTAAAGCCGGGCCGCCCGGCAGCCCCTCCGGCGGCGGCCCCGGTGCGGGCGCGTCTGAAAAAGCCCTTTAAGGTGGAGCGTCAGGGGCGCTTCCTGACGGTGACCACCCCCGCGGTGCAACTCCGCCTCAACTGCCGCCGGGGGTTGGCCATCGATGCCCTCTGGTTTAAGGGCATCTCCCGGAAGCCTTTGTTAGGCACCCTCCCCCACGGCTACTTTGAGGACATCTCCCTGGGGGCCGATTTTTACAGCGGCCATACCATCATCGAAATCCCCGGACAGCGCCGCCTCACCGACCTTAACCCCACGGAGCCTCTCTGGCAGGAAGTGGGGCGCGCCGCCGGGACCGCCTTGCAGGTGCGGGCCTTGGTGCCCATGGGGCTGGGCCTGGTGGTAAAGAACCTGGATATCTACCTGGACTTGCACCGGGTGGACTTAAGCTACACCTTTAAATGGTCCGACCCCCTGGAGGGTACCTGCCGCACCGGGATTTTGACCGTCATCCCCACCGCCTTCCGCCGGGCGCGGCTGTTCTACCGGACCCACAACGGCGGCCATAGCCCCGAGACCTTCAACCTGGCCGGACGGCTGGTGGATCACAGCGAACCCGCCAGCGTCCTGGTTTCCGCCCGGCAGGGGTTGGGGGCCACCGGCGGCACCATTGAGTTGGGGGACGGGCGGTATTCCCTCCATATTGATTTTGATCCGGCCCAGACTTATGCCCTGCCCATGATCTACTATCAGGAAGGGAACGGCAACTATTTCTACCGGCTGTTTTTCTCCCTGGCGGAACTGGATGAAACCAGAGTGTTCGACGAATTCCGGGTACTAAACGGCCCGGCTTCCTTGTTCATGGAAGGTTTCGGCGAAATGGCGGCTTTGGGCCAGGGGCTGGCTAACCTTCCCTATGCCACCCTGGACAGTCAGGAACTGTCTTTCGGCATTAGCATCAAAGGTGAAAAATCCCGGGAAAAGACCGGGTCGATTAGGGATAAAGAAAAAAGGAAGGGGCCATGAGCTTACCCAGGCAAGACCGGGGCCATTCTGCGCCGCCACCGGCAGAGATCGTGGGATTGAACCCGGTGGTGATCGGGGTCTATATTATGCTCCGCTGCCAGGATTGTGACCAAACCTTTGAGAGCTATCAGCCGACCCTGGCCTGTGTGGCCCTGGGCAGGCATACCTGCCCCCAGTGCCAAGCGGTTTATGAAGTCCGGCCGGACGATTTTCAGGCCGCGTTGGACCGTTATCTGCCGCCTCTAAGTCTGGAGGAAATGACCGACCTGACGGCGGAAGCGACGCGCCTGGCGGAGAACTGGTACCGGGTAGGCCCCGTGGCCAGGCTGTTGACCTATAAGGGTCTGAACCTGGGGGAGCCCACGGAGCGGGCCCTGGTCTCCTTTATCGCCCACGGGCTTTATGCCGCTTATACCAGGAGGAAGGCCGGTGGATAAAACCATTCTCATCTACGGTCTGCCCCAGGTGGAATACCTGCCCCTTATCCGGAACCTGGCCGACCAGGGCTTTAAGCTGATCATCAACGCCACCCCCCTGGCCCAGGAGGCGGAAGCCGCGGGATTAAGCTGCCGCGGTTGGGAAGAATTCATCAGTCCGAAGATCCAGACCCAGGCCCAGAGGGAGGTGTCCCGGCTCAGTGACCGCCTGTTTAAGAGCCTGGAGCCGGAAATTGCCCTTAAGGCCTTCTCCTCCCCTTTAGGGAATTTCATCCCCGTCACCGGCCAGGAATTCTTCCAGCAACTCCTGCCCCTGCTGGCCAATGAGATCACCATCGTGGAGACCCTGGACGAAATTCTGCGCCACCATGATCTGCGCCTCATCCTGCTGGGTTGCGATAATGACTGCAACCAGAGGGCCCTAGTGAACTACGCCCGTCTCCGGGGAGTGCCTTCCCTGCATCTGGCCCATGGCCTGTACTCCAAGCCCCGGGTGCATATTGCCGGAGAAGTTGATCGCCTTTACTCCGACTACATCACCGTCTTCGGGGCCCGGGCCCGGGACAATATGGTAGCGTCCGGCAATCCTCCGGAAAGGATTTTCCTCACCGGAACTCCTCTCTGGGACCCCCTGTATTCTCCCGGGGCCAGGATGGCTGCCCAAGAAGCCCGCCGCCGGTTAGGGCTGGACCCGGACCGGCCAGTGGTGCTTTTTTGCAGCAGCTATTCGGAGGGCTCCTCGGCCTATTTCCGTTATCGCAGTTGGCGCATGCATGCTATTCATGAAGCCGTGCTGGAGGCCATCCAACAATTGGGTCCCCAGGTGCAACTGCTGGTCCGGCCCCATCCCAATGAACTACGGCGCGCCCTGGTCTCTCCGGAAGATTTCTCCTGGTTGGTGGAAGCCTACCAGCGCTGGCTGACCCAAAAAGGAATGGGGCCGGTCCAGCTTTCTTTGGGTCAAAAGATTCCCGCTCTGCGGGCGGCGGACGTGGTGATCGTCGCCGACCAATCCTCCATGATTCCGGAAGCCATGATCCTGGAGAGGCCCACCATCATGCTGACCCTGCTCAAGGATTTCGCCACCACTTATACCGAAGCCGACGGCATTGTGGTGGCGGAGGAGAAGACCCAGCTGACCGAGGCGCTAGAGGACTTGATCACCTATCCGGCGGCCCGGGAGGCCATGGTGAATCGGCAGAACGCCGCCCTGCCGGAGCTGAACTTCGGCCATGACGGCCGGGCCACCGAGCGGGTCACCGCCCTAGCCCTGGAGTTGGCCGGTAGGGAGGCGGATGCTGCCCCAGCCCCACGGAAAAAGTCCTTAAAGTCAGCCGATAAGTCCAAATCCAAACTGAACCTGGTCATTGCCGCGCACGGATTCCTCTCCTACAACCGGGCCGGCACCGAAATCTACACCCACGACCTGGCCCGGGCCATGCAGCGCCGGGGCCACCAGGTGCGGGTGATGTACCCCATCCCGGTCAACTTTGCCCATGACGACTGCTTCTTGGTGGAAGGCCACTATGAAGGACTGCCGGTGGTGGAGATCCTGAGTTCGCCCCTGGTCCATTTCCTGCTGAGACACGAAGCCTTAAAGCCGGTGTTGCGCCAATACTTCCTGGACCACCCGGCTGACCTGGTGCACATCCAGCACTTGATGGGGTTGACGGTGTCCTTCCTGGAAGTCCTCCAGGAACTGGAAATCCCGGTGGTCCTGACGGCCAACGACTATTGGGTCTTATGCAAGCAGGTCCATTTGGTGAGTCCCGCCGGCAAGGTTTGCGAGGGACCGGAAACCATTGATAAATGCGTGGATTGCGTCTGCCGGCATCAGGGGAATATTCCGGAGGAACAACTCCCTCAACTTTACTATAACCTGGCGGACTGGCGCCTGACCCAGCGCCGGGCGATGCGGCTGCCGGAGCTGGTCCTGTGTCCCTCCCGGTTCCTGCTGGAGGTCTATCAGCGCTATGACTTCGTCAACGAAAGGATGATCCACGCGCCCCAGGGGGCCAATCTCTTCACCCCCGCGGCCAGGCCGGAGAGGGACGTGCCCCCCATTATCTTCTCCTATTTAGGAGGGATCTATTACCGCAAAGGGCTGGACCTCCTGGTGGAGGCCTTCAATCAGGTTGACACCGCCCGGGCGGAATTGCACGTTCACGGCGATATCGCCGCGCCGGACTATTTTAATGAGGTAATGCAATCGGTCCTGCCGGGGAAAAAGGTGACCTATCACGGCGGCTACAGCCCGGCGGACCTTCCCGGCATTCTGGCCCGGACCGACGTGGCCGTGGTGCCCTCCCGGGGGGAGAACTATCCCTTCGTCATCCGGGAAATCCTCCACGCCCGGGTGCCGGTGGTTGCCGCCAATATCGCCGGGATCCCGGAGATCGTCCTGGACCGGCAAAACGGCTTGCTTTTTAAAGAAAATGATCCCCAAGACTTGGCCGCCAAGTTGGCCCGATTCATTGACCGGCCTGAGCTCATCGAGGAACTGCGGGCCGGGATTCAGCCCATGAAGTCCATGGACCAGGACGCGGCCGACATAGAACCCTACTACCGGGACATCCTGGCCCGGCGGGCCCAAGGCAGCCGGCCGGTAACCTCAGCCAGATCCGGGCCGGGCCAGGGGCTGACCACCAAGGAGTTGGAGGCCTCCATTATCATCCCGGTCTTTAACAACTTCCCCCTCACCCGGCAATGCCTGGAATCCATCCGGCAGTACACCTCCGGAGATAATTATGAGGTGATTGTGGTGGATAACGGCTCCCGGGACGAGACTCCGGAATTCCTCTTTCAGGAAGTGAAAGCCGGGCGCGTCCGGGCCTTGTTCAACCAACAGAATAACGGCTTTGCCAAGGCGTGTAATCAAGGGGCCCGGGCCGCCCGGGGCCGGAACCTGGTCTTTTTAAATAACGACACGGTGGTCACTCCGGGGTGGCTGGCAGAGCTTTTGGCCGGCGGCCGCCAGGCGGAGGATATCGGCATCGTCGGGGCCAAATTACTCTACCCGGACGACACCGTGCAACACGCCGGAGTGGTCTTTACCCAATTAAAAAATGTGGCCCACATCTATAAGAACTTTGACAAGGATCACCCGGCGGTCAATAAAGTGCGGGAATATCAGGCGGTGACCGCGGCCTGCCTGCTCATCAAAAAAGACCTCTTCTTTCAGGCCGGGCTGTTTGATGAACGCTATCTTAACGGCATTGAGGACCTGGACCTTTGTTTCAAGATTCGGCGGATGGGTTACCGCGTGATCTACCATCCCAGGAGCGTCGTCTATCATCTGGAGGCCCAAACGCCTGGTAGAGGGGCGAAAGAAGAACAGAACTCCCGTCTGTTTGTCAGCCAATGGCATGACACTGTAATTCCCGATGATTTTAAGTATTACCAGGAAGACGGACTGCATAAGGAGACGGTGATCACGCCGGACGGCGAACGGAGTTACCTTATCTATGACAGCAATGAAAATATCTTCTTGACGGAAGGGTTGCAGTTAAGGGAGCAAGGCAATTTCAATAAAGCCTTGGAATGTTTGCAGCGGGCCTTGAAATTCAATCCTTACGACCCCCGGAACCTGGAGATCGCGGAGGAATTGGCCGACCTCCATGAAGTGGTGGGGAATTATGGCGACGCGGCCCGGTATTATCAGATGTTGGCGGAAAAACAGCCCTCTCCCCATTATTACTTCAAGTTAGGGATACTGTACAAAAAGTTGGAGAATTTCCCGGAGGCCATAGAAAATCTGGAGAAGGCCAAAGAATTGCTGACCGGATTAGGCGACTCTGCGGCAATTAATCATGCGGTGGCGAATTAGAGGCCGGGGGCGATGACTGGTTGTCTCCCTCTGCTTCAGACCTTGACTACTTTGGAGAACTGCTGATGATCCCAAGACCGCCGGGCAGTCGCTTCTTTTTCGAAATTTGCCAGGAACTGGGGGAGTGCTATGCCCGGCTGGGGGAGAGGGACAAAGCCATGAGCAATTTCTCCCAGGCGTTGACTCAGATCCCGGACCAGGACCGGCCATTGCTGGGGTTGGGGAGGATCTCCCTGCTTGAGGGACGTCTCGAGCAAGCCCAGGAATTTTTTCAGCGGGCGGCGGAGGTCAATGCCCAGTCCGATGAGGCCTTAAGTGGCTTGGGAGATATCTGCGCGGCCGTCGGGAGATGGGATGAAGCCCTGGCCAAATATCAACAGGCCCTAGAAATAAATCCCAAAAACAGAGATGCTTTAATGGGGCTGGCCGAAACCGCGGCCTCTTTGCAGCAATCACCCCGGGCCATTCCTTTTCTGAAAAAGTATCTGGAGCTGCATCTGATCGATTTCGAGGTGCTCCTCCGTTTAGCCTCAGCACTCTATCAAGAAGGGAGAGACTCGGAAGCTCTGGAGGCCCTGGAGAGAATTTTGCTGTTCCACCCGGAAAACCTGGAGGCCGCTGCCTTGAGGGAGAAAATCAACCATAAATCGGACCAATAATGATGGAGGACTGACTGGTGCGGCGCCCACCACAAAGGAGGGTTAAAAGAATGAACCCGTCGGCTGATTTTGGCCAAACTCTCCTCAATATCTTAATGGTAAATGAGGGAAATCTTCCCCGGCGGTTCTTGGGAGAAGAGCTGTTCCCGAAATTATTGGCCCGGACCTTGACCCTGCCTCCCAAAATACCCGGACATTTGGAACTCTTAAATGAGATCAACTCGGAAACCACCGAGAGGGAAAGGCTTTTACTTTATAATTTTCTGGCCCAGGTCTGGTCGGGAACAGGGGATGTGCTGGAGATCGGTCCATTTCTCGGAGGCACCACCCGGGCCATGGCCCTGGGTATGCGGCAAAATCCCCAAAGAGACCTGGGGGCCCGCCTCTACACTTATGATAAATTCGAGAAGTACTATAGCAGCGAACAACTCCTCAGTGCCCTGGATCATCTCTTCCAAAAAGGGATTGTGCCTGAAGAAGCCAAAGACCGGATCAGAAAGTCGGATAACTTCCTGGAAATCTTCCAGTTACTCCATAAGGACCAGGAATATTATCCCATCATCAGACCCAGGGTAGGCGTTCTCCCCAGCACCAAAGACGAAGTGGGGGAACTGGAGAGGGTTTTTGCACTGGATAAGGGGCAAGAGTTTGAAATCATTTTTGTGGACGGCTGCAAAGGGTGGTATCCCACCAAATATTTTATGCAGACAGTTGCCCCTCATACCAAGCCGGGGACCTACTTTATCTTTCAGGATTACGGCTGGTACACCTGCTTCTGGATTGCCGCTTTTGTGAATATTATGAGCCGTTATTTCAATTTTATTACCAGTGTAGATGACATCTATGTCTTTAAACTGGAGAAAGACCTAGCCGCCCCGGAAATTGACGTAGTTTTTCCTGATACTGCCCAGGAGTTGGGAGCAGGTTTTTTCGATGCCCTGTTCGCCGGGCTTAGTGAGAGAGCCCTGGAACTAGAAGATATGAATGGCTATTTCCGGCATCAACTACATAGGGTTTCCAGCCTGGCCTACCTGGGGGTTAAACCTGAAGCCCTGAGAATTCTCCGAGAATTATTTGATTTTCCCTATTTTAAATCCAGAGAAAATTATGTCGCGGCGATTAATTCAGCTTTACGAGTGCCCGCGTATACGCCGGAGGGAAACGTCCGTTTTCATTAGCCGGCTTTAAGCCTTTAGAGAAGATCTGGAATAATCAGGAGGAAGGCTATTCCAAGAAGAGGCGGTCCACGCACCACCCCTAAGTTCCTGCCCCTCCCCCACATCCCGCCTTGGCAAAAAAAGCCGGTTCCCGGAGGAACCGGCTTATTTTATGAACCATTTAGGGTTTACAGCTTATTTGATCAACAGGGGCACGATCAGCAGAGCCACGATGTTGACTACCTTGATCATGGGGTTGATGGCCGGGCCGGCGGTGTCTTTGTAGGGGTCGCCCACAGTGTCGCCGGTGACCGCGGCCTTGTGGGCATCGGAGCCTTTGCCGCCATAGAGGCCGTCTTCGATGGCCTTCTTGGCGTTATCCCAGGCGCCGCCGCCGGAGGTCATGGCAATGGCCAGGAACAGACCGGTGACGATGGAGCCGATGAGCATGCCCCCCAGGGCCACGGGACCCAGACCGGGGGTGAAGCCCACGATGATGGGGGAAAGGACCGGGATCAGGGCCGGGACCATCATCTGACGCAGCGCGCTCTTGGTGACGATGTCCACGCAGGTGCCGTATTCCGGCTTGCCGGTGCCTTCCATGATGCCCGGGATTTCCCGGAACTGGCGCCGCACTTCTTCCACCACGCCGCCCGCGGCCTTACCCACAGCCTCCATGCACAGCGCGCCGAAGAAGTAGGGCAGCAGCCCGCCGATGAACAGACCGGCCAGGACCCGGGGATCGGAGAGCTCAAAGCTCATGGCCCCCGGGAAGGACCGGGAGTACTCGGCAAAGAGCACCAGCGCAGCCAGACCCGCGGAGCCGATGGCGTAACCCTTGGTCACCGCCTTGGTGGTGTTGCCTACGGCATCCAGGGGATCGGTGATGTTGCGGATGTCTTCCGGCAGTTCCGCCATTTCGGCGATGCCGCCGGCGTTGTCGGTGATGGGGCCGTAAGAGTCAATGGCCACCACAATACCGGTCATGGAGAGCATGGCCACTGCGGTCAAGGCAATGGCATAGAGGCCGGTGCCAGCCTGGGCCAAACCGCCCCCCAGTTTGAAGGCCGCCAGGATGGCCCCCACGATGACGATAACCGGAGCGCCGGTGGACTTCATGGAGATGGCCAGACCCTGGATGACGTTGGTGCCGTGGCCGGTGGTGGAGGCTAAAGCGATGGACTTCACCGGGGTGAAGCTCTTGGAGGTGAAATACTCGGTGATGGCGACGATGAGGCCGGTGAGAATCACGCCGATCACCGCCAGCAGGAAGACGTTAAAGGGTGGAATGGCAAAACCGGCGCCGCCTTTGGCCGCTTTGGCGGCCACGCCGGCCATGAATTTGTTGGCCAGGGGATAGAAGGCTATGATGGCCAGGACCGCGGCCACGATGAGACCTTTATACAGAGCGCCCATGACGTAGGCGGATTTCCCCAACCGGACAAAATAGGTGCCGATGACCGAGGCGATGATGGACACGCCGCCGATGACCAAGGGGAAGATCACCGCGGGGGAAGTGGGGCCGTAAACGGTGGCGGCCAACAGCATGGCGGCCACCACGGTGACGACGTAAGTTTCGTAAAGGTCCGCGGCCATACCGGCGCAGTCACCCACGTTGTCGCCGACGTTGTCGGCGATAACCGCCGGGTTCCGGGGGTCGTCTTCCGGGATGCCGGCTTCCACTTTACCTACCAGGTCAGCCCCTACGTCCGCAGCCTTGGTGTAGATGCCGCCGCCCAACCGGGCGAAGACCGACACCAGGGAGCAGCCGAAGCCCAGACCGATGAGGGCGTGCATGGCTTCCTTGGGATCCACGGCCAGCAAGAACTTGTAGTAGCCGGCCACGGAAAGCAGGGCCAGGCCCACTACCAGCAAGCCGGTGACCGAGCCGCCCCGGAAAGCCACCTTCAAAGCATGGGCCATGCTGGTGAAGGCCGCCTGGGCAGTGCGCACGTTGCTCCGCACCGACACATACATGCCCACGTAACCCGCCAGAGCCGAGCCGAAGGCGCCGATGACGAAGCCGATGGCGGTGTATTTGCCTAACCCGAAGAGGAGCACAAAAATTACCGCGCCCACCATGGCTACGGTCTTGTACTGGCGGTTCAAGAAGGCGTTGGCCCCTTCCCGCACCGCCGCGGAGATCTCCTGCATCCGGGGGCTGCCCGCATCCTGTTTCAGGACCCATGTGGTGGTGAATAGCCCGTAGACTACGCCCACCGCGCCGCAAATTAATGCGAAAGTCATAATATCCATCCGCTACTACCCTCCTTTTGGATGATTGATAATTCCTTTATATATTTGGCCACTTTAGCCTTGTGCCCTTCTGAACATCACCTCCCTTGCCTGGTTTACCCGGAGCTTTACCTGTCTATTCTCTACTGGAATGTAAATTCATACCCAAATTCCCCGGGGATGTAAAGGAAAATTTTCACAAAGCAGGCCGGGTTTTTTCCGGCACATTTTTTCTGGGGGAGTTTAGCAACTACCGCTGGGGTTTGAGAATTTTAAGGATTTAGAAGGCGCCCAGGGGCCGAAAAAAAAAGTCCTCAGCCTCACAAACCTGGTCGTCACCCAGGAGAATCTTCCTTGAGGTTGTCCGCCGCCTGGGCCCGGGTGGCGTCCTCCGGCTGGCCCAAGAGTCTTACCCTCAAAGAATCCGGGAGGGAGTCCGGATTCACCCCCTCAAAGCCCACCAGGCCGTGGCGTTCCGCCAGGTGCAGGAGATATTGATATTCCAGGGCCTTCTTCTTCAGACGATAGTTGAGCAACAGCCGCAGGGGAAAATACAGGCAGGCCAGGGCCACCAGAGCCACCAGGAGATAAGTGCCGCCCAACCCCAGGGCCTTAAACGGCCAGGAGGTCAAAAAGAAAATTCTCTCCCCGAAAATAACCAGGGCCAGCACTGCCAAGAGGGCCGCCAGGAGAAGGAAAACGCCGTTCCGGGACTTCCAGGTCCTCTTGGGGCCGGGCCCCGGCTCCCCCGAAGATTGCCGCTCTTCCGGGGCCAGGGCCTGAAAACCCCGGACGATCAGGCCGAAAATAAAGAGCAAGGCAAGGGGCGCGGCAAAGGAGACCAACAGGTACTCCTGCCAGGGGAAAGGCACCACCTTGACCTGGCCCGTGAAAATGCCTTCATCCACCTGCCACAACAGGGTAAAAACCAGGATCAGAAACTCCACCAGGGCCACGATCACCAGAAAATTATTGAAGATGTAACGCCTTTCCAGGGGATCGTAAAAATTAAAAAATCTACCCATAGCGCCGCGTTGAAATATGTAAGTTGTTTTGAGGGGAGGGCAGGGGAGCAGTGGCTCCCCCGCCCTCCTCTCAAACTCCCCTCCCAACCCCCTTTAAGCGGGCCGGGTAAGGCGTGGTCTTAGGCCCGCCTTACCCGGCCAATTTTATCCCCCTTAAGGGGTTGGGGGTG
>JBFLZI010000007.1:0-50789 GCA_040756315.1 Thermodesulfobacteriota bacterium | reverse complement strand
TCCCCCCACACCCCCCTCCCAACCCGCTCCCAACCCGCGTAACAGGGGCCAGGGGTCAAGGATCAGAGGTCAGTATGAAAAAATCTGTTTTTTCTGATCCCTGACCCCTGGCCCCTGATCCCTTGAAAAGGGATTAGGGGAGGGGGTGGGGGGGAGGATTGTAAGTGGGCCTCTGGCCCTCAGCCCCCTCCCCCACAATATCTTCTCAAATTATATGAAGAGGGCAGGGAGTGGCAAGGGAAAAGGAGGAGCGATCCCAAGGGGTGAGGGCATCATGGCAAGGTCTATCCGTTCTCCGGCTTCAGGTGGGCCAGGGCCTTGGTGAGTTGGAGGAGGATCCCGAGGCCTTGCCGGGCTTCCTTTTGGCCCAGGGCGCTGAGTGCCCCCAGGAGGCCCAGGGGCTGGCATTCTTCCAGGCGCAACTCCAGGGGCAGGTCCAGGAGCCGGTTCAGGAACTGGATCATCTCCGGGTTGGACAGTTTTTGGAGAACCCCCAGGATCAGGACGAAGCCGTCCCCCATGGCGGCGATCTCCTCAGGGCCATAGTGGGCCGCCACTTTGGCCCGCACCTCCAGCATGGCGGTGTAGGTGCGGAACACGCCTTTCCGCTCCAGGTTGTCCAGGTAGTTGATGAGGTTGGGGACCGAGCTTTTCAGTAAGGGTTCCAGGGCCTTCCAGAGGTCGATGAGGTTTTCCAGTTGTTCCAGGGCATAGGTGAGGTTGCGGATGCTGCGCAGGCCCCGCTTCAGCAAAACAAAGAGGTCCTCCAACTGAAAGCCAAATTCCACCTCCCCCAGTTCCTGCATGAGAATACGGCAGGCCGAGCCCATTAAGGGAGCCAGGTCTCGGCGCAATTCCGCCATGCTCTCTTGGGATTTAGCCAGTGCTCCCACCTGGGTTTCGATCCGGGCCAGACGCTCCAGCATCAGTTCTTCGTTAGTCATGTCCGTCTCCCCCTTAGCCATAGACGTGATAGACATGGCTCAGCATCTTGCCGGCCATGAACATTTGGGGTTCCAGGGGCAGCTCCTGCCCCTTCAGCATCAGGTTGAAATAGACCCATTTAAACATCATCTTGCCCCAGTAGTTGAAATAGCTTTCATCCAGGAGGGTGAAAGGCCCCAGACCGGGGAAGGGGTATTTCCCCGGCAAGGGCTCTACTTCGTAGTTGAAATCAATGAGGCTGGCCTTCTCAAAGCCGGTGACAATGAAGCAGGTGGAGTGGCCGTCGTAATCCGGCTTGGGTTCCTGGCCGTCGATCTCCCGCACCAGGTTTTCCACCACGATGTCGGATTCGTAATGGGCCACGGCCCCGGCCTTGGAAGTGGGCACGTTGGTGGCGTCGCCGATGACGTACATCTGGTCATAATCTTTGGCCTTCAGGGTGTAAGGGTCGGTGTTGATATAGCCCATCGGGTCCCCCAGGCCGCTGTCCATAATCACCTGGGCGCCGAAGTTGGGGGGGATGGCGATGAGGAGATCGTAAGGCACCTCTTCCCCTTTATGGGATTCGATGGTCTTTTTCCCCGCGTTCACCTGGGCCAGATCAAAATTGGGGGTAATCTTGATGTTCTTCTGCTGGCAGAGTCGGTTCAGGGCCGCAGCAGCCACCGGCTTGGTAAAGGCCCCGGCCAGGGGGGTCACCAGTTCGATGTCGATGTTATCCCTCACCCCGTTGACGCTGAAAAACCAGTCGGCCATAAAGATGAATTCCAGGGGGGCCACCGGGCATTTGATGGGCATCTCGGCGATATTGAGGACGATGCGCCCTTTGTGGAAATACTTCCATTTTTTGTAGAGGGCCACCGCTCCGTCCGGGGTATAGAAGTCCTGGATGTCCCCCCGCCAGTCCGCCATCATCCCCTCCACTTCCTGGGGCACGACGCGGCAGCCGGTGCCCACCACCAGCCAATCATAGTCATATCGGCCTTTTTTGGTCTTGACCTTTTTTTTCACCGGGTCGATCTCGGTGACTTCGTCCAGGACAAAATTGACCCCCGGGGGGACGAAATCGATCTTGGGTTTGAGGCAGTCTTCCAGGGTGTAGATGCCGAAGGGGATGAAGAGCCAGCCGGGCTGGTAGTGATGCTGCCAGTCCCGGTCAATGACGGTGATCCGCCATTCGGACTCCTCCAATTTTTGGCGGATTTTGGTGGCCACCATGGTGCCTCCGGCCCCGTGACCCAAAATGACCAGATGTTTCATAATGATCACCCCTTTTTGGTAAGTTCGCTTCCTTATCCTGATTTTACCTCTGTCCCGGATTTTTTCTTAGAAAAAATTATTTCTAGACAGAATAAATGGAGTGTTTATTGGACTCGTAATTTATATAGGAAATTACCGTTTGCAAAAGGACCGGAGGGTTAGCGCCGGAGGGCAAAGTCGGCCTCCCTTGGGGCGGCAGCCAGTTATAGGGAAGTTAAGGACTTCTCTTGCAAAGTCAAGGGCTTGGCGGCGGGGAGGAGAGATGTTCGGGGTTGGGGGGCTGAAAAGAACTTAAACCGAGGCGTTGGGGGAGGGGAAGAGGGCGGGGGCCGCCGTGGCGGCCCGGAGGGCCTCCTGGAGCAGTTGGGGGTCTTCCTGGAGCAGGGCGATTTTCAGATAGGCATAGCTGAATTGCAGCAGGGCTAAAGCGTCCGTCTTCAGGCGCTCCACCTCCGGCCCCTCCAAGCCATAGACCGGCAATAACGCGGAAGTAAAGATGAATTGGCGGAAATGGTCCTGATCATAGGATACCAGGTAAAAGAGGTCCTGGTCCCGGAAATCCGGGGCCATCAGGCCCTCGTGCCCGCGTCGGAGGAGGATTTCCAGCCATTCCCGCCGGTGCGCCTCATACTCCCCAAAGCCCTGGGCTTGTATCCAGGACTGCACCGTCCACTCCTCCTCTCCGGCAAATCCCCGGCAATAGTCTAAGCGGTGGCAAAAATAATGGTCCTCCCGGCCCCCGGGGGTGAGACGGCTCCCCTGGGTGAGGGGAAAGAGGCGGCAGGCCCCGGGGCGGTCCTCGTACACAGTGCAGCCGTCGGCTGAGACAAAGGGGCAACCCGGGGCCGAATCGGCTACCTCCAGGAGGACCAGGGGCAGGTGCGATCTCTCTTCAGCTTCCCGGCGGGTGTAACGTCGGAGAAACTCCCCGGAAGAGATCCCCAGGCGCTGCTTCAGGCGCAGGATATCATAAGGGCTTAAAATCACCGTGGGAGTGCGGCAGCATTGATTGTAACAGGCCAGGCCCCCGTGGCAGGAAAACTTAAAAGAGCTGGCCGGGGAGAGCGACTGTGACTCAAGGGGCTTATATAAAGACAGCATCTCAGGCTTATTGGGAATGTGCTATTATACTCCCCTGGGGAGAAACTAAAATAATTATACTATAACTTCATCCCTACCGGGGTGAAAGCCGCCGGAAAATCGGCCCCCGGCATCCGGGGGAAACCTCTTTGCCAGGCGGCGCCGGTAATTATGCCTGCGCCTGGCGAACTCCTTTCATATTTGTTTAGGGCCAGGCCTCCCCATAAAATGCGTCAATCCCGATAAGCCTGGGGGAGATGATTCCGGGGTAACAGGAAAAAACAGCCAGGCTCACTTTTTCCGATGGAACTTCAGACCATTATCCGATAAGTTTTTATTATTCGAGAAAAGCGGCGCGGCGCCGTTCCGGTTGCGGCAGTATTGGGTAAAAGAGAAGGCTCATGACTCAGAGTGAAGACTCGGCGGTCTCCTTTAAACTGGACCACCCGCCCCCCACCCCGGAGGAATTATTGGAGGGTGAGGCCAAAAAGGCCCGGTTGGGGGCCTGGTACGCCACCGCCATCTGCGGTAATGATATCACCTCTTCCTGTTTATATGTCGCAGCTATCTCCACGGTTTACGCCCATGCCCTGGCCCCGCTAGTCCTCTTGATCGTGGCCGGCATTCTCTACCTTTACCGAAAGATTTATACCGAAGTGGTGGAGGCCCTGCCTTTAAATGGCGGGGCCTACAACTGTCTTTTGAACAGCACCCGGAAATTCAGCGCCGCCATGGCGGCCTGCCTTACTTTGCTGTCTTATCTTGCCACCGCGGTGATTTCCGCCAAGACCGCGGCGGAATATCTGGAAACGCTGCTGCCCTTTCTGCCTCCCATGGAGGTCACGGCCGTGGTCTTGGTTTTCTTTGCCGGTCTTACTATCCTGGGCATTACCGAATCTGCCCGGGTCGCCCTGGTCATTTTTATCGTCCACCTGGGCACACTGCTGCTCTTCATCTTCTGGTGCCTGCCGCCATTAATGCACTCGCCGCAGGTTTTATGGCAAAATTGGCATTCTCTGCGCCTGGAGGTGAACTGGCCCAAGGCCCTGTTCCTGGGAGTATCGGCAGCCATGCTGGGGGTGAGCGGCTTCGAAAGTTCGGCCAATTTTGTGGAACAGCAGCGCCACGGGGTCTTCCGCCTGACGTTGCGCAACATGTGGTTGGCCGTCACCATTCTCAATCCCCTCATCGCCTTTCTGGCCCTGGCCCTGCTGCCGGTGCCGGAAATCGGCCATCTCCGGGACGACCTCTTGTCTAATCTGGGTCTGATGGTGGGCGGCCCGCACCTGCGCACCTTGATCGTGGTGGATGCCTTTTTGGTCCTCTCGGGAGCAGTGCTCACCAGCTATATCGGGGTCACCGGCTTGATACACCGTCTCACCCTGGATCAATGCTTCCCCCAACTGTTTCTCAAAGCCAACCGCCGGGGCAGTTATCATCGCATTATTTTAGCCTTTATGATTCTTTGCCTTTCCATCCTCTATTTAACCCGGGGACAACTCCTCTCTCTGGCGGGGGTTTATACGATTTCCTTCCTGGGAGTGATGACCCTCTTCGGCATCGGCAATATCTTGTTGAAGATCAACCGCAAGGAGCTGAAACGCACCTACCGGGCCGGCTGGCTGGCGGTAATTTTTGGGGTCTTGGCCACTTCGGCGGGAATTGTTGGCAACGTTATCATCGATTACCGTTTCTTGCTCTATTTCGCCGTGTATTTTATTCCGGCGGTCCTCTTGGTGAGCTTAATGTACGGACGCATCGCCATTTTTAAAGCCATCCTGATGGTGATTAACGAAGCCTTGGAACGCATCGTCCTGTGGCGCAGCAGTATTATTGACCAGATTATGGATATCACCAACATCAAGATGGTTATTTTTGTGCGGGGAGGAAGGTTATTCCGGTTGGCCAAGGCCTTTGATTATATTGCCAAAAATGAGTCCAGCAAAAAAATTACCGTGGTCCATCTCTTCAGCCAATACGATGCGCACGAAGAAGAGGAGCTGGAAAACAGCTTAAATATCATCAGGGAACTTTACCCGGATCTTAAAATCGACTACCTGTCCCGCCAGGGACATTTTTCCCCGGTCATGGTCAATGACATTTCCAAAGAGCTGGGGGTGCCGAAAAACAATATTTTCATCGGCGCGCCGGAAGAAAAACACCGGTTCTCGGTGGAGGACCTGGGCGGGGTCCGGGTGATCTTTTAAGGCGAAAAGGCAGCCAAAGCCTCTGATTGTTCGGGTTAAGACCCGGCCTCCCTTTATCTTCTTCAGTTCTTTCCTGAAAATCTCCTGCCAAAAAACGAAATCCCCTTGATGTTTCAAGGACTTTTAGCCCACTTTATTCATGAACTTTTCAAAATGCAGGACAACTCATTGAAATATAAAATTAAAATAGATTTCCGAAAAAAGCTGAGTGTTTTTTGCACAGGCTGGAAAGCCTGTGCCACCAGGTTCTTTGCCGCTTGGTGAATTATCCGGGTTAGATTCTCAGCGGCTCCCCTTCCCGGATTCCGGCAGAATTGCATTGCTGACTTCTTGGAAAGAAATTCTTATAATTTTCAGTATGTTTTCCCAAGAAGGCGCTAATGCTGTATAATAGATGTTGACTATCTTTACTTATACAAGAGGTGGATATGCATAATCTGACTCGCATTACTTTTAATCCCGAAGTCATGGGGGGCAAACCCTGTATCCGGGGGATGCGGGTGACCGTCGGGACAATTGTGGGATTGATCGCTTCGGGGAAGACTGTTGACCAGGTGCTTACCGATTACCCCTACCTGGAGCGAGAGGATGTCCTAGAGGCACTGGCCTATGCCGCCTGGCGGGCCGAAGAACGGGAAGTGCCCCTGGTGTCATGAAGATATTGATGGCCCAAGTCGAGCCAGGTTACGCATATTACCTTTCAAACCGTAAGTTTGCAATATTATAAAAGATCATGAGGCTGTAGAGGCATTCATCAGGTATCTTTCCAACTGGCCGACACAAACCACTCACCCAGAGGATGGCGATTGCTGTTCAGATAATCCGCCCCACACGGCCCAGAGCCTTCTCCGAATAACTTCCCGGCTAATCCCCTTCCTCCTGGATGACCCGGCCTTGGGAAGAAAAGGAGTATCCCTGGGCACCCAGGGAACCCACCATGAAACATTCGATTAGGGGTTCGGTGACCTTGTGGTCCGCCTGCCATTTAACCACAAAGTTAGCCCCCGCCCCTTCATCACCTCTTTTGGGTTCCTTGATGACGATGCGGATGGCGCCCAAGGCATGCAGTTTCACCGGCTGGGGGAGATATTTTTCCACCAGCGCGCCGTTGGTATCATAATGATCGATGCTCACCAGGGTAATGGGATGCACCGGATCGGTATTGTGGATAATCAGATTGGCCTTTAAAACAATCCGTTGCACGTCACTGATGATATTGGAATAACTAGGGATATAGATAGTCTGTCCTTTCACTAGCTTAACCGCACCTGGGGCCCGGGTCACCATGAGAGCCAGGGTCAGCATTACCAGGGCGCTCGGGAAAATTACTCTTTTAAACCAGTTCATGGGCGTCTCCTTACCGTTGAGGTGTCTTGGCTTAAGGGGGCAAATCTCCCAGCCTGTCACCCCTTCCCCGGCTCCGCCAATTTTGTCCAGTTGTTCCGAGGGTGAGGGGAGAAGGCTTGTCTGGGTAATATGTTAGAGTAAAATAGGGATGATTGCCATACCACCTCTCCGCTTATCCTTTTTTTTAGCCGGGTTTATAGATGACCTTCTCCCCGCCCCACCCGTCTTGGGGGTCGGCGGGGGGCCGGAGCCTGGGGCTGGCGGCCTGACAAAAGAAAATTGTCCCCAGTCCGGCCGCCTGTTATAATGGGCCACCATCAGCAAACCGGGCATGGCCTTCTTCCCTCGCTGGTCGAAAGAAAAAAAGTTCAAAAAAGTTCCACCGCTAATCTGATCTAATTACTGAACAGACAACCCATAGGGTATTGGGCGTTTCCTTAATTGGCACCGGGGGTTTACGTGAAGCTACTGGAACAAATAACCATTAAAGCCGGATGGAAGGCAAAGGTGGCCTTAATTATCGCCGCCATAAAAAAACCGGTAATCTGGGCGGTGCTGGGGCTGAGCGTAAGCCTGCTGCTGCCGGCGGATCTCTGGGCCGACGGCGATCAGGGCGGACACGGCTTATTATCCGGAATCAGCATCAGCATCCTGGCGGCCACCGTCCTGGCCTATCTGGCCACCCTGATCAGACAGCCTCTCTTACTGGCTTATATCGGCGCCGGGGTCATCATCGGACCGCAAATCGGCTTCGCCTGGGTGCAGAATAAAGGTGACATCGACATCATCGCCGAAATCGGTTTAATTCTGCTGTTATTCCTCATCGGCCTGGAATTGGACCTTAAAAAGATTAAGGAATCCGGCAAGTCACTCATCGTTACCGGCGTTCTCCAGTTTATCCTGTGCGCCGCTCTGGGCCTCGGTTTTTTCTTCCTGTTGGGATTCACCATAAAGGCCAGTTGTCCGTGTGAGTACGAAATCCTCGGGGTCAAGGTGGTGGGGGGCCGTTATGACCTTCTCTACCTGGCCGCCTGCCTGGCCTTAAGCAGCACCACCATCGTGGTCAAACTGCTCTACGAAAAATTCGAACTGGATACCCTGGCCGGCCGCCTCACCGTCGGCGTCTTGATCTTTCAGGACCTCTGGGCCATTGTGCTGCTGGGTCTCCAGCCCAACCTAGCCGACCCCCAGTTTCTCGTGATCTGCTGGTCTTTCGCTAAAGGGGCCTTTCTGGTGGCGGTGAGCCTTCTGGCCAGCAAATACGTGCTTGGCCTTATTTTCCGTAAGATCGCCAAACTCCCGGAACTGGTGCTGGTCGCCTCCCTGGGGTGGTGCTTTTTAATCGCCGGCGCGGCCGACGACCTGGGAATGTCCATGGAAATGGGGGCCCTCATTGCCGGCGTGGCCATTTCCACCTTTCCTTATAACCTGGACATCATGGGCAAGATCATCAACATCCGGGACTTCTTCATCACCCTCTTTTTCGTGGCCCTGGGGATGAAAATCCCCAATCCCCTGAACAACCTGGGCCTGCTGGGCATCGCCCTGGTTTTGGCCGCCTTTCTGGTGGCGACCCGTTTTTTCTCCGTCTTTCCCATCCTTTATGGGCTGAAGAACGGCAATCGGGTGAGCCTGCTCACCTCCATCAATCTCTCCCAACTCAGTGAATTCGCCTTGGTGATTGCCGTCATCGGCACCAAGGCGGGATACCGCCATATCGGCCCGGATATCGTCAGCCTGATCATTTTTGTGTTTGTGGTGACCTCGGTGGCTTCCACTTACATGATCAAGTACAGCCATAACCTCCAGAACGTGCTCAGCCGGGTGGTGGAGTGCCTGGGCTTCCGGCCCCTGCGCCAGGAATTGGTGGAAACCCAAGACGAAGACCAAAGAGAGGTGGCTCTCCTGGGTTTCTTCCGGGTGGCCAGCGCCTTTTTGGCCGAAATCGAAGAAACCAGCCCGGAGTTGAAAGACAAACTGGTGGTGGTGGACTTCAATCCCGTGGTCTATTCTGGCCTGCTGTCCCGCCAGGTCAAGGTGTTCTATGGCGACATCAGCAACATGCACACCCTGCACCACGCCAGCCTGGAAAGCGCCCGGGTGGTGATTTCCAGCATCACCGACGACATTCTGGTGGGGACGGATAACTTGAGATTAATCAGTCAGATAAGGTCCCTGTGCCCCCAGGCCAAAATCATCGTCACCGCGGAAAGCACTTCCCGGGCCCTGGAATTGTATCGGGCCGGAGCCGATTATGTGCTGCGTCCCAATATCGCCGCGGCCACTAACTTGCTGGCCGTGGTGGAGCGCCTGCTCCGGGGAGAGGAAGCGGTTTTGAAAGAGGAAGAAATGGCCAAACTCTCCCAACGGGAAGAGATTCTCCGCTGATGCCGGCAGCTCCGGTGCCTAGCAAGCCGCTCCCTTTCCTTCGCCTAACACGCTGGCCAACTTTGGGGGTTTCCTTCCCGGGTCTGGGGAGCAGTTTACTGGCAACCGCCACCCCCGCCCCGGCCGGAGCAAGCCCGCCCCAGACCGCCGCGCCGTGCTTTCAGGAAGTTCATGGCGCCGCCGGCGTACACGGTGTTTAAGCCCAGATCGATAAAGCCGTCCATTTCCACGGGCATAATGCCGCACTCCTTAAGAATCTCCCGGGGAGTCTCGCCGAGAGCGCTCACCAGCACGGCGCGACAATCATGCAGGGTCTTAGCCAGAGTCCACCAGCGCTCCGGGCCGCCGCCGGCCGGAGGGGCCAGGCGTTCTTCCACCAGGGTAAATCCCCCCCTGCCGTCCGGTCCCCAGATTTGCAAAGAGGGAGCTTCTCCCAGATGCAGGTTGACCAACACTCCTTCCCGGGTGGCCACCGCCACATAAGGCCGATCCGGAGCCAAAGGAGGGGGCAGTTGGGCGCAAGCGGTGAGGCAGCTTCGCAGTTCCCCGGTGCGATCTTCTGCCAGCAGACCCACGGCGTCCGCCCGGCACCGGGTGCAGTGGCGCATCTGCGGCAGAAATTTCTCCGCCTCACCCCTAAGGGCCTGCATCTGACCCGCCGAAGGCTCCGGGAGGCCGGCAAAGGGAGTGTCGGCATTGGGATACACGGGCATCAGGTTGAGGAGGTCCACTCCTAGAGCCGCCATCCTTTGGGCCACGGCGCGAACCTGACGATCGTTGACGCCGGGGATAATGATGGTGTTGACTTTAACCGTGAGGCCGGCAGCCTTGAGTCCGGCAACGGCTTCCAGTTGGCGCCGGAGCAAGAGTTCCGCGGCCTTAAGACCGCGATGCACCGCTTTGCCGTCCCGCACCCAGCTATAGATGTGCCGCCCCACCTCCGGGTCCACCGCATTGATGGTGAGGGACACATGGGAGACCCGGAGGTCGGCCAACTCCTCGATATGGGGCGGGAGTCCCAGGCCGTTGGTGGCCAGGCAGAGGAGGAGTTCCGGAAATTTTTCCCGCACCCGGCGAAGGGTTTCCATGGTTTCCCGGGGGTTGGCAAAGGGGTCCCCCGGCCCGGCAATGCCCGCCACGGTGATACGGGGCTCTCTGGCTACCACCTCTTCTAAATAAGCCACGGCTTGATGGGGGGTGAGCACCGCGCTGGTGACTCCCGGCCGGCTTTCGTTGACGCAGTCGTACTTGCGGTTGCAGTAGTTACAGAGAATATTGCACTTAGGGGCCACCGGCAGATGCGCCCGGCCGCACTCGCCCTTTACCGCGGCATTGAAGCAGGGATGCCGATTCAGCTCCTGGTTGAGGTTCATGACCCGAGTTCCTTGGTTTCTGGACCGGTTGGATGGCCGATTCTCACTTTTCAGTTAAAACAATCATGATTACCAGTAATACCAATTCGCCATCAAACGACAATTTTTTTCGTAGGGGCGAATCTTGTATTCGCCCTAAATCAGTGGGCGAACCCAAGGTTCGCCCCTGCATTTTAATACCTAGTTGAGTGCGAATTGGTATAAGATACCTATTAAATAGGGGGCGTTTGCCGCCGACCAGAGTAAAAAATCTTTCACCGGAGCTTCTCAGAGATAGCCGTAGCCCACCGGCGAATCCTGCTGTTTCTTTTCCAGCAGGGCATTGATGATGCGGTCCAGGAGGTGTTGGGCGCCCCGATAGCCCAGGTGGAGAAGCCTTTGGCCGCCGAAGCGGTCATGGATGGGGAAGCCCACCCGAATCAAGGGGACTGCCCACCGCCGGGCCAGGTGATAGCCCTTGCTGTGGCCGATGAGCAGGTCCGGGGCCAAAGCCTCCGCCTCTTCAGCTATCTCATAGAAATCCAGGCCTTCCCGGACTAAAGCCGGCTCCGGCAAGAGGTCAGCCGTCACCGCGGCAACGGCCTCCGCCAGGTGGCCGCTTTGGCCCCCGGAGGCGCACAGGACCGGCCTGACGCCGATCTCCGCCAAAAAGGCGGTGAGGCCCGCCACCAGGTCCTCCTCCCCATAGACCACGGCCTTTTTGCCGAACACGTACTTGTGGCCGTCCACATAGGCGTCCAGGAGGCGGCCCCGCTCGTCAGCCTGGCGCGCCGGGGTGGGACGACCGGCCAACTCCTCCAACACCTGAAAAAACCGGTCCGTCTCTCTAAGGCCGATGGGCAGCCCCAGGGCATAAAGCGGCACGCCGAAGCGCTCCGCCAGGGTTTTGCCGGCGCTGGGTAGGGAAAAGAGCGTGCGCCCCAACTCCAGGGTGGCCCGGGAGCGGCCCAAGGCCCGGATTTCCTCCAGAAGCGTGCCCCCGGCGGGAATTTTGGCATATTCAAGCTGGGCCGACCCGTCCAGGCTCTCGGAGATGTCCGGCAGAATGATGCCCTTCAGGCCGAAATCTTCCAGGATTTCCTTCAGGTAGCGCAGGTCCGCCGGAGAGACCAGGCCGGGCAGGAGATTGACCGCGTCCGTAGGCTCTCCCCCTTGGGCCACCTGCTCCACTACCGCCTGCACCGCGGCGTGAAAGCCCTCCATGTGGGTGCCGGAATAACTGGGGGTGGAGACCGTCACCAGCTCCGGAGTTTCCCCCAGGCCGGCTTTTTTTGCCGTCTCCTGGCGAAATTCCCGCACCAACAAGGGGACGTCATCGCCGATGGTCTCGGTGAGGCAGGTGCTGGCCACGCCGATGAGCTTGGCCCCATACTTCTCCATGACATTTTTGAGCCCCTGCTTCAGGTTGGGCCCGCCCCCATAGATGGCGTGCTTCTCCCCCAAGGAGGAAGAGGCGATGTCCATAGGCTCTCGGAAATGGCTGATGACATAGCGCCGCATATAGGTGGCGCAGCCCTGGGAACCGTGCAGAAAGGGCACCGCGCCCTCGATGCCCCGGAAGGCCAGACAGGCCCCCAAAGGCTTGCACAACTTGCAGGCGTTGGTGGTGGAGACGTAGGGTTCGGCTTTAGCTTTCATGGCCTTGCCTGAGTTCAAGGTTCAAAGTTTTAGGCTTTTCCTGACAACTGACACCTGGATTTTCCGGCCCGCCTCGGCACGAATTGCCACACCGGGCTCATCACGGTGTTATAGACCTCCTGGGCGAAGTTCAGCATGCCCACAAAGCCCTCCAAAGGCTCCTTGCGTTCGTGGTTGTGGTCGCAGAAGCCCACCCCCAGCTTATAGGCGATGGGGCGCTCCTTGACGCCACCCACGAAGATGTCCACGTCCTTCTCTTTGAGGAAAGTCGAGAGTTCCAGGGGGTTGGAATCATCCACGATGATGGTGCCCGCCTCCGTGATGTCGTGGAGCTCCTGATAGTCTTCCGCGGTGCCGGTTTGGGACCCCACCAGCACCACCTGCATCCCCAGCAGCCGGAAAGCCTTGACCAGGGAAAAGGCCTTGAACGCGCCCCCCACATAGATGGCGGCTTTTTTGCCGGTGAGGGCCCGGCGAAATCCCTTTAATTTAGGATAGAGCACCGCCAGTTCTTCCCGCACCAGTTCCCGGGTGCGCGCCATCATCTCCGCGTCCTGAAAGAACCGGGCCACCGCATAGAGAGATTCGGCCATGTCCTCCACCCCGAAATAGGAAACCCGGAGGTGGGGAACGCCATAGACTTCCTCCATCATGATGGCCAGGTCCATGGTGGCCCCGGAGCACTGCACCACGTTCAGGGCGGCGCCGTGGGCCCGTCTCAAGTCGTCCACCCGGCCGTCCCCGGTGATATTGGCCACCACCGTAAGCCCCATACGCCGGAAGTAGTCCCGGATGATCCAGATCTCCCCGGCCAGGTTAAAGTCCCCCAGGATGTTGATGCTCTTTTTGCCGATGTCGCTGGTGTCGCCGCTGCCCACCAGTTGGAACATGGCCCAGCAGGCGGCGTGATAACCGGCCCGCTTGTTGCCTTTGAACCCTTCGGACTTGACCGGAATAACCGGAATGCCTTTGTCCTGGCTGACCCGCCGGCACACGGCCTCCAGGTCGTCCCCGATGATCCCGACGATGCAGGTGGAATACACGAAGGCCGCCTTGGGGCTATGTCGGTCGATGAGTTCGTGCAAGGCCCGCTCCAGTTTTTTTTCGCCCCCGAAAATGACGTCCCTTTCCTGAAGGTCCGTGGAGAAACTCAGGCGATGCAGTTCCGGCCCCGACGACAAGGCGCCGCGAATATCCCAGGTGTAGGCGGCGCAGCCGATGGGCCCATGCACCAGGTGGAGGGCGTCGGCAATGGGGTAGAGGACCACCCGGGAGCCGCAGAAAACGCAAGCCCGCTGGCTGACGGCCCCGGCCAGGCTCTCCTTGTTGCAGCTCAGGTCAAAGGGCTCCGTCCCCTTGCGGTGAATTTGGGACTTCCTCTCTGCAAAAATGGCAGTTTCCATGCCTAGCCCCTTTTTCAAGTTTGTGGAGGAGTGGTAAGGAGCCTCTACCCCTTCGCCCACTCCCGCCTATTTCATCCCATTAGGTAATCCCGGGCCGGGCCGCCGTTTTCCAGGGCGTCCAGGATGGCGTCGATGGCCTCCTCGCCCTCCACCTTTTGGTACCAATACCCTTCCGGATAGACCACCAGCACCGGGCCGTGGTCGCAAAGCTTCAGGCAGCCGGTGGTGGACACCATGACGCCATCCAAACCCCGGTCGGCCAACTCCGACTCCAGGTAGCCCAGGAGCTCCCCGGCGTTCTTCTTGATACACTTACCCTTAGGCTCCAGGCCCCGAAAACTCATACACACGAAGATATGGTGTTCCGGTTTTTCCATGGCTCATTCCTTCCTCCAGAAATGTAGCGCCGCCGCCCTCGGCGGCGCCTAAACCGCCGAGGGCGGCGGTTCTACATCACCAACTCAAAGCTCTCTTCCGGCGCGTCCCGGTCCTGGCGGTCCAGGAGCGCGTCCAGAATCTTTTCCAGGAGCCGAAGCCCGCCCCGGTAACCCACAGTGGGAAAGTAGCTGTGGCCGATGCGGTCCAGGATGGGGAAGCCGAAGCGCACCAGGGGGATGTCCTCGTCCCGGGCGATGTACTTGAGATAGGTGTTCCCCATAAGTAAGTCCACCGGCTCCTGCCGGAGCCATTGGTGCAACAGGAACATGTCGCCGCCGCTCTTGACGTTCACCGGCTGGGGCGCCCCCTGGGTGATCTCCCGGATCTTCTTTTCGAACTTCTTGCCCGGTGTGCCGGTGACGATATGAATGGGCCACATGTCGAGATCCACCAGAAACCGGGTGAGGGACACCAATTGATCCGGGTCCCCTGCCAGGGCCACCTTGCGGCCATAGAAATACTGGTGCATGTCGGTGATGACGTCCAGGAGGCGGCCCCGTTCGATATTGAGGGAGTCGGGCACCACCACCCCGGAGATCTGTCTCAAGGTGTCGATGAAAGTGTCCGTGGCTCTAAGACCGATGGGCAGTTCCAGGATTTCACAGGGCACCTTGCACTTGGTGTCCAAGGCCCGGGCCGCCGGACCGGAGGCCAGAGGCCCCAGGGCCACCGTGCCCACGCTGCTGCCGATCTCCAGCAACTCCGCCACCGTGACGCCTCCGGCAGGGTACATGGAAAACCGGCCGGTCTGGGGGCCGTTAAGGACGTTGGCGGTGTCGGGGAACAGGATGACCGGCACCCCCAGCTCCAGGCAGAGGCGCTTGATCTCCTCCATGTCCCCGGGTTCCACGTAGCCGGGAATGAGGTTCACCCGGTTGGCCTTTTTACCGTTCGCCTGGGCGAAATAGTCCACCATGCCTTTCACCATGTTGGCAAAGCCGGTGACATGGGAGCCTACGTAGCTGGGGGTGTTGGCATGAATCACGTAGCGCCCCGGGGGAATCTTGCCTTCCTCCCGGGCCTTGGCGATGATCTGGGGAATATCGTCCCCGATGGTCTCCGACAGGCAGGTGGTATGCACCGCGATGACCTCCGGCTCGTAAATGGTGAAGATGTTGTGGATGGCCTGCACCAGGTTGGCCTGCCCCCCGAACACCGAGGCCCCCTCGGTGAAGGAACTGGTCCCCGCCATCACCGGCTCCTTATAGTGCCGGGTCAGGGTGCTGCGATGATACGCGGCGCACCCCTGGGAGCCGTGGCTGTGGGGCAGGCAGCGGTGAATGCCCAAGGCGGCGTACATGGCCCCGATGGGCTGGCAGGTCTTGGCCGGATTGATCATCAGGGCCGAGCGGTCGGTAATCGCATCAGGTGTATGTCTCAGTAACATGGTGTTGTCCTTAGTCCTTCCCCCCATTTCCCCTTTACGGAGAGGGATAAGGCCAAGGGGGGCTCTAGTTAACCGAAAACCCTATCATTCCCAGACGTACTTGGCAGCCAGCTCGGGATGCTCCTGCCAGGGCGCCTTGAGATACCGCCAGACCTTGCTGTTGACCAGGCGGTCGATCTCCCGGTAGAAGTTGACGGCGCCCCGAAAGCCGGCATACGGCCCGCCGGAGTCGTAGCTGTGCAGTTGCTTCATGGGCACGCCGCTCTTCTGAATGGCGTACTTTTCCTTGATGCCGGCGCAGATGATGTCCGGGCGGTAGAGTTCGATGAGCTTTTCGGTCTCAAACTGGCTGATGTCGTCGATGACCAGGGTGCTGTCGGCCATGTCCGCCATCATGCCCTCATAATCCTTGAAGCTGAGGCCGGATTGTTCCAGCCGGGCCATCTGCTCCGGGGTCAGCCGGGGCCGGTAGCGTCGGGGGTCCGGCTCCACGTGGAGCTCCTCGATGTTGCGGCTGTCCGCGTCGACCTTGATGTCCGGGAGGACCCGCCGGCCTTCGTAGTCGTCCCGGTGGGCGAACTCGTAGCCCGCAGCCACGGTCTCCATGCCGATTTCCCGGAAAAGCTCCTGGTAATGGTGCGCCCGGGAGCCCCCCACGAAGAGCATGGCCCGTTTGCCGGCGCACCTGGCCTTCACTTCCGCCGCCACCTTATTTACCTCCGGCATTTCCTGGGCGATGATCTTCTCCACCCGCTCCTTCATCTCCGGGTCCTCGAAAAACTGGGCGATCTTCCGCAAGGACTTGGCCGTGGCTTCGGCGCCGATGAAGTTGATCTTGATCCAGGGAATACCGAACTTGGTTTCCATCATCTCCGCCACGTAATTGATGGAGCGGTGGCACATGATCAGGTTCAGGTCCGCGGTGTGGGAGTTGGCGAAATAGTCGTAGCTGGAGTTGCCGCTGAAGGTGGCAATCAGAGTGACGCCGCACTCCTCGAAGAGGCGTTCAATCTCGAAGGCGTCGCCGCCGATGTTGTATTCCCCCAGCAGGTTGATCTTGAACCGGCCCTCCCGCTCCGTGTCGTCCAGGCCCACCACGTGGGTGAAAATGCCGTTGTTGGCGATGTGGTGCCCGGCGGATTGGCTCACCCCTTTATAGCCCTCGCAACTGAAGGCAAAGACGTTGATCCCCAGCTTTTCCTTCATCTCCCGGGCCACGGCGTGGACGTCGTCGCCGATGAGGCCCACCGGACAGGTGGCGAAAATGCTGATGGCCTTGGGCTTAAAGAGGTCATAGGCCTCCTGGATGGCCTGGCGCAGCTTTTTCTCGCCCCCGAAGATGATCTGCTCATCCTGCATGTCCGTGGAAAAGCAGTAAGTCATGAAGTTATGGTCCTTAGGGCCGGGGGGCCGGGTCTGGTTGCGCCGGGTGAGCCAACTGTAAAAGCCGCAGCCGATAGGCCCATGAGTGATGTTGACGATGTCCCGGGTGGGGCCCAACACCACGCCTTTGCAGCCGGCGTAGGTGCAGCCCCGCTGGGTGATGATGCCGGGGATGGTCCGGACGTTGGACTGGATCTCCGGCACGCCGCTGTCCGGGTCCGCCCGGTTGACGACGATCTGCTTGGCTCGTTTCCGGGCCACCTTGGTGGGATATTTGGCCAGCAACTCCTTCTTCACTTCTTCGGTGCTGAGATCCATCACTGGTAATGGGGCCATGTTTCTCTCTCCATTAATTACGCAGGAGTTTCGAGTGGTTCTTTTAAGATTGCAGCAAAAGTGCTTTGCCCCCGCTCAAAACTCGAAACTCAAAACTAAGCTCAGGCTTCATCCAGGACCGGGTCCCCGCTTTCGCCGTTGCGCACCCGGACCGCCTCCGTCACCGGCATGACGAAGATCTTGCCGTCTCCGGATTTGCCGGTTCGGTTTACCTTGATGATGGTCTTAACCGCCTTTGCCACCAGGCGGTCCGGGACCACCACGAAGAAGATGCGCTTGGGGATGAGACGCTGGCTCTGGCCCAACTGGGCGACGGCCTCTTCATAGCCCTTTTCCGCCCCCTCCAGCAGGGTCAGGTCCACCAGGCCCTTGCCTCGGCCCAGGGCGTCCCTGGCAGTGATGGAGGAGATGCCCGCCTCCGCCAGGGCCTGCTTGGTCCGGTTCATCATGTTGATGCGCACGATGGCCATGATCTCTTTCATATCTTGACCTCTTCCATCTCTCCGGCGGAGGTTTCCTTGATGCCGGAACTGATGGTGTACACTTCTTCCACCGGGGAGACAAAAATCTTGCCGTCGCCGTAAGCGCCCTTATCACCGCTGCGGGCCGCCTTGAGGACGGTCTTGACCACAAAATCCTTATCCTGATCGTTCACCACCGTGAGGAGCAGTTCCTTGGGGATTTCGTCATAGGTGATCTCCCCGATCTTGATGCCCCGCTGCTTGCCCCGGCCCACCACCGACATCTTGGTGACCGCGGGGAATCCCGCGTCCATCAGGGCGGCCAGGACCGCGTCCACCTTTTCCGGCCGCACCACCGATCTAATCATCAGCATGGCGTTATTCCTTTCGTGAGACCGTCCTTAAGGTCTGCGCCCTCAAGGGCGGAGTTGCCGGCGATACCGATGGCTGGGAGCCGCAGGTGCCGCACCCCCGGGCCTGAGACGCGGCCTGCCGGAAGGCGAGGCCCCAGCCCGCCAGCCACAGGAAGAGCATGATGGCACTGAAAAGATTCAGATTCATGACTTCTCCTCCTCAGGCTGCCAGGCCATAGTCGATGAGCAGCTTTTCCAGGTCGTCGGTGCTCAGGGGCTGGGGGATGACCAACAGGTCATTGACTTCGATCTTCCGGGCCAGGGTCCGGTATTCCTCCGCCTGGGGGTGGGACGAATCATATTCAATGACCGTTTTCCGGTTGATTTCCGCGCGTTGCACCATGTTGTCCCGGGGGATGAAGTGGATCATCTGGGTGCCCAGACGAGCGGCCAGGGCTTCGATCATCTCCCGTTCGTTGTCCACCTTGCGGCTGTTGCAGATGAGGCCGCCCAAACGCACCCCCCCGGCTTCGGCGAACTTGACGATGCCTTTGCAGATGTTGTTGGCCGCATACATGGCCATCATCTCCCCGGAAACGACGATATAGATCTCCTGGGCCTTGCCTTCCCGGATGGGCATGGCAAAACCGCCGCAGACCACGTCCCCCAGCACGTCGTAGAAGACGTAGTCCAGGTTTTCGCTGTCGGCATAAGCCCCCAACTGCTCCAGGAGGTTGATGGAGGTGATAATGCCCCGGCCGGCGCAGCCCACCCCGGGCTCAGGGCCGCCGGATTCCACGCACACCGTGCCGGCGAAACCGGTACGGCGAATATCATCCAGGTCCACGTCTTCCCCTTCTTCCCGGAGGGTGTCCAGGACGCTCTTTTGAGCCAGGCCGCCCAGGAGCAGGCGGGTGGAGTCCGCCTTGGGATCGCAGCCCACCACCATGACCTTGCGGCCCATTTCCGTCAAGCCGGCGACGGTATTTTGGGTGGTGGTGGACTTGCCGATGCCACCTTTGCCGTAGATTGCCACTTTACGCATGGTCAATACCTCTATCCCTGATTTGTCTGGAGGAGGAAGCAGGAGTTATGCCAATTTTCCCCGCAATCAATATAACCGTATGGTATTACTTTATTTATTATTGTATCCGGGACGATTTCCCGACCTGACCTGATTGTAATAATCTACATTTTCGTAAATTATGGTCTGGCATATATACTACAATAATGAAATATGATCATCATGCCATTGACAATAATGTATTTTTTACCAGGAGTCCCGACCCGCATGGGGGCCGCAAAGGGAGGCCTTGCCAGGGAAAGGAAGGGAATAAGAGAGGAAGGAGATGGGCGTTAAGCCCTTATAGCAAGTTGAGACCTCTGGGAAAATGCTGTAGGGGCGCAATTTATTGCGCCAGTTCAAGCATTCCGGCAATAAATGCAGTCACTGACGGGCGTGATAAATCACGTCCCTACAAGGTTCTGGCCTAGTAAAACCTTTTCCGCCGAGATCTCGAGTTGCCTTCAAATAGATATTTTTGCAAGGGCGGACTTGCGTGTCCGCCCTCTTAGGCGGGCGAACACCAGGTTCTTCCCGACATTTTAATGCCGGTTTGAATACGAATTGTCAACAGCCCTGTCCGCTTAAATTTCACCTGCCTCGGGGCATCATGCCGGGACCCATCATGCCCGGCCCCATCCTGCCTCCCATCCTCAGGGCATGGCTGAACATCATGTAATGCATCCGGGTCTGATAAAGGATGGGACTCAGCACCTGAGCGCTCTGGGGGTCTGCGGCGGCCTGGATAAGCTGTTCATAGCGGGGAAGGAGGTCCTCTTCCAATTTGAGGGCGATTTCATAAGCCTGGGTAATGGTCTTAGATTTCCGCACCGCCGGCGTGGGACCGGCCGCGGACAGGCCGTAGGCGGCGAACAACTCGCTGATCCACTTAATGTGCAGATCTTCCTGGGGGATGATCATCATATACGGCATATAAACCTGGTATTTCTTTTCGTCCGCCTGATACTGCACCAGGGACAGCCGTTCCAGGGAGAGAACATCTTTCAGGTCTTGCAGCCAGGCCTGGCTCTTAGGAGTAGGCAGTTTATCCGGCACTTTTTGCCAGTTCTGGCCGCACATCGGGCAACCCCCTCCCATCATCCCTCTGCCAGGCCCCATCCCCGGTCCACCCATCATCCCCCGCCCCATCTGGGCCAAGGCTTCCCCCCGGAAACCACTGGCCCAGGCCACGAGGGCCGACATCATGGTGAGACCGATTCCAAGGAGCCGCCGCCTCACCAGATCCAATTTGGGCTCGCTGACCGCCTCATCGGCCAGATGACCCGGTTTCATCGCCGTGCCACACCGGGGGCATTGGCCCGCCTCGTCCCATAGAGTTTCTGGGTGCCCGGGGCAGATCCACCCCTGAAGTCCGGCTGAGTTCGCTAACCCCTGTTCCGGTTCTTCCCACCGCATGGACCACCTCCTGAGTTTCAGTTTTCCTTCTTGGGGCTTAAATTTCCATTGACCCGGAAGAGCCTTTGGCCGGTTACTGGTCCTCGGGCAATGGTCACGGCTGTTTAGGCAATTCGATGATAAACGCCGCTCCGGCTCCGGGTTGGCTCCAAACGGAAAGACGTCCGCCGCTTTTCTGAATGAGGTGGAGGCTTACTTTAAGTCCCAGGTGGGTGCTGTCGGCTGTCTGGCGGTCGGCGGGAGCCAACAGGCGGTCCCTGAGTTTCTCCACCTCCAGGCCGGGGCCGTTGTCCCTGATTTCCACCCGCACCCAGCCGTCCCGGTCCCTCACTTCCACCTGAAGGTGATCGCCGAACCTCATGGAGTTGCTCAAGATATTCTGGAGGACGACTTCCAGGGTGTAAGGCTCGAAGGTAAAGACCAGGGATTTATGGCAGTGCTCCAGGGACTCACCGTCGATTTCCACTTTTAGTTCTTTGTCCCGAAAGCGCAAATTTAAGAGATCGTTGATGGAGTGGATCAGGAGCGGGTAGAAGTCCCTCTTCCCCGGAACCAATGACTCGCTGGTGAGAGCCTTGAGAAACAACAGTTCTTGCCCCAAGGTCTGGGTGAGGCGCTGGGAGGCCTCTTCCAGAATTTCCACATTGCGGGCCATAGTTTCGCATTCCTGGTGAACGTGGGGATCCTCGATAGCACACTGCTGCAACTGTTTCTCTAAGCTCTCCAGTTTCCGCCTGGTGCGGCCGGCAAGGCCCTGGATGCCGATGGCCAGGTTTTTGTAATGATGCCTCAGGGTGGCCACCTGGAGTTCGAATTCCTGGTGCAGAGTGTCCAGGCGCTGGCGGTTTTCCTTAAGGCGCTTGAGGATGAGGCCCAGAACAACCCCGACCAGTGCCCCCAACAGGGTGTAAAGCATCATCATGGGCCACATTTGTCTATGGAAACTGTGGAGAAAAGCCGGCTCCAGGGTAAAGGGGACGCCGGAGTAAATCGAATCGTGGGCCGCCCGCACCAGCATAGCTAGGGGATGTAGTATAAAAAATCCGGCCAGCGCCCCCAGGAGCAGCCCCACCCAGGGCAGAGGACCTGATTTCCTGCGAACGATGCTGGGCTCAAGCAGTACCGGTTCTATTGATTCATAGTTCATGCTGCCTTCTGCCTTCTCCGGGCAATGGTCATCCCCTTGAAGTTGAGCCGTCTCTAAGAGGAATATTACTTCTGCTTTATCTGGCCTTGCATTTCTTGCAGCCGCTTCTGCATCTGCTGGAGCTGGTGCTGGTGCTGGCCCTGCATCTGCGCCCCCTGAGGACCGCCCATCTGCTGCATGATGCCTCCCATCTGGTTCATCATCTCCAGCATCTGCTTCTGCTGCTCCGGGGTCATCCGGCCCGACTGCATCATCTGTTGCATGTCCCCCATCATCCCGGACATCATGCCCATACTGTGCATCATGCCCGGCCCCATCATAGGTTGGCCCGATCCTCTCATGTGCTGCCCTGAACCGCCATGCATCTGGGCGGCTAAGAACGCCGGCAAGAAAAGAAGCGCCGCCGTTACCAGAAGCGTCGTTATCCTTCCCATAACAATTTCTTCCTTGCCTAAGGTGGTTATAATTCAAGAGACCTGCTTTACCGGCCTCTTCTCAAACCGAAAGGTCAAGCGTTCATCTAACCTTCCTCAAGGCAAACCGCTCTCCGCAAGTTCAACAGATACTGCCGGGCCGCCAGGGCCGCCTTGGCCCCTTCCCCGGAGGCGATGATGATCCTTTTGCCATAGGAATCCGTCACATCACCCGCGGCAAAGATCCCCGGGCAAGAGGTGGAGCAGTCCGGATGAATCATTATTTCCCGACGTTCGTTCAGGTTGACCATAGCAGCCAGCAGCCCGGAGTTGGGCTCCAGACCGATGGCGATGAAAGCCCCGGCCACCGGCAGGCGCTGGGTATCTTCCCGGGCCTTTTTCTTGATGGTGACGCCGGTCAGAGTTTGGTCCCCGGTGAATTCCAGGACTGTGAAGTTTTCGTAAATCTTCAGGTGGGGCAGGCATCTGACCCTTTCCACCAGGGAGGGGTCCCCGGAGAGCTCGGAAGTGGAAACCAAAAAGATTTCCCGGGCTACGGTGCTCAAGTTTTCCACCACCTGCAGAGCGGAGTTGCCCCCGCCGATGACCGCCGCGCCTTTTCCCTCTACGAACCCCAACTCCTGCAGGTTGCCGTAAAATATCCCTTTTCTAAGAAACTCCGCTTCACCCGGGACCTTTAGCTTTCTCCGGGTCATGCCGGTGGCGATGATGAGGACTTTCCCGTGATAATGCAGGGCCTCGGCGGTGGTGACTTGAAAGCCCTCCTGGTGCCGCCGGACTTCTTCCACTTCGCTGATCAGGTGATCCAGGTAATGGGAATGGAGAAGCTGATGTTTGAACCGCTTGATCAACTCCGGCCCGGTGATGAAATCGAAGCCCATATAATTTTCGATTTTGGTGCTGTCCACGGCCTGGCCGCCCAAATCCTTGGCAATCAGCAAGGCTTCTATCTGGAGGGTGGCGGCATAGACCGCCGCGGTGAGTCCGGCCGGTCCACCGCCGATGATAATCACGTCATAGGCAATCCGGGGCTCGCAGGTGCGCTCCTTCAGGAATTTGTCCCGGCACCCCTCGGAGCAGAAGTAGTACGTCACGCCGTCGCACTCGGCTCGAATGGCCTCCTCTTCACTGACCTCCATCCGACATACGGGATCTTTGGGCATGACGCTTTTTTCTTACTTAGCTAACCTTTTTGGCTGGCTTACAGGCTAACCCGCCGCAAGCGCAAAGCATTGCCCACCACCGACACCGAGCTGAAGCTCATGGCCGCGGCAGCGATGATGGGGCTGAGCAGGATACCGAACCAGGGGAAGAGCACGCCCGCGGCGATGGGCACCCCCAGGCTGTTGTAAACAAAGGCGAAGAAGAGATTTTGCTTGATATTACGCATAGTGGCCCGGGAGAGGAGCCGGGCCCGGACGATGCCCCGGAGGTCGCCCTTGACCAGAGTGACTCCGGCGCTCTCCATGGCCACGTCCGTGCCCGTGCCCATGGCGATGCCCACCTGGGCCTGGGCCAGGGCCGGGGCGTCGTTGATGCCGTCCCCGGCCATGGCCACAAAACGCCCTTCTCCCTGGAGGTCCTTGACTTTTTCAGCCTTCTGGTCCGGGAGCACTTCGGGCATGACCTCGTCGATGTCCAGCTTCCGGGCCACCGCCTCGGCGGTGGTGCGGTTGTCCCCGGTGAGCATGACCACTCGGAGGCCGTCCTGGTGAAGCCGCTGAACGGCCGCGGGGGTGGTCTCCTTGACCGGGTCGGCCACCGCCACCAGGCCGGCGGCCTGGCCGTCCACGGCCACGAACATCACCGTCTGGCCTTCCCGGCGCAGGGAATCCGCCTGTTCCGCCAGTTTCCCGGCCTCAATGCCCAATTCTTTCAGCAGCCGCAGATTACCCAGGGCCACCTGGCGTCCGTCCACCTTGCCGGTGACCCCTTTGCCCGTCAGGTAGTCGAAGTCCTGGGCGTCTTTCAGCTTAATCTCCCGTTCCTGGGCGCCTTTGACGATGGCCGCGGCCAGGGGGTGTTCGCTGCCTTTCTCTAAAGTGGCGGCCAGGGCCAGCAGGGTGGCTTCCTCCCCGCCGTCCCGGGAGACCACGCTGACCAGCTTGGGCTTGCCTTCGGTCAGGGTGCCGGTCTTGTCCACCACCAGGGTATCCACCTGGCGCATGACCTCGATAGCCTCGGCGTTTTTGAAGAGCACCCCCACGGTGGCCCCTTTCCCCGTGGCCACCATGATGGACATGGGGGTGGCCAAACCCAGGGCGCAAGGACAGGCGATAATGAGGACGGCCACCGCGTTGATGATGGCGTGGGCCATGCGGGGCTCGGGGCCGACCAGGGCCCAAACCATGAAGGTGACGACCGCGATCCCCACCACCACGGGCACGAAGTAGGCCGCCACCACGTCCGCCAGCTTCTGAATGGGTGCCCGGCTGCGCTGGGCTTCCGCCACCATCTTGACGATCTGGGCCAAAAGCGTGTCGGTGCCCACTTTTTCCGCCCGCATCACCAGCGACCCGGTGCCGTTCACCGTAGCGCCGATAACCTTGGCGCCCGGCTCTTTCTCCACCGGAATGGATTCCCCGGTGACCATGGACTCGTCCACCGAGCTTTTGCCCTCCAGGACGGTGCCGTCCACCGGCACCTTCTCTCCGGGCCGCACCCTAAGGCGGTCGCCTTCCCGCACCTGGTCCAGGGAGATGTCCTCTTCGGCGCCGTCATCCCGAAGACGCCGGGCGGTTTTGGGGGCCAGGCCCAACAGGGCCCGGATGGCGGCGCTGGTCTGGCCCCGGGCTTTCAACTCCAGCACCTGGCCCAGGAGCACCAGGGTGGCGATGACCGCCGCGGCCTCGAAATAGACCGCCACTTCCCCGGTCTCACCTCGGAAGGACGGTGGAAAGATGTCGGGAAACAGCTCGGCGATGACACTGTAAATGTAGGCCACGGACACGCCCAGGCCGATCAGGGTGAACATGTTGAGGCTGCGGTTGATGACGGACTGCCCGCCCCGGACGAAGAAAGGCCAGCCGCCCCAGAGGACTACCGGCGTGGCCAGGCCCAGTTCCACCCAACCCCAGACGTGAGCCGGGGCCAGGCTTTCCAGGAAGGGTTGAAATCCCGGAATCAAGCCCCCCATGGCAATGGCCACCAGAGGGATGGTGAGCGCCACGGAAACCCAGAAACGGCGCCGCATGTCCCTGAGTTCCGGGTTTTCCTCCTCTTCGGCGAAGATGGTGCGGGGCTCGAGGGCCATGCCGCACTTCGGGCAGGGGCCGGGTTCCGCCTGGCGCACCTCCGGGTCCATGGGGCAAGTGTAATAGGCGGCGCCCCTAGCAGCAGGCTTTTCTTCAGCCGGAGCGGTTACCGGTGCTCCAGCCTCTTCAGGTTTCTCGCCGCCGGTTTCCAGATACCGCTCCGGATCAGACTGGAACCGCTCCAGGCACCGGGGATTGCAAAAGCTGAAATCCCGGCCAGCAAACGTGGCCCGGTAGGGGCTGTCCGGCGGCACCAGCATGCCGCAGACCGGATCCTGGAGAGCTTCTCTGTCTGAGGTAGTCATGCGTGCCCCCATGATATAGAGAGATTTTCTTCTAGCCAAAAAATAATCATGATGACCCTGGTGGCAAGGTCACAAGCCTGTTTTCGGAAGAAGGTTCCAGCGGCAGGAGGCGGGAAAGTGAAATTAAAGATTACCTGCCAGGAGCGGCAATTATCGTCAAATCAGGGAAATTTGCCCGGACGATCTGAATATCAGGCTTGGGCAGGGGTTGACTTGCCTTAGGGTACGCTAGGGGCGCTAGGTCTGGGCAGCCACCTTAGCTTGGGGGACGCTTCCCCCCCGGCTTGCCAGGTAAACATCGGCAAGGCCATTCACTTTGGTACCCACCCGGCAAAAAAAGGGTTGGCTAAGTTAGCCAACCCCTTTGATGGCGTGGCTCCCCGGGACGGACTCGAACCGCCGACCAAGTGGTTAACAGCCACCCGCTCTACCTGCTGAGCTACCGGGGAGTGAGGTTGGTTTTAGTATATTCCCGGCAAACGTTTTTGTCCATAGCTGCCGCGCAGATTACAATCCCATTCACCAAATCCACCCGCTCCCACTTCAAGGCAATGAAGGCTGAAAAAGCTTAAAGGAAGAAACAGAATTTCGTCTTTGCGAACGGGGTCCAGGTGGTCTCCTTGCCCCTGGTGCTGGAAGGCCTGGTCCGGCTGATGCACCTGCGGGTGCCCCCCATCCCCCGGGTCTGCCGCTACCGCCACCCTCACCTTGGAAGATGAGGACGGTTGCGAATTCTACAATTCCGGGGCCAAGGCCGAAAACCAGAATCACAACCTGGAGAAGGAACTCCTGGTGGCGGGGGCCATGACCGCCAAAGTGACCCTGGACGTGGCGGCCACCGGTGACGTTACCGTCCCGGCGGTTTTTTGGTGTTATGGGAGACAGGACTAAGGGAGGGTTTATGGAAGATGGAACAGTTTCCTTACTCGGCCTTTGGCCCCCACCTGACCCTTGACGGTTATGGGGCTAATCCTCTGGCTCTGGCGGACTTGGAGGTGATTTATGCCTTCCTGGAGGAGGCGCCAGACCTGATCCAGATGACCAAAATCATGCCCCCTTACGTGTTCAAATATCAAGCCCCCAAACCGGAGGACCGGGGTATCTCCGGCGTCATCCTCATTGCTGAATCCCACATTTCCATCCACACCTATCCGGAACGCGCCTTTCTTGCGGCGGATGCCTTCTCCTGCAAGGACTTCGACCACCTGGTGCTGATAGATGACCTGGTGCGTCGTTTTGGCATCCAGCGATTCGAACACAACCTGTTCGACCGGGGCCTGGAATGGGGTAAAGACATCAGGGTGGCGCGCCGGCTTCTCAACAGAGATCGCCTGCTTAAGGCGGCTGGTAGTGAATTATGAGTTCCGACATTGTAGTGGTGGCCCAGTTAATCTCTATTGTGGTGGCGGCTTGCGGCACTCCCGGGCTGACCTTCTGGGTGATGAAAAGAATGAACCAAAATTTCACCGTCCAGATCAAGGAGAGCTGCAAAGCCTGTCGGGCCCACTTGGATGAAAAGCTCGAAGGCCATGATGGGCGCATAAAAGAGGCGGAGGAACGCCAGCGCAAGCTAAGGGAAAAGCTGCCCATTGACTACGTGCGACGGCCGGAATTCGAGCGGCATCTCAATGAGGAAGCCAAACGGGCCGGATAAGGAGGAGGGTTATGCGAGCAAGGGTAACGGCGAGCGCCTTAAATCTTCGGGAACCTTTCGAGAGAGGGGAGGTAATCGGTGTTCTGCCCAGGGGGACCATTGTCGAAGTCGGGGACGGGTTCGGCTGGGTTGAGGTGGAGACCGTAGACGGCAGGAAGGGATGGGTCTTTGACCAATACCTGGAGGGAATTGAGGAAGCCGAAGAGCCGGAAAAGCCCGCCGCCAAAGTTGTCCCCTTCCCCTGGATGCAATTTGCCCGAAAGGAAATGGGCGTCCGGGAATACGCCGGCCAGGCGGACAACCCCCGCATCGTGGAATACCTTAAATCTACGAACCTCGGCTATCCGGAGAACGCCAATGACGAGACGCCGTGGTGCAGCGCCTTCGTGAATTGGTGCCTGATGATGGCCGGCATCGCCGACCGGACGAACTCCGCCTGGGCGCGAAGCTGGCTCAAGTGGGGCAAGGCGACCGATGAACCGGTGGAGGGGTGTATCGTGGTTTTCAGCCGGGGCGCGAACGCCGGCCACGTGGCCTTCTTCCTGGACGAGGACGAGGATTCTGTCCAGGTACTGGGCGGGAACCAGGGGGACGCCGTCAACGTGGCCTGGTATCCCAAAGACCGGGTGCTGGATTATCGGGTGCCGTCATGAACCTGGAAAAAAACGCCGGGCCGCTCATCGGCATTATAGTCGTCATCGGCGGGTTCATCATGATGTGGTTTAGGCCGGAGGCCAAGGTGGAGGCCCTCATGATGGCCGTGGTTGCCTATTACTTCGGGTCGAGCGTCGGCAGCCGCATCAAGGATGAGGCTTTTAAAATAATGGCCCGTGTGAACGGGAAAAGGGAGGAACCATGCGAACCCGAAAAGCCAGTTGGATAGCCTGTCTTTTGGTCCTGGCCTTCCTGGTCGCCGCCTGCGGCGGTAACCAGGCTGGGCAAGTGAGTCCGTCTCAAAGTGCCCTGGCGGCCGGCTTGAAGACCCTGCAAACGGCCAAGATCACCTACGACACCACCATGAAAGCCGTGGCCGACCTCTATGCCCAGGGAAAAATCACCGACCAGGATAAGGCCATGGCCATTAAGTATGGCCGTGAATTTTATTATGCCTACATGATCGCCGTGGACGGCCTCCAGGCCGGGAAAGACCAGGATTTTTCCAAGGCCATGGCCGCTTTGAGTAAGCTGGTGGGCTTCGTGGGCCAGTTTACGGGAGGGAGTAAGTAATGGAGACCACCCTGATTCTGTCCATCATCCAGTTGGCCCTGCAATATGGAGTTCCCGGAGCAATCGGCATCATCAAGGCTTGGGAGGTTGATCCCGCCAATATCACCGATGCCGACATCGCCAATCTGCGGGCCATGAGACCCCCGGAAAGCTATTTTAACACCGGCGACCCCGGGGCTTAAAGATCAATTCCGGTAAGCAGGGGCCACTTCGGTGGCCCCTTTGCTTTGAGGGCAACGCCATTGAGTGCCCAGTCGTCGCAAAGAATATAAATCTAACATATTTTCTTAAAAATTTACTCATCAATGATAAATTTATCTTGACATTTATAATAAATGACAAATATATATAACCATATATCGTCATTAGTTATGATTATATGAATTTTGATCATCCAAGGAGTCTGTTTTGGAAAACAAGAATTTTCTAGAAAAAATTGATGTGGATACAATCCTGCGGGAAGGGTTGGTGGAAGGCAAAAAAGCCACTGTAATGAGGCTTTTCCGGTTGAACATCCTCTTCCCTTATGTTATGAAAGGAAGGGCATACTTTGGTATCAGGGGTTCTCTGAAGGTAAGAATTGAAACTCTGAGAAGATTAAAAGCAGGCCCCAGCAGAAGCTTAACCCAAGAAACCATCGGCAAAGCTTTTAAGGAAGTCTCGGGCCGAGATGACGAATTCATCGTCTCCAGATTGGAACAAAATATCCCGATAAGTGAGCTGATCGAAGATTTTCTCCAGGCGGTGAGAAACCACCTGGATTTATAATTTATAGCATCCAGCTAATCTGAAGGGTAATCTATGGATTCACCTGAATTTGAAATCTTAGAATACCTACCGCGGTTCAAGGAGAGCATCGATCAAAAAGATTTACGTCCCTTTTGGGAGTTTTCGTGGGACCAGCACCGCATCAAAGATGGAAGTTTATATGAGCAAAAAGATGACCCAAGGGCATCATTTGTGTGGGAATTTTATAACCAACACCAAAAACTGAAAAAATTCCTCACCGAGAGATTTCTTGTTAAACTAACCCCCTTGTTTTCCCTTTTGTCTCGCAACCTGGATATAGCCGAAAGATTTTTGCGGAAAGGGGGGCATTCGCCAATTGAAAAAATTGTCCAGGGAGTAAACTCTTACCTTGAAGATATTTCTAACTTTGTTCCATTGGAAAAGGTTGCTCGCCGGGCCCTGGACCTTGATGTAAACCTACCCCTGCTCATTTGCTTCACCGAAGACAAAGACAAGGCCTTTATACAGGTTAATGGTACCCTGCATCCTTATTTTATCTCATTCGACATACTGGCTAAATACTTCCCCAATGAGTTAGTGGAGGCTTATGTCAAGAATCTGAAAGAGCTCGAAGAGGATGCTGGCCAACCCATCGACCAACTGCTATTTTTGGTGAAGGAATATGGCCCAGTGGGACCTATCCTCTTGTCTCGCTTATTTAAAAAACATCCTGATCTAAAGGACAAAACGTTTATTAAATATTCACTTTTTCGCAAAGCAATGGTCCGGCTTTTTCCCGAAGATTCCCGTCCCTTGCGCCATACGCAGAGAAAGGTCTGTACCATCTATGACTTGATCTATTCAGGGAAAGGCATTAGGAAACCTGTAGATGAAATTAAATATACCCAATCCACTAATTATTACGTGGTGGTACTATTTCAAGATCTCGATTATGCCGACAATGATTCTATTAAAGACATAACTTATAAAACAATCTATCCTTATAAAGAAGTAAAAGATGTAGTATCAAATAAAAAATTTGACCTGTCTTGGATGGAAAAACCAATACAAGCTGCGGACGCCGGGATTTCAGCCGAAAAAGATCTCCTGCATCCGGAAAAGTGGGTTAGACATTTATGGGATTTTATTAATGGGTTAGGTACGGACAATCCTGTTTTAGTAAAATGTGCGGCTTACATTGCCCAATATCTTATGATTCATTTGGCCGACGACTTTCACACTTATGGTAAAGCCTGCATTGAAAGCACCACTTTGAGCAAGAAGTTGTATCTCCTGGAAAAGTGTATACAAGAAAACAAGCAAAAAATAAATCAAGAATACAAACCAAGTTCTTTAGAATATAAAGTAGGTTCTCTTTTAAAGGACTATGAGACTAACGATATCTGCCTGGCTTCACTATGTCTAGCCTATAATAAACATAAGTTGACCCAGGTAGAATTGACGCGGGGTGAGGAGATTCTCGAGAAAATCAAACAGAAATGCCATGATGCCCACTTATCCTGCACCTTCCCCCAGTCCTGACCATCACGATCTCCTACATTATTGTCGTACCATTCGTGATCCTCTTTATAAGTATATCCACATAACCCACTTAGAAAATGAAATCTTAAAAACCAGGGCCTTTCAGCGGCTGGATCGGGTGTCGCAAATGCACAGCGTCCACCTGGTCTATCCTAATGCCCGATACAGCCGCAAATGCCACAGCCTGGGGGCCATGCATTTGATCCACCGGGCCTTTACCAGCATCCTATATAAACAGCACCGGCTCCTGAGGGAATCGGTACCGCCCCTGTTTTTCAAAGAACCCATCTCCAGCAAAGTAGAAGGCATCGATGATTTAAACAAATTCTGGCACTTGGATGCACCGCCGGGTCCCAAGAATCTCACCTGGGTTGCCCAGGGGGTGCGGCTGGCTGGAATGCTCCACGATCTAGGACACGCCCCGTTTTCCCACTTGTTTGAAAGCATCTGTAGGGAGGCTGACGTACGTTTCAAACATGAAGAAATGTCCAGGCAGATTATAGAGGCGATTCTTCTTCCCGAAGTAAAGAAGAAGGGCTTGGATGAAGAAATGGCTGATTTTGTCTGCGATATTCTTTCGGACAACGTAATAATCGATGGTAAGCGCCTCCATTTCCTACACGAACTTATCTCTGGGCCCATCAATTGCGATAAACTGGACTATCTAGTGAGGGATGCCTATCATGCAGGCACCCCAGAATATGGACAGGTCGATGTGGATCGCATCATCGACAGCTTTCTGGTAGAAGATAACCACCTCAAAATCCATGGATCAAACCTAGATTGCGTGATGGATTATTTTCATTCAGTATTTTATATGTACAATGCGGTGTATTTTCACAAAACTTGCCGCCTCTTCGACTTGGCTATAGGGGAAGCATTAAAGGAACAAAAAGATTTCCTAAAGAAGTTTAAAAATCCCTGGGAGTTACTTAAATATGATGAAGCCTCTTTTATCTCCAAAATCAAAAGCAACTTCCGGAAGAAAAGTGAACCTTACCTGGCCATTGAAAAATTCCTCAACCGGGAAAAACCCTTAAAGTTAGTAGCTCGAAAAAAATTTAATCTTCGCTTGGAGTGGATGACTGCTCCTGGTTTGGAGCCCCATGATAGTCCCCCGGAACTTGAGAAGCTGGAATCAATTCTTGAAGAAGAAGAAGGCCGTGGAGATTACAAAATTACGGTGGATACCGGAGCAAAATCTAGACCGGTAGGAATTACCCCAAAAAAGATCTTAAAATGGTTGGAAGAACCTAAAATTTTCGATACCATTACTGGTAAGTTCAAAAAATTTGTAGAAGTTAGCTCTATCGACTATCACTATTTGGAACAAATGACTATTCCAGTTGCAGTATTCATACCAAGAGAATTTTTCTTAAGTCTACCCAAGCAAGAATTCGAAAGACTTAAATCAAGTGTTAATGACATATTGAATAGAGAACTTAATAGAATCAAGAAGAAATATGAGGAAGAAGTCAAAAAAAGGACTGAAGAAGAACTGATAAAGGCTGGTATATTGTCAAATCAAGTCTGATTCAGGACACTTTATCCATTGTATTTTCCTTAATAAAATTGATTTTTATCTTCGTAGTTCTCAAGCTTCAGCTTGCTGACCCACTTGGTTGCAAAGCCCTGCTCCAACATGAGAACTTAACGGATCCTGCAGGGGTTTATTTTGTTCTCCTTCTTCTCCTTCTTAGTCAAGCGGATAGGGATCTTCTGGGTAGATTGTGCCTTGGAGAACTGTGCATTCATCCACAGCACCTCTGTGCGTGCATAATCCTTGCCGGTCGTATCCCGTGTATGAGTTTCGATCGTACTCTTGGACCAGCCATCTTCAGGTCTGAGAACTTTTTCGTAAAAATCGTTCTCATAGCCACTAATAAGAAGCATACACTTAGCTTTCTTGCAGATAGCGAGGAGATTCGCATGGAAACCACGATCATTGGCGTCGATAATGTAACCGTGATCTCGCTTCACGAAATAAGGAGGGTCAAGGTACACGAGGGTCGCTGGCCGATTAGCAAACATTTCCAGTAATTCACAGGCATCGCGATTCTCGACGCGGACACCTCGAAGGCGTTCGACAACCTTCTCCAGTCGGGCCGGGAGGTTGTACCAACGGTTCACTCGCGCCTCTCTACCCTCTCTTGCATATGATTGGGAGAAAGAGAATCCGCAATGCTGTCCACCGATTGTCGCGTTGACTGTCATCATTGTGGCGACTAAGAAACGTCGTGCTCTCTCCAAAGGGTCGGGCTCTTCCTGAATTTGACGAGCACGCTCAAATTCTTCTCGGGCATAAGGAGTAAGAGCGACAGCACGACATAATGCTTCGGCATTGTTGCGGATCTGCTCGAAGAGATTCACAATCTGGCCGTCGGCGTCATTTATGACTTCGATCGGCGCCGGCGGTTTCGCCAATGTTAAAGCAGCGGAACCACAGAACCCTTCTACCCAAGCGTTATGTGGTGGAAGCGTATTGATGATCTTTCGCGCAATCCGTTGCTTAGCCCCGTAGTATCCAAATGGCGCCTTCACGGGCTTGGCCTTTAGTGTATCAGACGTGTGGGTTGGAGTCGAGTACATATCGTTCATTGTCTAGAACCCAAATAGCTGATCATGCAGGCCGGCAGAGGATGACATCGTTTTCAACAACCCATTTGCCCCCAGGACCAAGAACGTCGGCATAAGGATCGGAAATTATCACAAATCGATCCCTACCAATCTCATAGCCGGTCCCCACAGGAACTAGATATAGGTAGTAAAGTGGGCCCAGAAGGCGCGCAACCTCGACCTCGTTTCGGGTCCAATAAAATTGAAAGGATGCTGGGGATACTGCTTTTACTTCGATGTACCGCTTCGTTACATCCATGGGAGTCTCCGCAGCTACACTGAGAATATCAAAACCTGCGGCTGCATTGCGAAGAGCCACATGCTCGACATGGTGAGATAACAGCGGCCCGACCCTCTCTTTTTCAAATGCAACAACCGCCCTCTCAGCCTCTAATGCGATCTCATCGCGAGCTTCCGCTTTTTCGGTGAGCCGGAGTGGTGGACAGAGCTTATGCTCTTGGCGGGCCTGAATGTAAAAACAAAGATGTTCGGGCGAAACAACGTAACGGTCTTCATGTCGAATATATGCAATCACACCCATTTCCATAAGGAAATTCCTAATGGCACTCTCCTCGGACCGCGTCCGTTCGTTTGAACGATAACTGACTTGGGTTCCTGTAATGGCGTATTTCCCCAGGTAACGAACAATTTCGGAATTGTACCGGCTTTTAGATAGGACGAGATGTTCAAGGATTGTTGAAAGAAAGTTAATATTATGGGTTGCGGGAAGCTGGTCTTGAAGCACAAGTGCTCCTTTGCGATGCTTGACAAGCCCGATGCGATTAAGAAAGGCAAGCGTCTGAGCGAAATGAGATGCACGTTCTTTATAGCGTTTCTCAATGTAATGAGAAGTTTGCAGGTCACATTCGCGTAGTATGTCCACCAATGCCAATACATGTGCCCACTGCAGACCCTCAAACACGCTTGTTCGCTGACCCAAAGAGTCGCTCATAGGCCTCTAATTCATCGTCCTCTTCAAACATATCCAGCGAGTAAATTGGGTAATCCTGATCGATAACCCGACTCATATTTTCTGCTTTCCGCTGTAAGTTGTTGAGAATATCTCCATCAATGGTGTCCGCATACAGCAGAAAATGGTAGTGGGACGGCTTGTTCTCTGAACCGCCCACACGATGAATGCGATCCAGAGACTGAATGTACTGGGCACAGTTATACGAAAGGTCGTAATAGATTGCATGTGAGCAAGTCTTGTGCAGGGAAATGGACTCGGCGCATGCCGCCGGGTTCGCAATGAGAACGCTTACGTTACTTGTGGGGTCGACAAATTCCCTGATAATCTCTTCGCGAGTCATTTCGTCATTGATATCTGCCTTCTGAATTGGCGTTGCGCCATAAATGAGTCGCACTCCAATCCCGGAGGCGGAAATCAGATCCCGAAGATGCTCCAGCGTGCGCACGAAATTGGACCAGATTACGACCTTTTGGCTCTTTGCAATAATGTCCCGGACCATGGGTAATAGTTTCTCGACTTTAGCAGGCGTTTCAATCTCGTTGTAATTTTTAATCACGTCAGACAACGAGAGATCTTCGCCAATGAGATCCTCTGTGTACTCTTTAACTGCTGCAGCAAGTAGCGATGTATATGAAAGGCATTGCCGGAGTCGCACCATTCGACCACGCCGTAGCTGCAGAAGCAGATCTAGATTGCGAAAATAGTCGGATTGCGAAAAGTCACGAATACGGTCCAAGATTGAGTCGTAAACAAGCCTTTCGTACTTGTTCATCCTGATGCTCAATGGTTCGTGAAAAACTTGTGGCGCTAATCCTAGATTCACCTTCCGGACGCGATAGAACAGCGGGCCGATTGCCGTTTCAAGTATCTCCGCCGCTCTTTCTAACTGATTCTGCTGGGTGTACAGGGCGATTCGGTGCCGGCTTTCTGAAGATATGGGGGGACTCTCCGGCCAAAGGGCATCGAAGAGATTAAACCCATCACCATAACTTCGCGGGAAAGGTGTTCCAGTAAGGACACATCTATGCTCTGCATGACGGGCAATATTTAGAACTGCATTAGCCCATGCCCCATCTATTTGTTTAATGTAATGAGCCTCATCTATAACCAAAAAGAAACGAATGTCCTGTTGCTTGAAAAGTACTCGGACTTGTTTCCAGTCTCTTTGGAGAGTCTGGAAGGTAGTCAGATAGAGGTCACAGACGGACTCTGTATTAACGAAATACTCGTTGCGCCGGGTGCTCACGTCGCCACCAGCTAGAATCTGGAAGACCGGCTCCACGCCAAGGACGGCCTGATACTCATACCGCCAAGGACCAAAACACGCTGGTGGTCCTACAACAAAAAGAGAGTCGATCTTCTGCAGCTTGCGTAAGTAGTGGAAGACCGCCAACACAACAGCCGTCTTGCCACTACCGGGCACCGAAAAATTCGCACCATTCTCAGTGCAAAGAAGGTGGAGCGCAGCTTTGTATTGATGGTCCTTCAGCGGACGAGCGACACCATGCTCTAAAAATAGAATGAAATCTGATATAAGCTTGTCGTCTAGATTGCCATCCTTTAAGTGCTTGCCCTTTACAATTGCATCATTCAAAGTCCGGGTCGCGTTTTCGCGCGTGACCAAGGAAGCCTCTATATTGGCATCCAGAGCATACGATAGGCCCATCCGCTTGAGATAGGCAATGAGTTTCGAATTAAGCTCGCCGTCGTCGACAGACTCACATATAAACCGGTTGCTGGCTTGCTCGAATGTGAACCCCCAGAATGCCAACTGGCTCTCATGTCTGGGAGCCAAATCATTAACATCTGCACTGACGATTATCCTATCGCTTTCTTGGGTGATGCGAATCATGGATTCTATTTCTGTGCAAGTTTCTTGGAATTTTTTTCTAGTAGAAAAATCTCGCTCTTTAGAATATCTGCACGGTTCTTGATGTCTTCAGCCAATTTTCTAGCTTTCCCATAGTCAGCAACGTCTATAGCATTCACGTCCATATTCTCATGCGTGAGCTTCTTGTATGCGGCCCCTAGAAGATCGAGCGGAGTTTCTTTCTCCTTCTTCGTTTCGTAGACGTTTCTCGCCTTTTTAATGTTGTAGATGATGGATCTTTTATTATCTGCGGCCCATTTGAAATCGACTTCTTCCGGGGTTAATGGATTGCCGTGATCATCCAGACACTGATCTCTGGGGAGGATTGGCTCCACTTCTTCGGCAATCTTTAGGATCCTGAGCTTCCCTTCTTTTGGACCGCAGTACTTAGGCAAATCACGCATGATTACATGAACTTTTGGCATATCTGGGATCGTTCGGAGGCGAATAATATTGAAAGCTGCTTCCTCAATGCTGCCGATTTCATCCTCTTCTATTCCCAGTTCGATGCGGCGCTTGGCATTGCTGAAATATCTTGAATAACTGTTGGCATAGTCAATGAAGGCCTGCCAACGTCCTTCTGGGTCAGACATGCCGGTTGATATTGTCCGATACTGACCTTCACGCCTAAACTGTTTCAGATATCTATCAACACATTCAAGCGGCTCAAGATACTGCTTTTTGTAATCTCTGACAGCCTTCTCCAATTCTGATTTCGATACTTCGACAAAACGTGGATCATCCCGCAATTGTTCTTCCAGCGTGAAACCAAGTTCGATCTTGCGCTTAATTGAGAGCGCACGGTCAAAACCGTAATATTCAGACTTGCCCTCACTTTGCAGTTGATACCTGTTTTCAATTTTCTCGATTTCTAGTAATGTCGGAGGGCCCCCCTCCTCATCTTTTCCTGGGAGGATTACAGCTTTCATGTAGGAGAAATTCTCGTTTCCCGGATATTCCTGGTGGAGACGTTCCATGACCATCTTGCGGCGGTTACCATTTATCAAGAATCCGTCGCAGGTAATGATGGCAGGCTGCAATTGACCGGCGTGCATGATGGAACTTCGCAGAACTGCTGTTTTCTCTCGATCCTTTTCTGCGAGGAAATTAGCGATGATTGCCTGAGCTTGGTCATCCTTTTCATCAAGTATGCCAACGTTTCTCTCATAATCGAGAATGTCAGATGCAATGCGGCCGTTGTATTTACGGTAGCGAAGGAGATCGATCGGAACACGCCAGATGGTGCGCTCGATAACGTCCCTAATATCGGTCCTGAAGTTAATGACGGTTTTCGAGGGCTTAGCGGTTTGCATGCGCCGTTCACGGATCTCTTTTGCAAAGTCATCTATGATCTCTCGCTCGACGGGCTTTGTTATCGCAGGCATGATTGTCTCCCTCTGATAAGAGCATACTCCTCAATAGCTTACAAGATAACAAATAATCTAGAGCAAAAAAGGGGGAGCAATGTCAAACCATTTTTGGTGCCGCAACAGGTTGAAATTCTGTGTCTCTGTGTCTCTTGTTCCCTCTGTTCGGTAGTGAATCAGCATGAAATGCAGGGGTCCGGCAAGGGCTAGGTTCTTGGACGTCGAACCCGCACCCACTCTCCCGTCTGGGTCCGAGAAGCAGGAGCTCCAAAAATTTTGGGGCCCTTTTGGGGCCCCAGATTTTTCTACGGACATTCCACGGACATTCTTTTTAAAGATTCATTTTAAGGAATATCAATAAGTTAAATGGCTGGGGGACTAGGATTCGAACCTAGATAGGCAGATCCAGAGTCTGCAGTCCTGCCGTTGGACGATCCCCCAGTCGCCTAGTTTTTATAAGCTTTAGCCCGGTCTTTGTCAAGGGTTTGGCCTTTTGCCGGGGGCGGGGCGGTAGGTGATATTTGGGGGAGGGAGCTAAGGGCAAAACTAGCTGTCAGCGTCCGCCTACAGCAGTCAGCCTTGGTCTTTCCTTTTTAATGGCTAATTGCTGAAGGCTGATAGCCCGAGGTCCCTGGCCCTCCACCCACCACCAATAAAGCAGGGCGGGGGAGCCGCGGCTCCCCCGCCCTGCCCGCCAATTCCCTCTCAGCACCGACTCGGGAGTTTCACATCTCCAGAATTTCCCAATATTTCTCAAAAGAAAGGTCTCCCGGGACATACTGGTGGCTGATGGTCTTGCCCCGGCCTTGCCGGTCGTTGACCTTCCAGAATCTCAGGGCCAGGGCCGGGATCAGCGCCGGCGCGCCCTCGCCTGGGCCTGGCACCCAGATTTCCTTTTCTTCGATAACCTTATAGACGGTGCCGTGGCGCTTATTCCGCACTCGCTCTCCCACCCGGGGCAGCTTCAAATTTTCCCGCAAGACCTTGAACCGGTAAACGTTCACCTCGTCTTTTTCCAATATCCGCTCCCCCATGAGGGAGATGCCGATGGCTCCCAGGGGCGCGGTAGCCAGGATGGAAAGGACCGCCACCGCCAGGATGACTTCTCCGCCGGGCACCCCGGCCTCCAGGGGGATGGCGCCGATGGCCGCCTGGACCGTGGCCTTGGGGATATAGGAGACCACGCAAAACAGCTTTTCCTTAAAATTAAGGCCCGCGCCCATCACCGAAAGATAGGTGCCCACCGAACGGAACACCAGGCCCACGAATATTACCGCCAGCCCGGCCAACCCGGCGTGCCAGGCCACCTGCAAGTTCACCTGGGCACCCACCAGGACAAAGAGAAGCAACTCGGCAAAGATCCAGATGCGTTTCAGTTTTTGGGAGATGAGGTGGGCCAGGCTTTCCTGTTTTTCCAGGATGACGAAGCCCATGGCCATGACCCCCAGGAGGCTGGCCACGGGGATGAATCTATGGGCCAGGTCCTCGACCCAGGTGAGGAGGATGGCTACCCCCAAAACGATGATGCTGCGCCGGGGACTGGCGACGTCGAAGCGGATGAAAAGCTTATAGAGAAAATATCCGGGGATGAGGCCCACCAAGATGCCCAGGACAATGGCCACCGGAATGCTGCCCATCTGCCAGAGGAAATTGACCTGCTGGCCTTTTTCGATGGCCAACAGGATGGTGAAAATGACGATGACAAAGACGTCGTCGATGGCGGACGCGGCCAGGGTCAGGGTGGGAATGCCCTTTTTGGCGCCCAGACCCCGCTCCATAAAGTCGATCATCAACGGCACCACCACCGCGGGGGAGACCGCGCCCAGGATGGAGCCCAGGATGGCGGCTTCCAGGGGAGTAAGGTCCAGGAAGAAGGGGGCCACCAGCACTACTCCGGCGATCTCAAAGAGGGCGGGCACCGAGGACATCAAGATGGCGGGGCGGGCGGTGCGGTTCAGGGTGTCTTTGCGCAACTCGAAGCCGGCCCGGAGCAGGATGACGATCAAGGCCAGTTTGCGGAAATCGGCGGAGACTGCCATCATTTCCGGACGGATCAGGCCTAAGACGTGGGGCCCCATAACCATGCCCACCAGGAGCATGCCCACCAGGCCGGGCAATTTCAGGCGGCGGAAAAAATAATCCGCGGCTAACCCCAAAATGATAATAAATGCCAGGCTTATAGCCATAACTGTCCCCGATTTTCAGATTTCAGCACAAAAAAGCCCCTGACCACACCGGGTGAGATCAGGAGCCATCAGCGTCAATGCGGTTTGGGTGCTGCCACCTCCACCCCGGCGGACTCCATCGCCATCGTCAAGATTATTGCCATCGAATAATGAATGCAAGGATTTTTTCTAAAAATTTCTATTGACTTTCCCTTGTAAAGAACTTATCCAAATTATTAGGCGATGAGGTCCGCCAAAACCGCCCCGTTCTCCAGGGCGGGGCTGATGACTTCTGTCCACGGGCAGAAGTCATTTTTTTTTCTGCCCGACTCATTACAGCAAGGAGGGTCGGTCATGAAAGATTATGAGGAAATCATCCGGCAAAAAGGCCTGCCCAACTTGGGGCAGACGGTGCACAGCAAGAAATACGGTACCATCTGGCGGGTCATGAAGAAATGGGAGGTGTGGCAGAACATCGAGCCCGATCCCAAAACCGGAGAACCCCGTATGATTCCTGCCATTTACTTATCTTTCTGGCGCATCCAGCCGGGAGTGCCGCTCGGCGTGGGAAGAATGGTGGGATATACCTATACCCTCTACGATAATTCCTTCGAAGCCAACTGGGAAATTCTGCCCGGAGATCAGCCTATCCAACCCACCGGATGGCAGGAAGAGAATAAGGGGGAAGCTGTAGTTCGAGAGTTGCCCACAACACAGCCTCGAAGCCCGGTAACTTCTGAAAAAAACGAAAAGGATCCAGATGATCACGATCAGGAAGGGAATCTGACAAAAGGAAAAGTGATAAATCTCCGCCTGACCAAGAAGGCCCTTTATCGGGCCGCGGAAAAAGAAATGAAAAAGATCTATCAGCTCTCCAGGGGTGGCCGTGACCCGATCATCGACGAGACCTCCAGGGAGATGTTTGAAAGAGGAGAAATAGACGAAGTCAGGTGGAAGGATTGGGCCACCTATTGTGCCATGGTGTTAAATAAGCTGGGAAATGGTTTTGAATAAGGGAGGAACAGCGATTTAGTCCGCGATCTAGGGAAAAGGTAACTTATACCAATTCGCCATCAAACGACAATTTTTTTCGTAGGGGCGAATCTTGTATTCGCCCTAAATTGGTGGGCGAACACAAGGTTCGCCCCTACATTTTGATACCTATTTAAGTGCGAATTGGTATTAGAGAGAATAGCGCGAGCGCGGTTGCCGAGGGATTTCCCCGGTTGCTTCACCATCCCGGGTTTTCTAGTAAGTAAAAATTTTTTCACTTAGGGAGGGACAGGATTATGGCCAAGTATGATCCCACCAAACAGGAAGACTGGCAGATTGGCGAGCTCGCGGAAGAGGAACTGGATTTTAACGCGCAATGCGACAAGATCGGCATCTTGCCCGAAGAGCGCATTCCCATGGGCCGGAAGATCGGCCGGGTGGAATACATGAAGGTGAAGGAGCGCCTCAAGGACAAGCCGGACGGCTATTACATCGACATCACCGCCATCACCCCTACTCCCCTGGGAGAAGGCAAGACCGTGACCACTATGGGTCTGATCGAAGGCCTGGGGGCGCGCAAGATGAACGTGGGCGGCTGCATTCGCCAGCCCTCCGGCGGCCCCACCATGAACATCAAGGGCACCGCCGCCGGTAGCGGCATCGCGCTATTGATCCCGATGAGCGACTTCTCCCTGGGCCTCACCGGCGACATCAACAATGTCATGAATGCCAATAATATGGCCATGACGGCCCTGACTTCCCGCCTGCAACATGAATTCAATTACGACGACGAGCAGCTGGCCAAAATCCCCCTCAAGCGGCTGAACATCGACCCCAGACGGGTAGAATTTAAGTGGTGCATGGACTTCTGCGCCCAGGCCCTGCGCAACATCACCATCGGCCGGGGCACCAAGATGGACGGCTTCCAGATGGACTCCAGCTTCTGCATCGCGGTGGCCTCGGAAGTGATGGCCATCCTCTCCATGTTCAGCGACCTGCCGAATCTGCGTAAAAGGTTGGGCGAGATCACCGTGGCCTATGACAAGAAGGGCAACCCCGTCACCACCGAGGACCTGGAGTGCGCCGGGGCCATGACCGCCTTTATGCTGCCCTCCATCAACCCCACCCTGTGCGCCACCGTGGAATTGCAGCCTGTCTTCGTGCACGCCGGACCCTTCGGCAACATCGCCGTGGCCCAGTCCACCATCGTCGCCGACCAGATCGGCCTGAAGCTCTTTGACTACCACGTCACCGAGTCCGGCTTCGGCTGCGACCTGGGCTTTGAGAAGTTCTGGAACATCAAGTGCCGGGAGAGCGGCCTCAAACCCAACGTGGCGGTGCTCACCTCCAGCATCCGGGCCCTGAAGCACCACGGGGTCAACGCCGGGGCCCTGCCCGTAAGGCCGGGGAAACCCATCCCCGAGGAATACTATAAATCCACCCCCCAGACCCTGGCCTGGCTGGAGGACGGCCTCAAGAACCTGGTCCACAACATCAACATCGTCAAGCAGTCCGGCATCAAACCGGTGATTTCCATCAACCGCTTCCCCACTGACACCGATGAAGAGATCAAGATAGTTAAACGGTGTGCCGAAGGCGAAGGGGTCCGGGCCGCGGAGGGCAACTACTGGCGCTACGGCGGCGAAGGCGGCCTGGAGCTGGCGGACGCGGTGATGGACGCCTGCAAGGAGAAGGTGGACTTCAAGTTCCTCTATCCCACGGAGATGCCGCTCCGTCAGAAGATTGAAACCATCGCCCAGAAAGTTTACGGCGCCGACGGGGTAGTTTACACCCCCGAGGCCGAGGCCAAGGCCAAGGCTTTCGAAGCCGATCCCAAGTTCCGAGATTATCATGTGATGATGGTGAAGACGCACCTGTCGCTCACTCATGACCCCACCAGGAAGGGTGCGCCCAAGGGCTGGTTGCTGGCGGTGCGGGACTTCCTGCTATACAGCGGCGCCAAGTACATCTGCCCGTGCACCGGCACCATCTCGCTCATGCCCGGCACCAGTTCCAACCCGGCCTTCCGGCGGGTGGACGTAAACCTCAAGACCGGCAAACCCTACGGCCTGTTCTAACTGAGGCTCTCTCGCTCCGGACCCCACACCCCGGAGGTGGTTTAACCAAGCGTCACCCGGCTCCCGGGAGGGCCCGGAAGCCGGGTGGCGCGGTTATGCCGCTAGCCTATAGTGCAGAAATGACCTTCCCAACAAAATTTCTTCCAGGTTGACATGGCCTTAATTTTCTATTTAAATTATAGCTAACTAGGCGATGAAGTCCGCCGTAACCGCCCCGCCAGATAAGGCGCGGGGCTGATGACTTCTGTCCAATTGGGGCAGAAGTTTTTTTTGGCCCCAGGCGAGGTGCAGATATGGGAGCCTATCGGGAACTTCAGGAGGCGCTGGAAAAGCAGCTTAGTCATTTGTCGGAAATGGCGGAGCTCGCTGGGCCTACTCTTCCCCGGCTTCTGGACAAACTGCGTCAGAACCGCTTCAATCTGGTGATTTTGGGCGCGTTCAAGCGGGGCAAGAGCACCCTGATCAACGCCTTGCTGGGGGAAGCCGTGCTCCCCACCGCCATTATTCCTTTGACCTCGGTGGTTACCATTCTCAGCTATGGAGAACGGCTGAACATCGAGGTGCATTTCCAAAATGGCCAGAAGCGGAAGATTTCCCAGAAAGAGTTGGTGGACTACATCACGGAAAAGGGCAATCCCCGGAACCGAAAAGGGGTGCGGGAAGTGGAGATCGCCTATCCCTCCGAATATCTCCGGGACGGGGTGCGCATCATCGACACCCCCGGGGTAGGCTCGGTTTATAGTCATAATACCGAAGTGGCTTACAATTATCTGCCCCAGGTGGATGCCGCGGTGTTCGTGGTCACCGTGGACCCGCCCTTGTCCGAAGCGGAGCAGGAGTTTTTGCAGGATATCCGGGAATACGTCCACAAGCTCTTTTTCGTACTGAATAAGATCGATTATGTGGAAGAGGCGGAACGCCGGGAGGCCCTGGAATTCACCTCCCAGGTATTGCAAAGCAATTTGGCCACGGAACGGGTGATGATCTTCCCTATGTCGGCCAAGCTGGCCTTAGAGGGCAAGCATAATGGGAAGTCGGACCTTTTAAAAACCAGCTTGCTACCTCAGTTTGAGGAGCACCTGCGCCAGTTTCTCTATCAGGACAAAGGGCGGGTGCTCCTGATCTCCTGCCTTACCGGGGCCTTAAAGGCCATCACCGACTCCACCCTGGCCCTGAAAGTGGAACGCCAGGCCAACATCCTCCCTCTGAAGGAATTGGAAGAAAAGATCACCCGGTTTGATGCGGAACTGACAGGGCTGGAGAAAGAGCGGGAGATGTCCCTGCTGGTATTGGAGGGGCGGGTTAAAGGAGTGATATCGGCGTTGGACGCCGATTTGGACAATTTTCGGCGGGAGACCAGCGCCAGGCTGCGCCGGGAGGTGGAAGGGGCGTTTCAGCAGAAAAGCCGCCTGGCCCTGGACCTCCGGAAGGAGATGGAAGATTTCTTGTTCGCTCAGCTCCGGGACGTTTTCACCGTCTGGCGGCGCCAGGAAATCGAAAAACTGTCCCAGAAATTGGCCGACACCCACCTGGATTTCGCCGGACGCATCAACGCCATCCTGGACCGCCTCACCCAGGTGACGGCCCGCATCTTTGATTTCTCCTTACGGGGCTTTAGCCCGGAGGAAGTCTTTATCGAGAAAAGCCAGTTCTGGTTTAAATTCAAGGAAGAGCCGGTGGGACTGGAGATTCTCCAGATGACCATTACCTCTCTTTTGCCCCGGGCCTTGACCAAAGGTCTGCTCCTGAAGAAGCTGCTGGAAAATGTGATGGAACTGGTGGACAAGCATTGTGGGCGTCTGCGCTATGATTTTCACCAACGCTTACAAGAAATTGCCCGGGAGTTCCGCCAGACCTGGCTGGCCAAAATCGACGATACTACCCAAAGCATCCGCCAGGCCCTGGAGCGGGCCCGGACCCAGAAGCAGACCAGCGCCCAGGCCGCGGCGGTGCGAGTGGGGGAACTGGATAGTAGATTAGCGGAGATCCTCCAGGCCGAAGCTCAATTGTTAGCCTTAAAAGAGCGCATCGCAGCTTCTTTACATTGATCCCAGCCGTTCTTAACTTATGGGGTAACAAGGGGGGTGATAGCCGGGAGTCGATTCGGATATCGGCTAAGTTTAATCGGTTCTTTTTTTAGAAATATGGCTTAGTAATTTGTGCTCCCCAGGAGGTTACCATGAAAGACTACGAAGAAATCGTCCGGGAGAAGGGATTGCCCAACGTCGGCCAGACCGTTAAGAGCAAAAAGTATGGCACCCGGTGGCGAGTCATGGAGAAACGGGAAGTGTGGCAAACTATTGAAGATGACCCGGTTACCAAAGAACCGCGCCTTATCCCTGCCATTTATCTGGCTTACTGGCGCATCCAGCCGGATGTGCCGCCGGGGGTGGGAAAAATGTTCGGGTACTTATACACTTTGTATGACAACACCTTTGAGGCTAATTGGGAGATAGTCTCCTGAGAATATTTCATTAGCTTTTTTAAGCTCCCTGGAAACTTAAGGGGCCGGATCTTCCGGCCCCTTATTTATTTTACTTAGACTAACTATATGGTAAGTTGAGTAATTTCCTGGGTATAAACAATCGGTCATGGCGGTGGGTGGGTTTCTTGGCCACCCCCTCCGGGCTGTCATCCGCTAATACCAGGAATTTTGGGGATTCTCATGAGTATCCGCATTTATCTGATTCTTTCCTATCTGGGGCTGATTATCTTGCTCGCCTTCGGCATGTGGGCTATTGCCGACCGGTTCCAGGACAAGCTGGCCGGCCAAATCCTGACTGTTGCCAAGAGGGCGGTGCAAGAGGTGACCGCAGCCAACACCCAGGCCACCGACAAAATTCTCACCACCCTGGGGGAATATGTAGTTAAAGACAAAGCCGAGGACGTGGCCCGGGAGTTGGCTAATCTCTTGGCCGGGAAAAAAACTTATGATTATGCCGCCCTGCGTCGGAACCCGAAATTGAGGAAAATCGCCATCCAAAACATTTACACCCCGGCCGGCCCGGCCGGCTATACCGACTTATACGACAAGAACGGCTTTATCCTTTTCCATCCCGATAAAAACGTGGAAGGGCGGAACCAACTGGAATGGCAGGAGGAATACCCGGAAACCACGGAGTTGGTTAGACGCTCTTTTTCCGAAAATAATGTCAGCGGTTATTATACTTTCTTCGACCAAAATAACCGACAAAGGACGAGGTACTCGGTCAGGGTGCACGTTCCCGGGACACCCTTCATCGTGGCCGCTATAGTAAACCTCGATGAATTTTTTCTACCTACCCAGGAGAAAATCCAACAAGCCGGTCAAGAGATCAGCGTTAGGACCGAGGACCATATCGCCCAACATCAGAAAGTCATCGATCAACGAGTAAAGCTGGGCAGCCTGATCGCCGGGTTAGCCCTGGCCGTGGCGGGGATCCTCTCGGGGTTCTGGCTTGCCGGCACCATCTCCCGGCCCATCCTGCGCCTCCGGGATGGCGTACGCCAAGTGGGGGAAGGCGATTTTGCCGTGGCCGTGCCCGCCAAAGGCGTTAAAGAGGTGGTCCATCTGGCCCAATCTTTTAATCAATTAGGGCAACAGCTCACGGAATATATAGAAAAACGGGACTTTATCCGGGATACTTTCGGGCGCTACGTCACCCAGGAGGTGGCGAAAAGGCTGCTGGAGTCCAAAGAGGCCCGGGAATTGGGCGGCGAGACCCGGGAAGTCACTATCCTGATCTCCGATCTCCGGGGTTTCACCGCCCTGACTGCGGACCTGGAACCGGAAGCCGTGGTCAATTTTCTCAACCGCTACCTGGGTAAAATGATTGAGATTCTCACGGATCACCGCGCGGTGATCGATGAGATCATCGGCGACGGCATTCTGGCCTTTTTCGGCGCGCCCGAACCTATGGCAGACCACCCGGTCCGGGCCGTGGCCTGCGCCCTGGCCATGCAGGCGGCCATGGACGAAGTCAACGCCCTGAACCATGCCGACGGCCTCCCTCACCTGGAGATGGGCGTCGCGGTGAACACCGGAGAGGTGGTGGTGGGGAACATCGGCTCGGAGCGGCGCACCAAATACAGCGTGGTGGGTGCCCAGGTGAACCTGGCCAGCCGCATCGAAGCTTATGCCGTGGGCGGCCAGGTGCTTATCGGTCCTGCCACCTATAAGCGGGTAGCAGACCTCATCGAAGTGGGGGAAACCATGGAAGTTGGCATGAAAGGGGTTCCCGGCAAAACTACTCTTTATGAGGTGCAAGGCATCGGCGAACCTTATAATATTTATTTAAAAGAAAAATATGAAACCTTGACCCCGCTCTCAGAGAAGATTAACCTTCATCTTCAGCGCATCAGCGAGAAAATCATCGTTGGCAGAATCGACACCGCCTGGGTCACCCAGCTCTCGGAAACCACCGCCACGGTTATCCTGGCGGGGGAATTGGGGGAGTGGGAAGATGTGCGCCTGCGCCTCTTGGATAAAAACGAAAATGAAGTTCCGGGGAAAGTCTATGGCAAGGTCACCTCGGTCAAGCCCGGGGAAGGGAACCTTCGTGAGGCCCAAATCCGTTTCACTTCCGTCTCCCCGGAGATCTATCAATTTATCCGGCAGGCCCTCGGCCGGGTCTAGCAGGAAACCGGGGCCGGTACCTTCGGGGGGCTAAGGGCCGGGACCTCACAGATCTCCGGACCTCCCCCACCAGCCACTTTCCCTGGGGTCTTGCTAAGGGTTTTCTCTGGAAATGACGATCAAAAAAAGGATAATGAAGCCCCACCATCCCAGGCACAGTCTATGAGCCGTCTTCTCACCTTTCTCTTGCTTTTACTGATGTGGGCCGCGCCTCTGCCGCCGACCCAGGCCCAGGACTTAAAAACGGTCTCTTTTCTGCCCCAATGGGTGCCCCAGGCGCAATTCGCCGGTTATTACGTGGCTTTTGAGAAAGGGTTTTATCGAGAGCGGGGGCTTAACGTAAAAATTCTCCGGGGGGGGCCGGATTTCCCTCCCTCGGAACTACTGCCCACCGGCCAGGTGGATTTCGGCACTATGTTTCTCACCACCGGCATTGCCAAACGGGCCCACGGCTTCAAACTCATCAATATCGCCCAGATCGTGCAACGCTCGGCCCTGATGCTGGTGGCGAAAAAATCCAGCGGCATCAGGGTCCCGGCCGACCTCCAGGGCAAAAAAGTGGGGCTCTGGGGGCCGGAGTTCCAAATCCTGCCCCGGGCCTTTTTCCACCAATACCAGCTCACCGTAAAACCTGTCCCCCAGGGAGCCACCATGAACCTGTTTTTGCGGGGGGGCGTGGAGGCGGCCTCCGCTATGTGGTACAACGAGTACCACCAGATCCTCGCGGCCGGACTCGACCCCGAGGATCTCACCACCTTCCTGCTTTCCGACTATGGCCTGAAGTGCCCGGAAGACGGGATCTATTGCCTGGAGCAGACTTTTAAAAAAGACCCCGACACCTGTGTCGCCTTTGTCCAGGCTTCCATCCAAGGCTGGAAGTATGCCTTTGCCCACCCGGAAGAGGCCTTGGATATCGTCATGAAATACGTCAATGCCGCCCAGGTGGCCACCAACCGGGTGCACCAGAAGTGGATGCTTCAGCGTATGCAGGACATCATTCAACCCCCCGGAGCCGACCTCCTCCTGGGGAGCCTTAAGGAAGAGACCTATTATCAAGTGGCCCGGGAGCTGAAAAACAACGGCCTGATCCAGCAGATTCCCCCTTTCTCCCAGTTTTTTATCGATTGCGAGTCCGAGCATGAAAACTAGTGGGCTGGCCACCCGGCTCATCCTCTTTATCCTTACCAGCACCGCCGTCATTTTTGTGGGGGCCTTAACTTATAATTACTATTCTTCCAAGGCCACTATCATGGCCGAAGAGATGGAAGACGCCAAAAACCTGGCCCTGGCCACCGGCAATAAAATCGAGGCCATCCTCCAGGGGGTGGAAAAAATTCCCCGCACCCTGGCCACCGTCATTGAACTATATCCCTACCAGCGTGAAGATCTGGTGCGCCTGGTCACTGACATGGTGGTCAATAATCCGGAAATCTATGGCATAGCCGTGGCCTTCGAACCTTTTGCCTTTGACCCCAAGACTTATTATTTCGCGCCCTATGTCTATCGCGGCCAGGAGCAGATAGCCGTCAGTTATCTGGGAAGCGACACTTATAAATACTTCTTCCTGGATTGGTACCAAATCCCTAAAGAAATACAGGTGCCTCTATGGAGCGAACCTTATTACGATGAGGGGGGCGGCAATATCATCATGGCCACCTATTCCGTGCCCTTTTACCGCCCCCACCAGGGACAGGCGGAATTCCGGGGGGTGGTTACCACCGACGTCAGCCTGAAGGAGCTAAAAGACCTGGTGGCTTCGGTAAAAATTTACCAGACCGGCTATGCCTTTCTCATCTCCCAAAACGGGGTTTTCGTCACCCATCCTGACCAGCGCCTGATCATGCGGGAAAGTATCTTCAGTGTGGCCGAGGCCAAAAACGACGCCCACCTGCGCCGGCTGGGCCAGGAAATGATCCGGGGCGAAAAGGGGTTTGTCCCGGTGAACGACTTTACCACCGGGAAAAAATCCTGGATGTATTACACTCCCTTGGGCGCTACCGGCTGGACCCTGGGCGTCATCTTCCCGGAAGGCGAACTGTTCGCCAATACCCGGCAGTTGAGCCACAAACTTATTATCCTGGGGGTGATCGGCCTGGCTTTCTTAGGGGTCTTGATCATCAGTATTTCCCGGAACATCACCAAACCCCTGCGCGTCCTGGCCGAAACCACCACCGCTCTGGGGAAAGGGGATTTTTCCGTCACCGTGCCGGAGACCGGACCCAAAGAAATCCTTCAACTGGCCCATTCCTTTAACGAATTGGGGCGGCAGCTCACGGAATATATCGCCAAGCGGGATTTCATCCGGGACACTTTCGGGCGCTACGTCACCCAGGAAGTGGTGAAAAGGCTGCTGGAGTCCCGGGAGGCCTTAGAGATGGGGGGCGAGACCCGGGAGGTCACCATCCTCATGTCGGACCTCAGGGGCTTCACTGCCTTGACCGCGGACATGGAACCGGAAGACGTGGTGGCCTTCCTCAACCGCTATTTGGGGAAAATGATCGAAATCCTTACGGATCACCGGGCCATCATCGATGAAATCATCGGGGACGGCATTCTGGCCTTCTTCGGCGCGCCGGAACCCCTGGAAGACCATCCGGTCCGGGCCGTGGCCTGCGCCCTGGCTATGCAGGCGGCCATGGCAGAGATCAACGCCTTAAACGCCGCGGACGACTTCCCCCACCTGGAGATGGGCGTGGCGGTGAACACCGGCGCGGTGGTGGTGGGCAACATCGGCTCGGAGCAGCGCACCAAATACAGCGTGGTGGGCGCTCACGTCAACTTCACCGGGCGCATGGAATCTTTTTCCGTAGGCGGCCAGGTCCTCATCAGCCCCAGCACCTACAGCCGGGTCAAAGACCTGGTGGAAGTGCACCAGGCCATGGAAGTGAAGATGAAGGGGGTGCCGGGCACCTCCACCCTTTACGAAGTGCGGGGCATCACCGGACCCTATAATGTTCATCTGAAGGATAGACTGGAAACCCTGACCCCTCTTCCCCAGAAAATCAACGTCCAGATCCATCGCATCAAGGAAAAAATCGTCTTCGGGAAAACCGAGACCGCCTGGATCACCCACCTCTCCGAAACCACCGCCCAGGTCACCTTCGCCGGGGAATTGGGGGAATGGGAAGACGTGCACTTAAAACTCCTGGACGACACCGGCCAGGTCCTCCCAGGGAAGATCTACGGCAAGGTCACCACCATCAAACCCACCACCGATAACCTACAGGAAGCCCAAATCCGCTTCACCTCAGTGTCCCCGGAAATCTACCAACTCATCCGCCAGACCATTGGGAGAGGTTAGGAGGGGGGAAGTGAAGAGTTTGGGGGGAGGGCCAGGGACCT
>JBFLZI010000006.1:0-52237 GCA_040756315.1 Thermodesulfobacteriota bacterium | reverse complement strand
CTACGACCCTTAGCCCCCTCCCCCACTATGTTTCGATTATGTCTTTTGCGGAGCAAAGGACATAATCGATTTACTTTTAAAAGCCCGGACCTGCACGCTGATGATTTTTCCCCGCAACCCCGCAGCCATTCCGGGGGCCTCATAGGGAGTCTCAGAAACTAGGGCCACGTCCGCAAAACCGGCGCGCCGGATGGTGTCCAGGTAAGCCTCTTTTTCCATGGCCCCGGCCAGGCAATCGGCCCAGGCCGCGGCGCTCTGCCGCACTGCCGGCGGCAGTTCGCCCACAGTCACTAAGTCGGCAATCAGGATGCGCCCCCCGGGCTTCAGGACCCGATGCGCCTCCTTAAAGCTGGCCAGCTTGTCCGGGGTGAGATTAATGACGCAATTGCTGATGACCACGTCCACGGTTCCCGCCGCCACCGGGAGATGTGAGATCTCCCCCAGGCGAAATTCCACGTTGGCGTAACCGTGTGCCTCGGCCAGGCGGCGGCCTTGGGCCACCATGTCCTCGGTCAGGTCCACGCCGATGGCCCGGCCCTGCTCTCCCACCTTGTTGGCCGCCAGGAAGACGTCGATCCCCGCGCCGGCCCCCAGGTCCAGGACGGTCTCTCCCATTTTGAGGTCCGCCAACGCGGTGGGGTTGCCGCAGCCCACGCCCAAAACGGCCAACTCGGGGACCAACTGCAAATCCTCCGGGCTATAGCCCACGGCCAGGCACTGGTCGGCGGGCGTCGGCCCGCAGGTGGGGCAGCAGAACTTGACTTCCCCCCGGGCGATCTTGCCGTAACGGTCTTTGATAATTTCCTTGATATCCCTATCTTTCATAACCGCGTTTCCTTTTTGCCCCTGAAGAAATCACCACTGCCTGATTCCCTGGAACAGGATATAGCACCCGGCAAAGAAGATGAGGCCCCCCGCGGCCTGCTGCAGGATGGTGCCCACCTTGGCGCTTTTGGATTGGAGAAAGTTTTCGATCACCCCGGTGAAGGTCCCGGCCACCAGGACCAGGGTCCCCTGTCCCAGGGCGTAAGCGAACAACAGAGTGCTGCCGTAGGCCACCTGGCCCTGCACCGCGGCCAGGGTCAAGATCACCGCCAGCACCGGGGAGGCGCAAGGCGAAAGCACCAGGCCGAAGAGCATGCCCAAAATCAAGGCCCCGATGAGGCCGGTGCGTTGGGGCAAAAATCTCTGGGCGTTGCCCCCCAGCTTCAGGTGGATGAGGCCGGACAATTGCAGCCCCATGACGATGAGGATCACGGCCACCACAAAATACCAATAGGTCCCCACCTGGCCGAACATGGTGCCCATCAGCGCGGCCATGGCGCCCAGCACGGACATCACCAGGGCCAGTCCCACCACAAAGGTGAGGGAGTAGAAAAAGGCCTGCTTCTTGTTGCCCCCGGCGTAGCCCCCCACAAAGCCGATGACCAAAGGGATGCTGGCCAGGATGCAGGGGCTGGCGGTGGCGATCATCCCGCCCAAGTACGACGCGCCATAAGCCAGTATCGGGCGGGTCTGCATCACCTGTCCCAGAGTTTCATTCAAACCCATGCCTCAGGTCTCCTACTTGGCAATTAATTGCAAATCCTTTAGTTTTTGCAGGACTTCTTCTTTGGTCAGCGGCCCGATATGCCGGTCCACCTCTTTGCCTTCGGCATTAAGAAATATCTGGGTGGGAATCAGCATTATCTTGTACTGCTTGAACAGGTCCTGCTCCTTGTCGGCATAGACCATGCGAAACTCCACCTGGTCGCCGTGGCTGATCTTGAGTTCCGCCATCACCTTGGCCATTTCCTTGCAGGAGTAACAGTAGCCGGCCCCGAATTCATAGAGGGCCGGTCTGCCCGGTTGGGGGCCGGGGTTTTGAGATTGGGCCGCCAAGGGCTGGCAGAGGAGGAAAAACCCCCACATTAGGCCAAGTAAACTAGGCGTTAACCTTTGTCTCAACGTCATCCGTCTCTTCCTTTCGGCAAATTAGGTTTGCGGGGAAAGCAGGGGCCCGGCTCCCAGGCCCTCCCTCCAGGAAATACTTCTGCTTAAACCTGAGGGCCACGTTTACCAGGCTGATGAGGACCGGCACTTCCACCAGGGGGCCGATGACCGCGGCGAAGGCTTCCCCGGACTGGAGCCCGAACACCGCCACCGCCACCGCGATGGCCAGCTCAAAGTTGTTGCTGGCGGCGGTAAACGACAGGGTGGTGGCAATGGGATACCCGGCCCCCACCTTGGCCGACATGTAGAAGGTGATAAAGAACATCAGCAGAAAATAGATCACCAAGGGGATGGCGATGCGCACCACGTCCAGGGGGAGTTCCACAATATACTCGCCCTTGAGGGAGAACATCACCACAATGGTGAACAGCAGGGCGATGAGGGTGATGGGGCTGATCCGGGGCAGGAATTTTTCTTCATACCACCTGATCCCCTGGCGCTTGACCAGGAAGAAGCGGGTGAACATGCCGCCGAAAAAGGGGATGCCCAGGTAAATCAGCACGCTTTCCGCCACCTGGAGAATGGTCACCTGGACCTTCAGGCCGGAGGCGATGCCCAGCCAGGTGGGCGCGACGGTGACAAAGATATAGGCGTAAACGGAGAAGAAGAGCATTTGGAAGATGGAGTTGAAGGCCACCAGCCCGGCGCAATACTCCGTATCTCCCTGGGCCAGGTCGTTCCAGACGATGACCATGGCGATGCACCGGGCCAGGCCGATGATGATCAGGCCCACCATGTACTCCGGGTAGCCCCGGAGAAAGATGATGGCCAGCAGGAACATCAAGATGGGGCCGATGACCCAGTTCTGGACCAAAGACAGGGCCAGGACCTTGAGATTCTTGAAAACCTGGGGCAGTTCCTCATAGCGCACCTTGGCCAGGGGCGGGTACATCATCAGGATGAGGCCCATGGCGATGGGAATGTTGGTAGTGCCCGCCTGGAAGTAAGTCAAGACCTGGGTGAAGCCGGGCAGGAAATACCCCAGGAGGACCCCCCCAGCCATGGTCAGGAAGATCCACAGGGTGAGAAAGCGTTCTACGAAACCCAGACGTTGGGCGACGGTAGCCATTAAATAGTCCCCTGGAAATCAATTACTCGTATATGCGTTTTAATAGATATATATCGGTAAAAAAAATCCCTAGGCCGGCAGTTCCACCTCAGCCCTTTCAGGTCTCCTGACCTGGCATTGCTTGGTTGCCAGCCATTTCTCCAGGCGCCGGCGCAGGGCCTGGGCCTCCGGGCGGCCCGCCAGCATCTCCCCCAGCAGTTTTAACTGCTTCTCCTCCCGGCTGCCGGGGGCTACGGCCAGGCGATAATACATCCACAGGCCCTCCCGGCGATCGTCCACCAGTCCCAAATTGAAAAGATAGCGCAGGTGCCGGGAGGCCTTGGACTGGGTGGTCCCCAGGACGCCCATAATGTCGCAGACGCAGAGCTCATCATGGCCCATCAGGAGCCAGAGAATCTTGAGTCGGGTCTCGTCGGCCAGTCCTTTGAAAAAGTGGGCTTGTTTTTTCATAATTAACTAATAACCGCTTAAACGATTATAGTCAAGGGGTTTTTTGAAATATGGCTTGATATGAAAAAACTAATAGACATTTAATTTAGTTTTTTAGTATAAACTAAATTAGATGACTAATCCTGAAGAAATGGCCCGTATCTTCAGCATCTTGTCCGTCAGCGCCCGGCTACGCCTCCTGCACCTGGTAAAAGACCGGGCCTTGTGCGTAGGAGCGCTGGCGCAACGGCTGGGCCTTACCCCAGGGGCGGTATCCCAGCACTTGCGGGTGCTTCGGGAAGCAGGTCTGGTAACCGCGGATCGGCGCGGCTATTTTGTCCACTATCGCCTTAACCGGGACACCCTGTCCCAATGGCAGGAAATCATGACGGACTTCTGGGAGTCCCCTGAATCCCGGGAGCCCTTCGACTGGCCTGAGAAAGGAGAAGAAACATGTGTAAAGTTCACGTCATCTGTGAAAAACCCGAAGAGCTGAAAGGCAAACCCGAAGAGTGCACCCCGGAGCAGATCAGAAAGTGCCACGGCGAGGTCCAGGGTCACCCTTGCCTGTCGCCGGAGAAAAAGTGAGAGGGGCCGGAAGGGGCTCACCCCAAGCCCCCTCTGACCTCGCCGAGCCTCATGGAACCTCCGCCAATCATTAAAGTCTCCGGGCTCACCAAGGCCTACGGGCCCCTGCAGGCCCTTCAGGAGGTTCATTTCACCGTGGGGCCGGGGGACATACTGGCCTATCTGGGCCCCAACGGCGCCGGCAAGACCACCACCATCAGAATTCTCAGCGGCCTCTTGGACCGGGACGCGGGAGAGGTGGAAATTTGCGGGCGGGATGTAGCCGTGGAGCCGGTGGCGGTGAAAAGGCTCATCGGCGTCGTCCCCGACGCCTCCAATCTCTATCCGGAATTGAGCTGCCGGCGCAACCTGGAGTACCTGGGGGAGCTCTACGGCTTATCCCGCCCCCGCCGCCAAGCCCGGGCCGGGGAATTGTTGGACCTCTTTGAGCTGGGGGACCGGGCGACCGCGCCTTTCGGCAACCTTTCCCGGGGCCTGAAGCGGCGCCTCACCATTGCCGCGGCCCTGATGCACGACCCGGAAGTGCTCTTTTTGGATGAGCCCACCACCGGCCTGGACGTGCTGAGCGCCCGAACCTTGCGGGACCTCATCCGGTTCATCAACGGCCAGGGGACCACCGTGTTTCTCACCACCCACAATCTCCAGGAAGCCGAAGCCCTGTGCCGGCAGGTGGTGATATTGATCAAAGGCCGGGTGGTGGCCCAGGGAACCGCCGCGACTATCCGGGAGCGGGTGCGCCGCCTGAACCTCCTGGAGGTGGCCTTGGCCGGGCAGGTTACGGCTGAGCAATTACGCCGGGCCTGTCCCGGGGTTCTAGCCGCCACTCCCCATGACCAGGCCTGGCGGCTGGAAGTGGCCGATGTCCACGCGGCCCTGGCGCAACTCCTGGCTTTTAGCGAGGCTGCGGGGCTGCGCCTGGAAGCCGTTAACTCCACCGGCGCCAGCCTGGAGGACGCGTTTTTAGAAATCCTCCAGGAAAACCTTAACAAACCCGAAGCAATCCCATGATTCAGCTTCGCCAGGCTCTGGCCATCAGCCGCAAGGACGTGGAAAGCTATTACGGCAAGCCGCCCCTCATCACCTGGGGGCTGCTCTTTCCGGCGGTGCTCATGCTGGCCCTCTACGTCAAAGACCCCGGCACCTATCTGGCCATCGCCCCCGGCATCATCGCCATGACCCTGCTGTTCGGCAACACTTCCATGGCCGCCATTGTGGTAACCTTTGAGAAGCGGGCTGGCACCTTCGAGCGGCTGCTCCTAGCGCCCCTTACCCATGAAACCATGGTCCTGGGGAAGGCGGTGAGCGCCGCGGCCTATGGTCTGGCCACTTCCCTGGTCTTGACCGCGGGCCTGGGGCTGTTCCTGGGCCTGCGCCTGACCCAGCCCCTGTTCTTTGCGTTGGGGCTGGCAGCCGGGGGACTAGGCTTCTCCCTTCTGGGCCTCATGGCCGCGGTCATGGTCCGGGAGGTTTTCGAAGCCATGACCTTGATGAACTTTTTCCGCTTCCCCCTCCTCTTTGTAAGCGGCGTGTTTATGCCCCTGGCGCACCTGCCCGGGTGGCTCCAAGCCGTAGCCCTGGCCTCCCCCCTGACCTACGTGGCGGAGCTCCTGCGCCTGGGGATTACCGGAGAGTCTTATTTCCCTTCCCCGGCCACCCCCGCCCTGGCCCTGGTAGCCTTCCTGCTCTGCAGTTGGTTCCTCACCGCGGCTCTGTTCCGCCGCCGGGCCTCCCAATAACCCTGTAGATTTCTTGAACTTTTAAAAGAAATTCCTCAGGCTCGCGCCGGATTTCCCTTCTCGGCGGGTTTCTCTAAGTAGGGCCTGATGACTTGAAGTTGAATACCGGGGCATCATAATCTGACGGGAAAGGTCCTGGGGTGAAGGCCAGTAGCACAGGCTTTTAGCCTGTGCTCAGGTCCCTGGCCCTCCCCCCACTTGAAAAGCATTATTCCCTTTGCCGCGCAAAGGGAATAATGGATAAATTTTTTTGCGGTCCAAGGTAATAAAAGGAGGAAAACACCATGAAAAAACTAGGTATCTGGGGTTTGGCGGGCCTACTCGGCCTCCTAGTCGCCAGCGGCGTCTGGGCCCAACCCGGCAGTGGCCCGGGGGCCGGCCGGGGCCAAGGGGCTGGCCAGGGCCAAGGAGCCGGCCGGGGCGCGGGTGACCCCTTCAACCGGATGTACCAGCCCGCCACCGTGGAGACGGTGCGGGGAGAGGTTGCCGCCATTGACAAATCCACCGCCGGGCGGGGCGGGTCCTACGGGGTGCACTTCACCCTGAAGACGGACCAAGAAACCATCCCGGTGCACCTGGGTCCCGGCTGGTATGTGGATCAGCAAGAGGTCAAACTGGCTCCCGGGGATAAGGTGGAAGTTACCGGGTCCCGGATCACCTATCAGGGCAAACCTGCCCTGATTGCGGCCCAAGTGAAGAAAGACGGGAAAACTCTGCAACTGCGGAATGCCAACGGCGTGCCGGTCTGGGCCGGCCAGCGCTGGCGGTAACCGCGGCTGACCGGGGGCCGCCTCTTCCGGAGGCGGCTCCTGGACCGGTTCTTCACGGGAAGACGAAAATCATGAAGATAATCAGTCTAATGGCGGGAATCGGCCTGACTCTGGTCCTCCTTATGTCCGACGGGGTCCTGGCCCAAGGGGGCGGGAGCCGGCGGATACATTACAGCACTCTCTTTAACCCGGCCACCGTGGGGACGGTGTCCGGCGAGGTCGTCCGGGTGGAGCAGGTTCTTTCCGGGAACGGCCAGGATTACTGCGTCCATGCCATTCTCAAGACGCCTCAAGGACAGGTGACGGCCATCCTGGGGCCCAAAGGCTACCTGACCAAGCAGGGGCTGGTTGTCGCCCCTCAAGATAAGGTGACGGTCAGCGGCTCCCGCCTCACCATTCTCGGCAAGCCCTGCATCCTGGTCACGCAGATGACCGGCGACCGCACCATGAAACTTCGGGAAGCCAACGGCCGCCCGGCCTGGGCGGTGGGAGAAGACTGGCACGTGCGCTGAATTGAAAGTGTGGTGCCTTGCTCTGGTAAAAAGGGTTTTTTATTCCGGATTAGAGTCAGGAGCCCATCGCCTGCCAAGCCAATCACCACACCAGGCAAAACCGTCTTTTTCTTTAAGCCCCGGGGCCCATCTCGCCATCCCTTCTGCATCAGGTCAAGGTTACCACTTTTGCGCCTAAGGCACTGGCTTCAGGGCCGGATTTGCTTTTTGCCGCCATTTCGGCTAATATAGAAATCAGTTGTAAGGTTCCCTTGGCGCTTGTTAGCCTAAGCTTGAACGGCGGGCGCTCCCCGGCATTCCTGATATTGCGGTCATTTTTTATAATCACACATTTTATAAGTCCCAAGAGCACGGAGGAGGTCGATCATGCCCCGGCGGCGGGTGGCAACCTTTGAACCGGACCAGGCCAGGAAAAGGGTGGTCATCGAGGGGGTGAACCCGGAAATCGACGGCGGGCGCTTCCCCATCAAGCGCACGAAGGGCGAATGGGTGAGGGTTGCGGCGGACATCGTCGCCGACGGCCACGAAGTCATCGCCGCCCAACTGCTTTACCGCCGGGAGCAGGAAGCCGACTGGCAGGCGGCGGCCATGCGGCCCCTGGTCAATGACATCTGGCAGGGGGAATTCCAGGTCCTGGAATTAGGCCGCTACCTTTATTCTATTCAGGCCTGGGTGGACCGCTTCCGCACCTGGCAGCGGGACCTGAAGAAAAGGGTGGACGCGGGCCAGGACGTGGCCGTGGAACTTCTGGTGGGAGCCGGTTTCATCGACGCGGCCCAAAAGCGCGCCCCCAAGACCTTCTCCCGGCAACTTCGGGAGTGGGCCAAAATTTTGCGGGGCCAGGGGACCCTGGCGGAGAAACTGGAGGCGGCGCAGCACCCGGAACTGACCGGACTCATGGGACGTTATCCGGATAAGCGCTTTATCACCACTTATGATAAAAATCTCGCCGTAGTGGTGGACCCGGTCCTGGCCCGCTTCAGCGCCTGGTATGAGATGTTTCCTCGCTCCTGCGCCTCGGAGCCCGGGCGGCACGGCACTTTTAAAGACTGTGAGGCGCGGCTGGCTTATATCGCCGGGATGGGCTTCGACGTTCTCTATCTGCCGCCCATCCACCCCATCGGCCGCACCAATCGCAAAGGGAAGAACAACCGCCCGGTGGCCGCCGCCGATGATGTAGGCTCCCCCTGGGCCATCGGCGCTCCGGCAGGGGGGCATAAGGCGGTGCACCCTGAGCTGGGCACCCTGGAAGATTTCCGGCATTTGGTGGCCCGGGCCCGGGAGATGAACCTGGAAGTGGCTCTGGACCTGGCCTATCAAGGCTCCCCGGACCACCCTTATGTTAAGGACCACCCCCAATGGTTCCGGTGGCGCCCGGACAATACCGTGCAGTACGCGGAAAATCCGCCCAAGAAGTATGAAGACATTTATCCCTTTGATTTCGAGACCGAAGACTGGCAGGAGCTTTGGGAGGAATTCAAAAGTATCGTGCTGTTTTGGATTGATCAGGGCATCCGCCTCTTCCGGGTGGATAACCCCCACACCAAGCCCTTTCATTTCTGGGAGTGGCTCATCGGCGAAATCAAACAGGACTATCCGGAGGTCTTCTTTCTCGCCGAGGCCTTCACCCGCCCCAAAGTAATGTACCGCCTGGCCAAGTTGGGCTTCAGCCAATCCTACACCTACTTTGCCTGGCGCAACACCAAGTGGGAGCTCACCCAGTATTTTACCGACCTCACCCGCACCGAAGTCCGGGAGTATTTCCGGGCCAATCTTTGGCCCAACACCCCGGACATCCTGACGGAATACCTGCAGTTCGGCGGCAGGCAGGCCTTTATGATCCGCCTGGTGCTGGCGGCCACCCTGGGGGCTAATTACGGCATCTATGGACCGGCTTTCGAACTCTCGGAGAGCCGGCCCCGGGAGCCGGGCAGCGAGGAATACCTGGATTCCGAAAAATATGAGATCCGGCACTGGGACCTACAGCGTCCCGACAGCTTAAAAGACTTCATCGCCCGGGTGAACCGCATCCGCCGAGAAAATCCCGCCCTGCAGAGTGACTGGAACCTGCATTTTTTCCCCATCAGCAACGATCAGCTCCTCTGCTACTCCAAGTGTTCCGAAGACCTGGCCAATACCATTCTGGTGGTGGTGAATCTGGACCCCCACCACACCCAGGGGGGCTGGCTGGAGCTGCCGTTACGGGAACTGGGCCTGGACCCGAACCAGCCCTACCAGGTGCACGATCTTTTGGGGGAGGCCCGCTTCCTTTGGCACGGCCCCCGCAATTATGTGGAGCTGGACCCCCGGATGGCCCCGGCCTACATCTTCCGGGTGCGGCGCCGGGTGCGCACTGAGCGGGATTTTGACTATTACCTGTAGTGCGGTAAAGAGCCGTCAGGCTAATAGGCTCGCCTCGATCCCCCCGGAAGACTTCAGCCAGAAATCTTATACGCAGGTACTCGCTAAAGTGATAAAGTTTTTTTAGCTCATCACTTTTTATCGTAACTTAAAAAACCGATTTTAAAAGATATGAGAAACAGCAAGTACTTAGCCCCGTTGCCGGATGACCCGTTGTGGTATCAGGATGCCGTCATCTACGAGCTGCACGTGCGCTCCTTTTATGATAGCGACCAGGACGGCGTGGGGGACTTCCGGGGCCTCACCGAAAAACTGGATTACCTCCAGGACCTGGGTGTCACCGCCATCTGGCTTTTGCCCTTTTACCCCTCGCCTCTAAGAGATGACGGCTACGATATTGCCGACTACAGGGGCATCCACGGGAAATACGGGACTTTGCGGGACTTCAGGGCCTTCCTAAGGGAGGCCAAGTACCGGGGTTTAAGGGTCATTACCGAACTGGTGATCAACCATACTTCGAACCAGCACCCCTGGTTCCAGCGGGCCCGCCGGGCCGCCCCGGGCAGCCGCCACCGCCAGTATTATGTCTGGAGCGACACCCCGGAAAAATATCGGGAGACTCGCATCATCTTCCCGGATTTCGAGTCCGCCAACTGGGCCTGGGACCCCCTGGCCCGGGCCTACTACTGGCATCGCTTTTACTCCCATCAGCCGGACCTCAACTTCGACAGCCCGGAGGTGCGACGCGAAATCCTCCGGGTCCTCAATTTCTGGCTGAGTCTGGGAGTCGATGGCCTGCGCCTGGACGCGGTGCCTTATCTTTATGAGAGGGACGGCACTAACTGTGAAAACCTGCCGGAGACCCACGCCTTTTTAAAGGACCTCCGGCGCCATGTGGATGCCAGGTTCAAAAACCGCATGTTTTTGGCGGAGGCCAACCAGTGGCCTGAGGATGCTGCGGCTTACTTCGGCCAGGGCGACGAATGTCACATGGCCTTCCATTTCCCCCTGATGCCCCGGATGTTCATGGCCCTGCGCATGGAGGACCGCTTCCCCATCATCGACATCCTCCAGCAGACCCCCCAAATTCCCCCCAATTGCCAATGGGCCCTCTTTTTGCGGAACCACGACGAACTCACTCTGGAGATGGTAACCGACGAAGAGCGGGACTACATGTACCGGGTCTATTCCCAGGACCCCCAGGCCCGCATCAACCTGGGAATCCGCCGGCGCCTGGCGCCTCTGTTGGGCAATCACCGCCGCCGTATCGAACTCATGAAACTCCTCCTCTTTGCCATGCCCGGCACGCCGGTCCTCTATTATGGCGATGAAATCGGCATGGGAGATAATATCTTTCTGGGAGACCGGGACGGGGTGCGCACCCCCATGCAGTGGAGCGCCGACCGCAACGCCGGCTTTTCCAAGGCGAACTCCCAAAGGCTCTACCTGCCGGTGATCATCGACCCGGAATACCATTATGAGGCCGTCAATGTGGAAGCCCAGCAGAACAATCCCCATTCCCTCTTGTGGTGGATGAAGCGCCTCATTGCCCTGAGAAAGCAGCACAAAGCCCTGAGCCGGGGGAGCATCGAGTTCCTTTATCCTGAGAATCACCGGGTCCTGGCCTTTTTGCGCCGTTATCAAAACGAAGCCATCTTAGTGGTGAACAACCTCTCCCGGTTTGCCCAGTATGTGGAGCTGGACCTCTCTCCGTATCGGGGCCTGGTGCCCTCGGAGGTGATTGCCCGCACCGGCTTTCCCCCCATCGGCGAACAGCCCTACCTGCTGACTTTGGGGCCCCACTCCTCCTACTGGTTTGCCCTGGAAGAACCGGCGCCCGCGGAGATCCAACTCACCCCCCGGGAGGCCCGGATTCCCACCTTTGCCCTCACCGGGCCGGCGGAGGAGCTCTTCCGGGGCAAGAACCGGCAGCAACTGGCGGGATTGATCCCGGGTTATCTCACCCGCTGCCGCTGGTTCGGGGGCAAGGCCCGGAATATCAAATCCGCCTCGATCACCGAGGTGATACCCTTCCCTTACAACGCCGCGGTGGCCTATTTCACGCTGGTCCGGGTGGGGTATGTGGATGGGGAACCGGAAACCTACGTCCTGCCTTTAGCCGTGGCCTTGGGCGAAGGGGCTTCCCGGATTCAGCAGGAATCTCCCCAGGCCCTGGTGGCTTACCTCCGAGGCCCCGTCCAGGAAGGCGTGCTTTATGAGGCGGTGGGCGAAACCAGCTTGCACGAGGCCCTCCTGGAAAGCATCGCCCGCCGGCGCCATTTCCGCGGGTCCTTCGGGGAGCTGTTGGCCAAACCCACCCGGGTACTGCGCCACATCCAGGGCTTGATGAAGCCGCCTCTCTCCTCTGGTATCATGAAGGCAGAGCAGAGCAACACCTCCATCGTCTATAGCGACTGGCTTATCCTGAAGCTTCTCCGGCGGGCCGAAGAGGGGCTGAATCTTGATTTGGAAATAGGCCTTTTTCTCACGGAGAAAAGCTCGTTCGTTTACAATCCCCCGGTGGCCGGGTCCCTGGAATACCGCCCTAACCACGGCGAGCCTGTCACCCTGGGGATTCTCCACGGTTTTGTGCCCAATCGGGGCGATGCCTGGAACTATACCCTGGACGCGTTAGGCAATTTTTTTGAGGCGGCCCTGGCCACCCAGACGGAACTGGGCCCGGACCTGGTCCCCCCAAAGCCTCTGTTGGAGCTGACCAAGGTGGAAATGCCGCCCCTGGTCTCAGAGTTGATCGGCCCCTACCTGGAATCGGCCCGGCTCTTGGGAGAACGCACCGCCGAATTGCACATGGCCCTGGCCTCCAATACCACCGATCCTCTATTTGCCCCGGAACCCTTCTCTACCCTGTACCAGCGTTCCATCTACCAGTCCATGCGCAATCTCACCGCCCGCACCTTTCAGTTGATGCGCTCCCGTCTCAAGCACCTGCCCGAGAAGGGGCGGGACCTGGCCAAAAAGCTCCTGGAGCTCGAAGGCGAGGTGTTCAACCGCTTCCGCTCTTTGCTGGGTGCCAAGATCGCCGCCAGGCGCATCCGGGTGCACGGCGATTTTCATCTGGGCCAGGTTCTCTATACCGGGAAAGACTTCATTATCATTGACTTTGAAGGGGAACCGGCCCGGTCCCTCACCGAGCGGCGGCTCAAGCGCTCGGCCCTCAGAGACGTGGCCGGGATGCTGCGTTCCTTCCACTATGCCGCTTACCATGCCATCTTTTCCGGAACCGTCCGTCCGGAAGACGTCCCCGCGGTGGAAAAGTGGGCTAACTTCTGGCAGATGTGGGTGTCAGCCGTGTATTTTAAGGCTTATCTGGAGCTGGCCGGACCGGCCGACTTCCTGCCCCGGGAGGAAAGGGAGGTCCAGATTCTCTTAAACGCCCTGTGCTTGGAAAAGGCGATTTACGAGCTGGGCTATGAACTCAACAACCGCCCCGACTGGGTGAGTATCCCGCTTCTGGGCATTCTGCAACTCCTGGAGACCGCCGGTTAAAAACCCGGTGCCGGGCCTTTCCGGTCAAAAAAATAGGAGAACCATGACTAAGCCGGTGCGTGACGAGGTTTCCTTGCTGAGTGAAGACGACCTCTATCTCTTTAACGAGGGCAGTCACTTTCGCCTCTATGAAAAGTTGGGCGCCCACCTGCTGGAGGCAGCGGGCAGCCAGGGCGTCTATTTCGCCGTGTGGGCCCCCGACGCCAAACGGGTGGCGGTGATGGGCGACTTCAACGGCTGGCACAAGTCCTCCCATGTCTTGAGCCCCCGGGGCCAGTCGGGCATCTGGGAAGGGTTTGTGCCGGGAGTCGGCCCAGGAGCCTGCTATAAATACCATATCCACTCCCGGTACAAGAACTACCGGGTGGATAAGGCGGACGCCTTCGGGTTTTACTTTGAAGGGCCGCCTCGCACCGCCTCCATCGTCTGGGACCTGGACTATGCCTGGGGGGATCAGGAGTGGCTGGCCAAGCGCCATCGGCACAACTCCCTGGAGGCCCCCATCTCCATCTATGAGATGCACTTAGGCTCCTGGCGGCGGGTTCCCGAAGAGGACCACCGCTTTCTCACCTATCGGGAGATAGCCCCCTTGCTGGCCGACTACCTTAAGCAGATGGGCTTCACCCACGTGGAGTTCCTGCCGGTCATGGAGCACCCCTTTTACGGCTCCTGGGGTTACCAGACCACGGGCTTTTTCGCTCCCACCAGCCGCTACGGCACCCCCCAGGATTTCATGTACCTGGTGGACTACCTGCACCGCCACGATATCGGTGTGATCCTGGACTGGGTGCCCTCCCACTTTCCCGCGGATGAACACGGCCCCGGCTTTTTTGACGGCACCCACCTCTATGAGCACGCCGACCCCCGCCTGGGCTTCCACCCCGATTGGCACAGCTTTATCTTCAATTACGGCCGCAACGAAGTGCGCAATTTTCTCTTGAGCAGCGCCCTGTTCTGGCTGGGAAAATACCACATCGACGGCCTGAGGCTGGACGCCGTGGCCTCCATGCTCTATTTGGATTATTCCCGGCCCGCGGGGGAATGGCTGCCTAATCCCTATGGGGGCAAGGAGAACCTGGAGGCCATCTATTTCCTGCGCAAATTTAACGAAGAGGTCTATAAAGGCCATCCCGACGTCCAGACCATCGCCGAGGAGTCCACCGCCTGGCCCATGGTCTCCCGGCCCAATTACGTGGGGGGCCTGGGGTTCGGCCTGAAATGGGACCTGGGCTGGATGCACGACACCTTGCAGTATCTCGCCAAAGACCCTCTTTTCCGGAAATATTACCAGGGCACCCTGACCTTTCGGATGCTCTACGCCTTTCAGGAGAATTTCGTCCTGCCCCTGTCCCATGACGAAGTGGTGCACGGCAAAGGGTCGCTGCTCCAGAAAATGCCGGGGGACGACTGGCAGAAATTCGCCAACCTGCGGTTGCTCCTGGGTTACATGTACAGCCTGCCCGGGAAGAAGCTCCTCTTCATGGGCGGCGAGATCGGCCAGTGGTCGGAGTGGTACCATGAAGCGAGCCTGGACTGGCACCTGTTGCAGTATCCGCCCCACCTGGGCCTGCAAAGGTGGGTGGAGGACCTAAACCGGGTTTACCGCCGGGAGCCCGCCCTGTATGAACAGGACTTCAGCCCCGCCGGGTTTGAGTGGATCGACTGCAACGACATGGACCACAGCGTCATCTCTTTTCTGCGCCGGGGGCTAAAGCCCGAGGAGACCATCCTGGTGGTGGCCAGCTTTACGCCGGTGGTCCACCATAACTATCGGGTGGGGGTGCCTTGGGGCGGCTTCTGGCAGGAAATCCTGAACAGCGACGCCACCGACTACTGGGGCAGCGGCCAGGGCAATCTGGGCGGGGTGGAGGCCTCCCCTCTCCCTTTCCATGGGCGGTTTCACTCCCTGAACCTTACCCTGCCGCCCCTGGGAATCATGTTCTTCAAGTGGGAAGGCGATGAAGAGTGAGCAGTAAGCAGTAAGCAGTAAAAGAACAGCTACTGAGACTGTTCACTGATTTTCCCCGGCATTCCCCTCATACCAATCTGAGACCTCTGTTCTGAAAAGTTTTGCCTGCACAGGCTGGAAAGCCTGTGCTACCAATACTTTTCATGTTTTCGGGTGAACCGAGGGTTCATGAACGACTGCAAAAAGGAGAATCACATGTTCTTATGCCAATTCGCACTCCAACAGGTATTAAAATGTAGGGGCGAACCTTGGGTTCGCCCACAGCTTAGGGCGAATACAAGATTCGCCCCTACGATAAAAATTTACGTTTGACTACAACTTGATATTAAAATGTAGAACCGCCGCCCCCGGCGGTTTTTGAGCCGCCGAGGGCGGCGGCTCTACATTGAATAAGCACTTTGAAAGATTTTTGAGAGCTTTCAAGCTGCAATCAAAAAGTATTCTTGTAGAGGCGCAATTTATTGCGCCCTCGAGACGGGCGTGATAAATCACGCCTCTACAATTGTTCCCCTTTGATTGCAGATCAGAACCAACCCCTTACTGAGCATCTCTCATGCTTCTCGCCCCCCCAGGACCTCCCGGTAAAAATCCAAAGTTTGCCGGGCCACCTGCTGCCAACTGAAGAGGGCCTCCACCCTTTGCCGGGCTCGGATGCCCATGTTCCGCCTTTTCTCCGGGTCTGAGAGAAGAGTATTCACTGCTTCGGCCAAATCCCGGGCCAGGGCGGCCTCGGCCTGGGGCGCATGCTCTTCGGGGCAATGTAGGTCAAAGGGCACCAAAAGCCCGGTTTCCTGGGGCACCACCACCTCCTTGATGCCCCCCACCGCGGTGGCCACCACCGGGGTGCCGCAGGCCATGGCCTCCAGATTGATGATCCCGAAAGGTTCATAGATGGAAGGGCACACGAACAGCGCCGCCTGGCTGTAAAGGGGCACGATATCTTCCGGGGGCACAAACCGGGAGACCCAGATGATCTCCCGGCCATCTCTGCTCTTTTGCTCCTGGATTTTTTGGGCTACCTCCCGCCCCAGTTCCTCGGTGTCCGGGTCGGTGGCGCAGAGCACCACCTGGACGCCCGCCTGCAGATGCGCCGCGGCCCGGAGCAGGTGCATGATGCCCTTCTGGTGGGTGATGCGGCCCACAAAGAGGATGTAGGGCTTCTCCGGGTCGATGCCGTACCGGGCCAGGACCTGCGGGTCGAAGGTGGGTTTATACCGCTCCACGTCGATGCCGTTATGGATGACCCGCACCTTTTCTTTAGGGACCCCGTAGAGTTCCTGGACGTCGTCCTGCATGGCCCGGGACACGGCAATGACCCCGTCGGCGTTCTCATAGGCCGTTCTTTCCATCCAGGTGCTGACCTGGTAACCGGAGCCTAACTGCTCCTCTTTCCAGGGGCGGTGGGGCTCCAGGGAATGGGTGGTCAGGACCAGGGGCTTTCCCAAGAGCTGTTTTAAGAGACAACCGGCCAGGTGGGTGTACCAGGTATGGCAGTGGATCAGGTCCACGCCGTCCAGGGTCCCGGTCATGAGGATGTTTCGGAAGAGGGTCTCCAGGAGCCTAAGGTTGCGGGGCTCTTGACAGGGAAAGGTGAAATCCACCTTGAGGCCCATAACCGTGATATTGTGGTCCGTCTCCTGTTGCTTCCCGAAGCAAAGGACCTTGATGAGGTGCTGCCTGCCGTCCAGCGCGGCCAGGGCTTGGGAGAGGTAATGGACGTGCACTCCCGCGCCCCCATAGATGTGGGGCGGATATTCATTGGTCAAAATGGCGATGCGCATGGCCCCGGTTTTCCCCCCGATTTTTCCCCATTATAACCCGCTCCGGTGAGGAATTCCTTAGTAGGGATAAAAAGGTTGGTTTGGGCCGGGGCCAAAGGCCTCGGCCCAAACCAGCCCCCAAGCGGGTTGGGAGGGGGTGTGGGGGGAGGGCAGGGACCTCAAACCAATTCGCCGTCAAACGTAAATTTTTACCGTAGGGGCGAATCTCGTATTCGCCCTGACTCATTGGGCGAACACCAGGTTCGCCCCTACATTTTAATAACCGTTTGAATGCGAATTGGTATCAGGTCCCTGGCCCTCCCTCCACTTGAAAAAAATTATTCTCTTTGCGGAGCGCCGGGTTCAAGGGGACTTACCCCAAAGCAGGGCTATCGGTAAATGCTGAAAGATTTCCCTAAGGGCCAGTGATCTTAGAGAGTGAGACCGAGGGGCTGCCAAAGACTCGCCGGTGAAGACGTTGAGCCAATCCGGGGGCGCTTCCGGCGGCAGGTTGAGGCGGCCTTCCTGCCAGACCCCCGGACCCAGAGGCAGAGCCTCGGGTGGAGCCAGAGTATGAAAAAACCGGCCCACCACTGCCAGGACCCAGGCCTTTTCCCGTCTCCGGGCAAAAGCCACCACGTGTTCTCTTTTGCTCCCCTTAGCCGAGAGGGGCAGGTAATCGCCCTGGAGGAAAAGGTCCAGGTGCGCTTTCCGGAAGTTAAGGGCCTTGGCGGTTAAAAAGAGTTTGACCGCGCCGCTCTGCCATTCCCTCAGGAGTTCCTGAATCAGGGGGATCAGCCCCTGGGCTTCTTTCTTTTTCAAGTCCTTGAGGAGTTGGGCCCGGAGTTGGAAATCCACCGGCCGCCGGTTGTCCGGGTCCACCAGGCTGAAGTCCCAAAGCTCGGTGCCCTGATAGAAGTCCGGGACGCCGGGAGCGGCAATTTTCAGCAGAACCTGGGACAGAGAGTTAAAGGCGCCGCAAAAGGCCAGACGCGCCTGAAGCCTTTGAAAATCCCGGAAAAACTCATTTACCGGGGAGTCTTCCAGGATTTTCTCCAAAAAGGCCAGGAGAGCCTGTTCATGGGCCAGATTAGGGGAGATCCAGCGGGTGTGCACCTTGGCTTCCCGGGCCGCTTTAATCAGGTAAGCCTTTACCCTCTCTTTAAATTCGGGAATTTCCTCCGGCTCTAAAGGCCAGGCTCCCAGCAGGGTCTGATAAAGCAGGATTTCTTGATTGGCATCCGGCACCGACTCCCCGTCAACTTTAGTCTTTTTTGGCAGGTTCCAACGGTGCCAGCGGTTGAGACATTCCCCCCATTCCTCCGGCATTTCGGCCAGGACCTGGAGGCGGGCCCGGACGTCTTCGCTGCGCTTGGTGTCGTGGGTGGAGGTGGCGTTCAGGGCCAGGGGCCAGGCGGCCAGTCTGGTCAAATTAAATTCATGGAAGGCCGCCGGAGACACCGCCCGGAAGCTGCCCCCCACCTCATTTAAAGAGACCAGGGGATTATAATTATACAACGCCGTGTCTTCCAGGCCCTTGGCCATAATGGGACCGGTGAACTGCTGCCAACGCCGGACAAAGTGCAGCGCTTCCCGCCGCTGGTCCTCGGACCAGGAAAGGGGCAGTTGGAGCAAGAGCACCCGCCTCAGGAACTCCAGGGCCGGGGGGTGGAGCGCCGGATGGCGCTCCCTGGCCCTGGTGACGGCCTGCTCGATGGCGGCTTCATCCTCCTCCCGGACCTCGAAATTCCGGATGTAAGTCCGGTAACGGGGGAGACCGGCCACCACTTCCACCAGAGCGGCGCGCAGGTCGATCCGGGAAAGATCCCGGGCCTGCCGGTCTTGCTCCGCCAATAGAGCGAGATCATGTGCCAAAGATGCCACTTCCCCCCCGAACAGGGTTTCCATGATCAAGATCTTCTTGTCATAGACCAGGTCCGGCAAAGTTTGGCTGCCGGGAACAAAACTGGCGTAGAGTCTTTTTAGTTTCTTAAGCCCTCTGGGGTCCACCAGAAGACCGTTGGCCTGATCCAGGAAATCATAGCCCGTGGTCCCGGCCACCGGCCATTCCCGCGGCAAGGCTTCATCTTCTTCCAGAATCTTTTCCACCACGACATAGAAGTTTTCGGCCCGGCCCGGGGTTTTCTCTTCTCCAGCCAGACGACTCTGCAAACGTTGCAGGTATTCCAGAGGATCGTACAAGCCGTCGATATGGTCGATTCTCAGCCCGGTGATCTTCTCTCTGCGGATCAGGGTGAGTAAGAGGCTGTGACTCGCCTCAAAGACCTGGGGGTCTTCCACCCGGATGCCGATGAGATCATTGATGCTGAAGAAGCGGCGGTAATTGATCATGTCCAGGGCTACCCGCCAATAGGCCAGGCGATAGGCTTGCCGGTCCAGCAACCTCTCCAAGAGGTTAAAGCTTTCCGGCACCCCTCTCTGGCCGTTAATGTCGGCCAGGTTGGCATCCAGAAACTTTTTGATGGCCGGGTTGGCCTGATAAGACAGCCAGAGGTTCTTTTTGAGGATCTCCTTCTGTTGCCGCCGTTCTTTCAGCCTTTTGGCGCCTTTGACGGTCCGGGGCGGGAGATATTCCGCCAGGGTGATGAGTCCGGTCAAGGTTAAGATTGCCGGGTCCTCTGGACCCAGCTCTTCCTTTAAGGCATCGAAACGATGGGTCAGGATGCTGGGGTAGGTCTTCGGGTCCAGAGGGAATTTATGCTCATAATAGTGCAGGGAAAATCCTTCCTCTGCCAAACTCAGGCGGAGTTCTTGATTTTCCAGGACCTGGCCGAAAGGCGCCCCCAGGATGGGCTGCAACACCTTGCCTTCCAGGATCCGGTTGTGGGAATGCCAGTCAATGTCAAAAAATCTGGCGAAGGGAGAGGCGGGGCCGTTTTCCAGGACGTCCAGCCACCAGGGGTTGTCATGGCTTAAGGCCATGTGGTTGGGGACGATGTCCAGCAGCAGACCCATATTCCGGGATTTCAGGGCCCGGACCAGGGCCTGCAAAGCCAGCCGGGAGCCCAATTCCGGGTTGATCTCCAGGGGATTGGTCACTGAATAGCCGTGCGGGCTGCGCCGCCGCGCCTGAAAAAAGGGGGAGGCGTAGATCTCGGAGATGCCCAATTCATGCAAATAGGGCACCAGGGCCTGGGCGGTGATGAAACGGAAGCCGTGATGGAACTGGAGACGGTAGGTGGCCGCGGGGACCCGGAAGCCGGTCATGGTCTGCTCTTTTGGGGAACTTACCTTTTTCCCGGAACGTAAACGGACAGCAATTCCCCCAAGGCGGCGAAAGTTTCCACCCAGGCCTGGGCCTCCGCCAGACCTTGTTCAGACTGCTCAAGCCGCTGGGGATAATGGGTTTTTAACATCTCGTAGAAGGTGTTTTGCACCCGCCAGAGATTCACCTCAAAGGGCATTTCGGTTCCCAAGGCCACCGCGTTTTTGAGTTGCTGCAGGCAGTGGAGATCATGGGGGGAAACCCGGCAGCGTTCGGCCAGGCCCTTAATGGCTTTCCGCAAGGCATATTCCAGGCCGGAGCCGTCCAGGGCGACCTGGAAGACCCGGGCCTCCTCCAGGAGACTGTAAACCGTAACCAGGTCGATCTCCCGGGCCTGAAAGGCCTGACGCAGATTATGGTTGATGACGATTTCCGCGGTGCCGTGAAAGGGCCGGGGGAGAGGCACGCCCAAATCCGTCAAAAACCGCATAAAAGGCACATAATGGTGGTAAATCCGCCCATAAGCCGACCAGGCCTCCGCCAGGGTCAATGCCATGATCTGGTCCAGGACTTTGCGCTGTTCATCCCGGAAGAGGGACCGGAGAGAATAGGTGGAGGTGCCGAAATGTTTATCCAGGCGGCGAATGGTTTCGGGGAATTCCGCCCAGGAGAAAGCCTCCATGACTTCCCAGGCCATCTTTCCGTAAGGCTCCTCCCCCTGATAGAAACGGACGCCGCCGCAGAGGTTATGGTCGCCGAAATGCAGCACCCCGAAACTGATGGTGGCCGTATCCCAGGTAATATTAGAGCTGACTTTGATACGGCCCACCGCCAGTTTCGCCTTGCCCGCCTCCGCGGGCCGGTAGTCTTCCCGGTCAATGGAATAGCAGTAAATTTTATCCCGGAGTTGATAATCTTCAAACAGGGAACTGATGGCATAATGGGCTCCCACCTTAAGGAGGTCCACGGTGCTGGGTTTGACAAACTTCTCATAGATCTGGCGGCCGTCTTTATGTTCGCCGATATTGCTCTTGGCCTGCTCCAGTCGTTCCAAGAAACGGGTTTCCAGGTCATCGCCCAAAACCTCCTGGGCCAACTGGACCACCCGTCCGGCATATTGCAGCACCTGCACGGTTTCCAGGCCGGAGAGTTCGTCAAAGAACCAGCCGCAACTGGTGTACATCAACATGGCGTGCCGCTGCATCTCTAGAAGCTTCAAGACCGTGTTCTTCTCCCCGGAGTCGAGCTCCCGGGAGGCGTGCCGGGCTAAAAAATGCTCCACCCGGTCCGGGGCCCGGTCCAGAATGACCTCGATGTAATCATTCCTGGCCGCCCAGGGGTCCTGGAGAAGTTGACCGGCTTTCGCTTCATAGAGAGGGGCCACGGTATCCCGGAGCCAGTCCAGGGCCTCCCTTAAGGGCGTGCGCCAGGCCTGGTTCCAGCCGGGATGCCCGCCGCTGTTGCAGCCGCAGTCTTTCCACCAGCGCTCCACCCCGTGGGCGCAACTCCAGGAGGTGTTTTCGAAAATCGTCACCTCCATAGCCGGAGGGCATCTTTCCAAATACTCCCCGTAATTGGTGAGGAGGGCCAGTTTATTATTCTCAATTATATCGATGGCATAGGCCAGGGCCATGTCGCCGTGGGGATGATGGTGCCCGTAAGTCTCTCCATCCGTGGCGATATGCACCATTTGCGGCCAGGGGCGTCCCTCGGCGAACGCCCCCGCCAGACGCCCCGCCAGGTATTCCCCCCGGGTCAGCAGGTCCTCGAAGGCCACGGCCCGGGAAATGGGGCCGTCGTAGAAGAACAGGCTGATCTTCCGGCCGGAAGGCAAGGCAAGTTCATAGGCCGTGGTGGGATCGATGCGGCTCCCGCTCACGTCCTGCCAGGCCTTTTTCCCCCGTTTGCGCACCCGCTGGGCCTGGTGGGGAGCCAAAATGGTAAAGCGGAGGCCCAATTCCGCCATAAGGTCCAGGGTCTCCAGGTCCACCGCGGTCTCCGGCAGCCACATCCCTTCCGGGAAACGCTGAAAGCGATGCTCAAAATCCCGTATGCCCCAGCAAATCTGGGTATATTTGTCCCGCCGGTTGGCCAGGGGCATGATCAGATGGTTATAAGCCTGGGCCAGAGCGGAGCCGTGCCCGGAAAAGTGTTCCCGGCTTTGGCGGTCCGCCGCCAGGATGGCGGCGTAAATGGCCGGGGCTTTCTGCTCCATCCAAGCCAGCAGGGTGGGGCCGAAGTTAAAGCTGATTTTGGCATAATTGTTGGGGAGGCCGACAATGCGACCCTCCCGGTCCAGGATCCGGGAGACGGTGTTGGGGGCGTAACACTCCTCCGTGATCTTCTCATTCCAATCATGATAGGGATAAGCCGAATCCTGGAGCTCAATATCTTCCAGCCAGGGGTTTTCCCGGGGCGGTTGGTAGAAGTGGCCGTGGATGCAGACATACTTCTTCATCAGGAATTTTCCCTCTGGACTAACAGCAGGCAGGATTGGGGGGACAGGGACAGAACCAGGTCTCCGGTGGCGTGAAAGGTTTCGGGCACCCGGCTTCCCGGCCCTCCCCAGCGCCTGGCGGCGGAGTCCAGCCGTTTTTCCCAGGCGCCCCCGGGCCAGGGCCGGGACAGTTCCAGGGGTTCCTCCCCGAAATGTAAGAGCAAAACGGCTTTCCCCTCTTCTCCCCAGCTTTGCAGCATGAGGACCTTGGCCCTTTCCTCCCCCCACACTTCCCGGTTACTTCGCCCCAGATCGGTTAATGAGGCCAATTCCCGGCGCAGGCGGAGCAATTCCTGGTGGAATGCCAAGAGAAGTTTATGCTTTCCTTCCCGGCGCAGATAATGATTGATTTTGGCCTCCTGGAAGGTGTCCTCGGCCTGGGGGTCAGGGGGCTCTTTGAGCCAGTGGAAGGCGGCGAATTCTTCCTTGCGCCCCCGGCGCACCGCGTCGATGAGGTCCGGGTCGGAGTGGCTGACAAAATAGAAAAACGGGGCAATTTCGCCGTATTCCTCCCCCATAAAGAGCAGGGGAATAAAGGGAGACAAGAGCACCGCTCCCGCAGCCAGCTTCAGGGCCTCCCAAGAGACCATCCGGCTCAGGCGGTCGGCCCGGGGGCGGTTGCCCACCTGGTCGTGGTTCTGGGCAAAGACCACCAAGCGGTGGGCGGCGATCTCCTGGGAGGAGGAGCCATGCCGGCGCTGGCGATAGGGAGAATACTGGCCGGAATAGATGAAGCCTGCCCGATAGGCTTTGACCAGGTGCTCCAGACGCCCGAAATCCTGGTAATAACCGGACTCCTCTCCGGTGAGCAGGGTGTGCAGGGCATGGTGAAAGTCGTCATTCCAGTGGGCGTCCAGGCCCATGCCCCCCATCTCCCGGGAACGGAGCAAACGCACGTCGTTGAGGTCGCTTTCCGCCATCAGGTAAACCCGCCGCCCCAGGCGCTCCGCCTCCCGGTGCACCGCGTCGGCCAGTTCGGCCAAAAAAGGCTGGGGGGAGCAGTCAAGAATGGCGTGTAAAGCGTCCAGCCTAAGCGCGTCGATATGATAGTCCGTAATCCACTCAAGAGCGTTGTCGATGCAGTAACGGCGCACCTCATCACTACCGGGGCCGTCAAAATTCATGGCCTCGCCCCAGGGAGTGCGATAGCGCCGGGTAAAGTAGGGGCCGAAATCACCCAGGTAATTGCCCTCAGGCCCCACGTGGTTGTAAACTACGTCCAGGATCACGGCCAGGCCCCGCTGGTGGCAGGCCTGCACCAACCTTCTTAAACCTTCCGGCCCGCCGTAGCTCTGCTGCACCGCGAAAGGAAAGACCCCGTCATAGCCCCAGTTGCGCTCTCCCGGGAATTGGGCTACGGGCATAAGCTCCAATGCGGTCACCCCCAGCTCTTTCAGCCCGTCCAGATAGGGGATAACCGCGTCGAAGGTGCCGGCCGCGGTGAAGGTGCCCACGTGCAGTTCGTAAATTATATAGTCTCTTAAGGGCAAACCGAGCCACTGGCGGTCGTCCCCGGGGAAGTCGGGCGCCACCACCTGGGACGGCCCGTGCACCCCCTGGGGCTGAAAGCGGGAAGCCGGGTCGGGGCGGTCTTTGGCCCCGTCCAGGCGGTAATAATAGAGGCAGCCCGGCTCGACGCCGGGGGTGACGGCGTGGAAATAGCCCCGGTGGCCCGGGGTTAAGCTGAACCGCTTTTCCTGGGGGCTCAGAATCAGGAGATCAACTTTTTCGGCCCGGGGCGCCCAGACCAGAAACCGGGTGCGGCCGTGGCCCAGGTAGGTGCTCCCTAATTTAATGGAAACCTCCATCTTGACCCCCTCTGGCCATAACTGCCGGAATGACAGGGGACCAGAGGGCAGGGGTGGCGATACCCCCCACTGAAGTTTTGCAAAGCCTCTTTTTTTCCGTTAGAGTTAAATGAGGCAGTTGACAGGATTATCCCGCAAAGTCCAGAAAGCAAGATAATCCAGGGTCTTGCCCGTGATAAGAGGGCGGTTCCGGATGCCTTCCTGACCTAAACGTTAGAACTATACCAGATTTTCGGCCAGAATTGTAGCTATTTGGAGATTTTCCCCGGATAACCGGCCCAGGTCTTGGGCTAAAATTGGGGAGTTGGAAAGAAAGAGTGGGGTGGAGCCATAGTGGTTTTAATACCGGGTTGCATGCAAATAGATATTTTGGTAGGGGCGGACCTACGTGTCTGCCCTCGCAGGCTTCTCTCACATAAGAAAGGTTTTGCGTCGCCGGGGGATAGTCCGGCAGCGGCGCAAGGCGCCCGGCCCCCGGCAGCCGGCAGGAGTCGGGCGCCGTTTTTCCAACCGGCGCCGCACCTTGGCATAATCCCGGGCGGGAAAACCGGCGCCGGCCGCCTTACCCGGGCCCCAGGGGGCGGGTGCGCCCAGGGGAACTAAAAGATCCACCTCAAGAACCTCACCCCGCAAGTGGTTCAGGGAACTGTCCCACCCGCTGGCGGCGGCAAAAACCAGCCGCCGCCGGAGGGCTGCCGGCCCTTCACCCCTTCTGGGGCGGCAGAGTGGCGATACGTTCCAGGTTGCCGTCCATATCGCTGATAATCAGGCGTCCGGAAGGCAAGCGCCAGGCCCGGACGTCCACGTCCCCCTGGGAATATCCCGGGGGGACCGGCCTGACTTCGGGCAGATTGGCCTGCACTTCGATCATCCGCCAACTGGCCGTGCCCATTTCTCTTACCGTCTTAGAGGGGCATTCCTGGTAGGTTACCCCCTCTTTTACCAGAGTCTCGGTAAGTTCGGTCCGATCGGACCCGGATTCCGTTACATAGATGATCATGATTTTACCTCCTGCTCTCCGGAAGCGCCCCCGGGTGGGCCAACACCGGTTCGGCTCCGCCTCCAGAGCGCCTTAATGCCTGATTCCGGCCAAGCCGGGACCCGGTGCGGCGGAAATTATCTTCCCTCCGGGCTAGGCCAGTGACGGGTCCGGTCTAATGCAGGCTGATTCCGGGGAAGAGCACCACTCCGGCAGCGGCTCGCCGGTTCCGGCGATGGGCTTCTTAAATTCATGGATTACTTTCCAGCCCCGTTCCAGCCAGGCGGACAAGGGCGGCGGTTCCTGGCCCCCGAATTTAAAGGTCAGGGGGCCTTTAGTATCCAACATCTTGACCTCCACTTCCGCGCCGTCTTTCTTGACGGTATAGCCCCATTCAAAGTTGTCCTGGGTATTGGGAGTGGTTTTTTTCCCTAAGTAAGTGATCTTGTCGCCCTCGCGTTTAACCCGGGAGAAAGTCAGGCAACAATCTCCCACCCCGGTACCGCCGGGACCGGTCAACCCCCCGCACCCGCAATTGGCGGCCTGTAACTCCAGGCCGTCCACCTGATAGCCGGCGTGAATCTTTTCGATCAGTACTGGGGCCATGGCAACCTCCTTAATGCATGTGGTAATGATTGATTGATGCTGCTGAGGGAAGGCGGGAGCCTCAGGCCCCCCTCCCACCCCCCAACTCCTGTGATTCAATGTTGGGCCAGGTTATGACAAAATTGGCGCCGTTGGGTTTGGCCTCATATTGGAGGTCGCCCCCGTAGCTCTGAAGCACTTCTCTAGTGAGATGGAGACCGATCCCCAAACCCTGGCCCTCCCGGTGGCCTTGATGCGCCAGGGGGGTGAATCGGGCAAAGATCTGGCTCTGGTGCTCCTTAGGAATGACAGGCCCGGGGTTGTAAACTTGCAGCCGGAAATTGGCCCCGTCCTTCTCCAAGGCAATACTGATGGTGCAGCCCCGCTCGCTGTATTTGACGGCATTGCTGATCAGGTTCCGAAAAGCGCTCTTTAAGGCGACCTTATCCCCTTTAGTGGACAAAGACATTAACGGGAGAAAGTCCAGCCGGTTATCGATGACTAGGTCCTTTTTCTGCAGATCCTCCCGGAATTCCTCCAAGACGGGCTCGATGACCTCCTGTTGTAAGTCATAATAATTGTGGTCGTTTGCCCCATATCCTTCGGACAGGAAAATATTTTCGATGAACTCTTCGGTGGTGGCCAGGAGTTTATGGGTTCTGCCGCCGGTCTCTTTAAGGAGGTGGTCAAAGTCATCCCCCAATTTTCCCCGTCCCCGCCGGTTCAAGAGTTTCAGACCGGCGCTAATGGCCACCAGGGACCCCCGGACATCATGAAACATGAGGCCCAATTTGTGCAAAACCCGCCGGTTGATGGCGTCCACCTTGGACTGGGTCTGGGCCGGCGTCTCCCCGGTTACCGGCACCGCCTGTCGGACCTGGGGCTGGGGACCCGGGGCCGGCGAGGTCAGCCGGTCGCTTTTTAAGGTCTTGAGGCAGTTGGAGATGCGCCGCCAGAGGTCGGCGGACCGGCAGGGCATCAGGATGTAATCATCCACTTCGATCTGATAGGCCTCCATGGGCAGGCAAGCCTCTTCACTCATGATAATGAGCCGGGTGCCCGGATTCAGCTCCTCGATCATATTCAATACGGCTAGCCGGTCCGTATGTTTCAGGCCCAGTTTCATGATTACCAGGTCGTAATAGCGCTGGCTCAATTCCTCCAGGGCGTCTTCGGCGGTGTCGGTGAGACTGGCGAAGCAGCCTTTGGACTCCAGGGCCTCGCCGATGGTCTTAAGAATGGGGGAACCGTCGTTCACCAATAAAATCTTTTCCGTTTCCATAACCTTCTCCCAACCGATCGTAATGCCAATTCGCCGTCAACAGGTATTAAACTGTAGGGGCGAACCTCGGGTTCGCCCGCCAATCCAGGGCGAATACAAGATCCGCCCCTACGACAAAAAACCTAGGTTTGCTGGCGAATTGGTCTAGGATCGGTCTGTCCAGGGTAAGAAAACTGTCTTGCCATTTTCGCCAAAATCCTGAATGAGGCGTTTTACTGTTGCAGGAAAGATCAGGTAACCGCGCCAGCCCGGGAATGGTTCCGGGGACAGTCAGAAAACTTTTTCCACAGGATGTCGTAGGGTAACTATGAGATTTTTACCCGGGGAAGTCTATCGGCAGGATTAACCATTTACCTATGGTCAAAATTGACCATAAGCCTGGTGGCGGGCTGGCGGAAATTAGCCGTTTTCGGAGGTATAATCCTGACTTACCGCGTACCGGACCAGGTCCGCCATGTTTTTCAGGTTCAACTTGCGCATGATATTGTCCCGGTGGCGGCGCACGGTAAAGACGCTGATGTACAGGAGTTCGGCGATCTCCTTGCTGGTTTTTCCTTCGGCAAACAGCTTCACCACCTCTTTTTCCCTGGTGGTCAGGGGATCGCGTTGCCCCTTCTTCAGGGCCAGGTCAGCCATCTTGGCGGAGAGGAGGGGGGAGATGAACTTATGCCCCTGCCGGATGGTCTGGATGGCCGGCACCAGTTCGGACCCGGCATCCTCTTTGAGGAGGAACCCCTCCACCCCCGCGGCCAGAGCCTGGTAAATAAACTCTTCTTTTTTGTGCATGGTGAGGATCAAGATTTTGATCTCCGGATAGCTCTTTTTGATTTCCCGGGCGGCTTCCAGACCCCGGAGGTTGGGCATGGAAATATCCAGAACAACCAGGTCGGGGGTGGACCTTTTCAGCAATTCCAGCAGTTCCAGGCCGTCTCCCGCTTCCCCGATGACTTGGAGGTCGGGGCTCTCGGAGATGATCATTTTGGTGCCCGCCCGGAACATGGGATGATCGTCGGCCAACACAATGGTATAAGGGCTCAAGGTCAACTTTCTCCTTTGGCAAGGGGAATGGTGAAGGCGATTTTAGTGCCGGCGCCTTCCCGGCTCCGGATGGAGAGGGACCCCCCCAACATTCTCACCCGCTCTTCCAAGGCTACCAGACCCAACCCCTTCTTGGCAGCATCCGGGGAAAGAACCTTTTCCAGATCGAACCCGGTGCCATTATCAGTAACGGCGAAGTGAACCTGCTGTTTTTTTCTCCTGATGCTGATGGAGACCTGCGATGGGTTGGCATGCTTACCGATATTGGTCAAGACCTCCTGGGTAATTCGATAAATGTTGATCTGGGCAGGGAGGGCGTAGAGATTATCGATGTCATCCAGGCTGATGGACCACTGGATCAGACCGTGGTGCTTGACAAAGTCGTCGAACATATGTCTCAGGGCTGTGGTCAGGCCCAGGTCCTCCAAATCGCCGGGGATCAGGTCTTGGTAAAGGCGGCGCACCTTTTCAATCACTTCGTCAATATAGCCTAATAAGGATTCCACCTCCTGGGACAAGGGCAGTTGCTCCGGCAGCAATTGTTTCTCAATAGTCCTCAAGTGGAGTTTCAGGATCAGCAGGGCATGGCCCAACTCGTCGTGCAGTTCCCGGGAGAGGCGCTGGCGCTCCTTTTCCTGAGCCCCCAAGAGTTCGGTGCTCAGAAAGCGGAGTTTCCGCGCCGATTCCTTCAGGGCCTTCTCGGCCTGCCGGCGCCGGTCCTCTTTTTCCATAGCTTCCATGGCAAAGGAGAGGTCCGCGGCCAGAGAGTCCAGGAGTTGGATTTCTTCGGCGGTAAAGAACTCCGGTTCTCCGGCATAGAGGTTCAAAGCCCCGATGATGTTAGCCTCGGAGCGCAAGGGAAAGGCTGCCGAGGCCCGATAGCCCCGGCGCAGGGCCTCTTCCCGCCAGGGGGCCATGCGCTCTTCTGCGGCAATATCATTACAGATGTTGTACCTTCCTTCCCGCAGGGCGGTGCCTGTAGGCCCTCGGCCCTCCGGGGAATCCGACAAAGAGATCTTAAGATCTTTCAAATAGCCCTTTTCCCAACCGGCGTGGGCCACCGGCTTCAAGGAAAGGTTGTCCGGGTCAACCAAACCGATCCAGGCCAGGCGGAACCGCCCTTCCTCCACGGCGATGCGGCAGGCCTCCTGGTAAAGGAGTTGGGGGTCCCGGAGCCGGATGATGGCTTCATTGATCCGGCTCAGCACGGCATAGAGCCGGTTGATGCGGTTGATCTTGGCGTCGGCCTGCTTGCGTTCGGTAATGTCCCGGGCGATGGTGGAGAAGAACTTTACCGCGCCGTCGGCGGTTTTATGGGCTACAATGATCTGAGAGGCGGGAACCTCCCGGCCTCCCCGGCCCAGAAACGCGGTTTCGCCCTGCCAGGCGCCCTCACGCTGGGCTACGGGCAGGGCCTCCTCCATGATCAGGGTCCCGGCCCACCGGGGATGGGCGTCTTCAATGGCCAACTTAGAGATGTCTTCCTCGATGCCGATCCCTAACATTTCCCGGCCGGCGTGATTAACATATTGCACCCGTCCGTTCAGATCCGCGGTGGCGATAAAATCCGGGGCGGCTTCCAGGATCTCAATGAGCTGGTTCCGGGTTTCCTCGGCCCGCTTGCGGTCGGTGATGTCCAGGCCCATCTCCAGGATCAGGGACGAGCCGTCCGCGTCGGTGAAGGGATAGTCATAGATGGCATAGGTGCGCCCGTCCGGACCCAGCCACTCCCATTCCTGGGGTTGGTGGTCCTCCCACACCTTGAAGGTCTGGCAGTCGGGACAGGGTTCCTTTCTCCCAAAGAGAAATTCATAGCATTTCTGTCCCTCCTCAGCAGCACCGAAGCGCCGGACGAATTCCCGGTTGGCGAAGGGCACGGTGTAATCCGGCGCCAGGAGGACCACGTAAGCCGGTATCTGCTCCATCAGGGAAAAGAGGCGCCGGCGTTCGAACTCCATGGCCGCCTCCGCCTGTTGGCGCTCGTCCATCTCCCACTGGAGCTGCTCCACGGTCAGGCGCAATTCCGCGGTCCGTTCCTGCACGCGCTGCTCCAGTTCAGCGTGGGCCTGGCGCAAGGCCGTGGCGGCGCGCTGTTGTTGCAGGGCTATGGCGATGAGTTCGGCAAAGCCGGAAATCAGCCGGGCGTCATTTTCATTAAACCCCCCATCTTTATTGGCAAGCCCTATTAAACCCAGGGCCTTCCCCTCCAGGGCCAGGGGGGCAAAGATGACATTTTCCAGGGGGGAGTGTCCGGCCGGCAGATATCGGACGTAGTCGCTCCGGGCAAAGTCATTATCATAGACGGTTTTACCGGTGCGATAGGCTTCGGCCCGCAATCCCCGGATGGGCATGGGCAGGGAGGGGTCAACGGTGCAGGGCTGCCCCCCGGCGTCCAGAAAGAGCAACTCATTTTGGGTGCCGGTGGCGTCAAGCAGCGATACATAACCGGCGGTAGCGCCTAGCAGGTGTTTGCCTTGGTCGAAAATAACCCGGGCGGTTTCGGGGAAGTCACGAAATTCCACCACGGCCCGGGTGGCTCGCAACAGGGCCTCAATCTCCTGCCGGTGTTGTTCTGATTGGTGCAAGGCCAGGCGCAGGGCTTCCTCCCCCCGCTTGCGCGCGGTAATGTCCTGGGTTGTGCCGAAGCCGCCCAGGAGCTGGCCCTGGGGGTCGAACTCCAGTTCGGCCCGCTCCCGCACCCACTTTACCGTGTCTCCGACGACGATGCGGTGCTCGAGGTCGTAAGGCTCGCCCTGCAGGGCCGCGGTCCACTCCCGGTCCACGTACTCCCGGTCCTCCGGGTGCACGGTGGCGAGAAAGCTTTCATAGGTCATGGGGGTTCCTTCAGGAATCCCGAATATCCGGTGATTTTCTTCAGACCAGGTCAATTCGTTCCTCTGCACATTCATGCGCCAGCTGCCGGTATGGGCCACGGCCTGGGCCCGGTTCAGGTCCTCCCGGCTCTCCCGGAGGGCCTCCTCCGCCCGTTTGCGCTCGCTGACGTCAAAGATTACCCCGCTGATATAATCAATCTTTCCCGCCGCATCCCGAAAGATCTGTCCCTGGACCTGCACCCAGATAACCTCTCCGGACTTCTTGCGGATGCGGTATTCCCTTTCATAGGTGCCGGTGGTCTTCAGGGCCTGGAGGAAAATTTCTTTTGCCTTCGCCAGGTCTTCCTCAAGGATCAGATCAGACCATTTCCGGCGCCGGTGGTCAAAATCCTCTTTGGGATAACCGCTCAGGCTCTCAATCTTCCGGTCAAAGGTATCCAGGCTCCAATCAGCGTAACCCCTGAACACCACTGCGGGAATCTGGTTGACTAACAGTCGGTATCTCGCTTCGCTTTCCCGGAGGGCCTCCTCCATCCGCAAGCGCTCGGTGATGTCGAAGGCATAGAGACGGGCCGTGGGCAGGTCATGGGGAAAGGAAAGATACACCGCATAGACCGTGTCCTTTAAGGCCAGGTCAAAGGCGTATCGCCGGGGGCCGCCCTGGCGGGCGCCGGCGAACCTTTCCTTCAGGTCCGGGGGCAGAAAGGCCCGCACCCCTTCCGGCAGGCCCAATGTGGCCGCCACCTCCTGGGCGGCGGGATTGGCGTAGATAATCACGCCCTCCTGGTCCACTTCCAAGACCGGGTGGGGATTCAATTCCGGAAAGGAGGCCAGGCGCTGGACCTCCTGTTCCGCTTCCTTCCGGGCGGTAATATCTTCCACCATGGCAATGGCGAATTGGGGTTCGCCTGCCTGCCCCCGAATCAGGGAAACGGCCAGGCTGCCCCAGAGGAGGCGGCCATCTTGAGGCAAATAGCGGTTTTCCCAGTGGAAATAGTCCCAAATCCCCGCGGCCAGCTCATCAAAAAGGGCCTGGTAGGGTTTAACATCGTCCGGATGGGTGATCTCGGCGATGCTGTGGCCGGTCAACTCCGGGGCGCTATACCCCAACATCTTTTGCAACGCGGCATTGGTCTCCAGGAACTGTCCCTGTAAATTCAGCCGGGCGATGCCTAGGGCCGCGCCATCAAAGATCGTGCGGAAACGGGCCTCACTCTCCCTTAGGGCCTCCTCGGGCTGGCGGCGCGCCGTGAGATCTTCCAGAATCCCCATACAACCGATAATTTCCCCTTGCCCATTACGCAGGGGGGCCACCGAAAGGTTTACTTCCAGGATGCTGCCGTCCCGCTTGCGGCGGCGGGTTTCCAGGGCGAGAAAACTCTCCCCGGCCTGGACGCGCCGGACGAATTCCGGGTGCTCCGCCTTTTCCGCCTCGGGCAGGATGGGCAGGGGATGTCCCAGCACCTCCGCCTCACTCCAGCCAAAGAGACGCGTCGCCGCAGGGTTCCAGCCGGTGACCCTGCCGGCCAGGTCCAGGGAAATAATGGGGAGGGGGGAGGCCTCAATTATGGCCTGGAGCTTCTCCGAGACTTCCCGCAAGGCTTCCTCGGCCTGCCGGCGCCGAATTTCCGCCTCCGTAGGCTCAAAATCGCCCTCGGGTTCAAGGCTCCCCTTTTTAAGGAGGCGGATCGTCTTTTCCGCCTCCTCCAGCCGTTGCCTAAGCTCCCGGTTCTCCAGTAAAAGTTGCTCCGTGGTCTCTTCTTTCATGGCACTACCTTCCGGCGGCGAGCAGCCAATCTCCTAGGATAATGATATCCATTCTATAAGGTTCAGTAAAAATTCAGTTCGGGAGGCACTAAAGATTACCGGCCCTCTCCCATTAACTACTGTCCCCGAGTTCACTTTAACGCGGCGAAATATGACTAACTTATAGCAAAAAATGAAAGAATTGGTGGAGGAATATTTTGCTAGAGGGCCAGGTGGGCTGACTTCCCAGAAAGTGAGAGGAATTTTCCGAAAAGATCGGGTTTGGCTAAAGAGGAAATGGCGGCCTTTTCCCCCGGGAGCTTATTTTATTCGCGTAAAATCGAAGTGCTCATCCTTCAGGTCCTCTTTTAACGCGGAAATATCGGTCCGGTTCCGGATGGCCTGTTGGATTTCTTCACTCCCCCGGACGTCCCCCAAAAGTAAGGCCCCAATGAGGACTTTATCCTGGATGATCAGTTTGCGGTAGAGATATCTGGCTTCGTCCTGGAGGACCACCGACTCCAGCTTGCCCTCCGGGTCAATCTCCCCCGCGGCCACCAGGTCGATGCCTACTACTTTCAGCTTATTGGCGGGCACCGTGCCTTCGTACTTCAGGTCTTGCCCGGCCATTACCGCCCCGGCCACCCGGCCCTGCTCCTGGGCCGCGGGCCAGATGCCGTAGAAGCGTCCCCGGTGCTCAATCAAGTCGCCGGCGGCATAAATATCCTGGAGTCCGGTCCGCATGGCGTCGTCCACCTGCACCCCTTTATCCACCGCCAGCCCCAGGGACTTGGCCAGGGTCAACTCCGGGCGCACCCCCGCGGAAATCAGCACCAGGTCGGAGGTCAACCTCTTGCCGCTTTCCAAACAGACCACCAGGCGGCCGTTCTCCGGCAGAATTTCCTTGGTGGCCGCGTTCAGGTAAAAGCGGAAACCCATCTCCTCCATCTGCTTCTGGAGGAGGGCGGCGCCGGGCACATCCATCTGCCGGGGGAGCAGGCGGGGGGAAAATTCCACCACCGTGACCTTAAGGCCCAATTTCCGTAAACCGTTGCCCGCCTCCAATCCCAAAAGCCCGCCGCCGATGAGGACCAGGTCCCGGGATTTTTGGGCCCGTTCTTTCAGGGCTGCGGCATCCCTCATGGTGCGCAGGGTGAACACGCCGTCAGCCTGGGCGCCCTGGATGGGAGGCACAAAGGAGACGCCGCCGGTGGCCAGGAGCAGCTTGTCATAACGGTAAGTTTCCCCCTTTTGGGTCAGCACCGTTTTGGCGGCGGGATCGATGCCGGCAATCTCCGTGTCCAGGTGCAGCTCCAGGCGGTGTTTTTCGTACCAGGTCTCATCGTGGATGACCAGGTCTTTCACCTGCCGCTGGCCGGCCAGATATTCCGGCAGGGCCGGCACATAGTAAAAAGGGATTTTTTCCCTGGTAAAGATCAGGATTCTCCCTGCCGGGTCGATCTTCCGGATGGTTTCCGCGGCGGTATTACCGGCCACTCCATTGCCGATGATCAGATAAGTGGTCATGATTCTCCCTCTGGGAAAGGTTCTTCTCCTTGGGCCAGGCCAATGACTTCTTCGTCAGACCCTGCAAGATGATGACTCGGCAAGTGGAACACCGGGCACTGCCGCCGCAGACGTGGGCCAGAGGAATCCCGGCCCAAAGCGCGGCCTTAAGCAGGGTTTCCCCCTCTTCCAGCTCCACTTTCTTGCCGTCCGGCAGATATTTCACCCAGGGCATGTCAGGCCAATTTGCACTCAAATAGGTATTAAAATGTAGGGGCGATCCTTGGGTTCGCCCACTGATTTAGGGCGAATACAGGATTCGCCCCTACGAAAAAAATTGTCGTTTGATGGCGAATTGGTATCAGGCCTTCCGATGGCTAAGTGATTTATTACCTTGGCAATTGCAAACGTAATCATCTAAAAGTTAAATGTCCACCCTTAACCCGGGTCCCAGCGGGCGTCTCGTCCGACCCATCCCGGATTTTTCCCCAGGCTGGCGGGACCAAGTTCCAGTAGGTTCCTTTAGTCGGCAACCTGGCAGGTAGGGGTTCAGAATTGACGGGGCTGACGGGGGTAGGGCCGGAGAAGGTGCCGGACCCCGGCTAAGCAACCTTAACCGGACCCGGCTCAGGCCGGCGCCGGGAAATCGGCTTTAATTGATAATTTCCCGTTCCGTGTCGGCAAAATAAGGATGGTAGCGGTAATAGCTGTAATAACCTTCGCCTTGGGGCTGAACATCATTCAATACTGCTCCCAGGAGGTGGGCATTGACCCCCAGCAATTGATTCATGGCTTCCCGGACGGACTTCCGGGGTACCGTCCCGGCTTTAACAACTAAGAGCACCCCCGTCACCTGGGTGGCCAGGATAGAAGCGTCGGCCAGCATCAACAAAGGGGGTGAATCCAAGATGGCCCGACCGAACTGCTTCTGAGCCAGGATGAGAAAATCATGCAGGCGGTCCGAACCCAAGAGGTCGGCCGGGTTGGGGGGGATTTTCCCGGCAGGCACCAAAAAGAGGTTGGGCACCACGGTGGGCACTACCGGTAATTCATCAGTCTCACCCACTAAATAATTGGAAAGGCCAGGATCCGCGGGCACCTTGAAGATTTTGTGGAGGGAAGGATTCCGCAAGTCTGAATCCACCAACAGGACCGCAGGCTCTCCCATGGCCATGGCGGTGGCCAGGTTGACCGCGGTGAGGGTCTTGCCCTCCGCGGGTAGGGCACTGGTAACTAAAAGGCTAAAGGGAGCCCGCCCCGGGCTGGAAAAGAGGATATTGGTGCGCAGTACCCGGTAACCTTCGGAAGCCATGTCCCCATTGCTATTAAAGACGACCAGCTCTGGAGATTTTTCCGCCAGACTGTCTTCCGCCATCTCCTGGTGGGGGATGATGCCCAGAGAAGGAATTTCCAGCCAACTTTCTAATTCTTCCGGGGTTTTCAGGGTGTTGTCCAGGCTCTCCAACCCGATGGCTATGGCGCACCCCAGGAAAAGGCCCATTATTGCCCCTAGAGCGATATTCCGCATTTTCCGGGGGCTGATGGGAGCCTCCGGGGTTCTGGCCCAGTTGATGATACGGATATTGGTGGCCGGGACATTTTCAGTGGCCGTGGTCTCCTTCAAACTTTTGAGCATATTCTCATAGATCGCCCGGTTGGTCTCCACATCCCGGAGAAGGACGCGATAATGAATCGTCCGGTCACTCATATCTTGGGTCTCAGTTTTAACCTCCTCCAAGGCCTTTTTGAGGTTATCTTCCTGGGCCACGGCCATGTTATATTCGTTGGTGATGCTCTGATTCACCCGGCTGGTCAGGGCCTTGATCCTGCCTTGAATGGTGGCGATTTCCTGATTGAGCCGGTGCAAGCGGGGGTGCAGTTCCCCGTATTTCAGGGATAATTCCGACTTTTCGGTGAGCAGCTTGGCTTCCTGGGCCATGAGGCTCTGGAGCAAGGGATGGTTTAACACCTGGGGGATATCTTTGGCTTGTTTGATTTCCTTGTAGCGCGTTTCCGCCTCTAAGCGGCGGGTCTGGGCCGCCACCAACTCCCGGTTTAACTCCGCCAGCTTTTGCTGAGTGATGGTCTCCTTGTCCTCCAGCGCGATAATATCCTGCTCTTTTTTATACTGATTGAGTTTAGCCTCGGATTCTTCCAACCGCTTGCGGGCTTCCGTCATCTTCTGTTGCAGCCAGCCAGCCTCTTCCTGGGAGGCGGCATAGCGTAAATCCAGGGAAAGGTCGATATAACTTTGGGCCAGGGTGTTCACCACCTGGGTGGCGAACTCCGGGCTGGGATCGGTAAAACTGACGTCCACCAGGCTGCTATTGCGGATGGGACTGACTTTTATTCCCCCTAAAACCTCATCCACCAGATTCTCCTGGGCCCGCTTCTGAGCCTCGGGGTTCTCGGAGGAAATCTTCTTAAAAAGATGGGCGAAATGAGGATTTTTATCCAGTTTTAACCGGTCCGCCACCTTCTTGGCCAGAATCCGGCTCTCCAACAGTTTATATTGGGTCTGATAAAATTCTTCGCTGTGATGATCAAACAACATGGTCTCCCGCATGTTGGCCAGCCGGGGGAGATGGCGCTCAATCATGATCCGCACCGTGGCTTGATAGATGGGAGTGGCCCTAAAGGAATACAGAGCTACGCTGGCCACCACGGCCAGGAACACCCCAATAATAGCCACGCGCCTCTTCATCAGGATGCGGAGATAATCCTGCAACGTTTGCCCTTTAATGGGGGTGGGAACCCACTCGGCGTTCAGTAGATCTCCTCGAGGCATTGGCGCAGTCCGGTAATGTTTAACTAATGATTATCAAATAATAATTAGTTATTCCAATTTTTCTGTCAACCCTAAAATAAGGTGGGGCCGGGCGTTTTTTTCCAAATTTCTTCCGCACTTCCACCTGGCAGGCACAGTTTCGAACCCTTCAGTCCTCCAGGGCGGCGCGCCACTGCAGCAGGCCCTCGGTCACCAATCCGTCAATAAATTGCTGGCAATCCTGAACCGCTTCTTCGGGAGTTACCTGATATTCCTCCGTCAGGGCCGTGGCGATCTGGACAACGCTGTGTTTGCCGTCGCAGTGCTCCCAAATAAAGGTCCCCACCGGATTAAGGTGGTAGAAGAAACTGCTCCGGAAATTAACCACCACGGCCTCTTCCCCCAGAGTCCGGTGGGCCGTGTCCGCCGACTTAAGAGGATATTGAACCATCTTCCACCTCGGGTGGTCCGGCGCCGTTGAAAAGGCTGGGCCAGCCGATCTTGCCCCGGCCCCAGCCTTTCACCGCTCCCGTCAGGGTAAACAGCCAGGCGAGGGCGAGGCAACAGGCCAGACCCGTCCACCGGGCCCACAGGGAATCCAGAGGAGTCTCTTTGCCGCCGCGACTCCGGAAGACCGCCCGGCCCAGGATCTCCGGAGGGGCTACTGGCGGGTCCAGGTGGGCCGTGGCATCCCCTTTGGTGATAATGCGGCCCTTGGATCTGGCTATGACCCGATGCATCACCAAATGATCCCCTTGGTCCACCAGAACGATGTCTCCCAGGCGGCACCTTTCTCCCGGGGCGATCTGGACACAATCTCCCGGACGCAGACGCGGCGCCATGCTTTTTCCCAGGAGGCGGCAGCGCATACTGAAGCCCCGGCGCAGCCCCTGGACCCATAATTCTCTTTCAGGAGGCATCTATGGCCTGCCACAGACCGGGGTCGGGACGAAAATGCAAGCTATATCCCGGCACCCGTTCCGCTAACTGCACGGTCAAGTCAAAGAGCCGGCGCAAGCGTTGCCGCCGGGTGGTAAAGATGGACAGGCAATGGAGCAAGCGGGTCAAAACCTCCCGGGAACTCAAAGGAACCACGGCATTATGCTTAGCCTGCTGAGGAAAATAAAGGCCCCGCAAGGGCGCGGCCAGATTTTCTCCCGGCTGACCCCAATCCCCATAGATGGGGGTGCCGAAGGCCCTGGTCTCAGCCCCATTACCGGCCACCTGGACCCCGGAAAATTCATCGCTTAAGACCGCCATTCCCGGAGACTGGCGCACGATAGTAGTCTTGCCCGCCCCGGAAGGGCCCGGAAACAGATAGGCTAAGCCTTGGCGCACTAGGCCGGCGGCGTGCAACAGACAGCCCTGATGCTGCAAGAAGCCGTGGAAATAAATAATCCGGAGCACGCTTTGCCACTCCCGGGGCCAGGATATTTGGGCCTCCCCTTCTCTTTTGGCGAGATCTAAAAAGAAGCTGAAGCCCGGACGCCAGAGCCGGAATTCCCCGTCCGTTTCTCTAACCCAGGTCTCCGGGTCCTGGGCCCAGGGCAGCGGCTCCAGCCCCTTCCCGGGCGGCGGAATTTCCGCCGCCGCCTTCAGGGAGACCTGAAGGAGCCAGCGACCCGGGGGGCGGTGGAGGTCATTCTCGTCCCCGACAATCTCCACGATCTGAGGCGATGGTGCCGAATCACCGGCAGGTGAATGGTCAGTCCAGGGTAATAAAATAGTACTTCCTACCTTAAGTTCTCTTAGTTTTGAAACAAAAATGGCAATGCCCCGGTCTTCTAATAGAACTGGCAAATCTTTTTAAACAGGCCAGGGTGAAGCGTTCCCTCAGTTCGCCTTTCGTCCAGAGCGGCTTGTGATATTCTTTTTTTGGCCTTCTGTGATCCTTTCCCTTAACAGACATCTTTCTGACCAGTCAGTTTATTATAATAACAGGCAATTATGTGTGGAAACCTCGCCCTCGTTAGTTCAGGTTTTCTTTCCACAGACGCACCTGCACCAACCCGGCCTCTTATTTCCCGGGTTTCTTTTGGTACATGCCAAAGTGAACCGCTCGATCAGCTCCTCCTTGGTCCAAACGGGTTTATGATATTCCTTCTTTAGCTTCTTGCTGGCCCCGGGACTAAGGGTCATTGTTCCTAACCTTTCAACTTATACTTTAAAAAAAGCTTATTCTTCAACTCCATCGGTTCTTCTTTTGGACATTCAAGTCTATGGTCTTCGGTTCTATCAGCCATTACTTCCTAACCTGCTGAGTCAAATGAGAGGAAAAGAAGCTAGTTCCCTTTAAGTTTTTCGAATTTTAGCACAATAACAAGCCCCCGGCTTTTTATTCCCGGTTTTCTTACCGGCCAGGGTGAAACGCTCCACCAGTTCTTCCTTGCACCAGCTGGGCTTCTGGCCGGCTTTTTTCCCGTTATCTTGACTGGTCGCATCTGTAGCCGATATTCCCATAATCATCTAGTCGGCAATTACGGTTAATTACTTGGAAGAAATCGCAAAATCTTTCTCCCTCAGGGCACTGGCTCTGCATTTCCCGCACGTTCCGGAAACCCGGGGAATCCTCCCAAAGAGTAAGAAACTCCGTTTCCGGGCTCAAGCGGCCACAGGCATAAGGAATCTCAATACAGGGCCAGACCTCTCCCTGGGGGGTAAGGTAACAGGAGTTGGAAGCCGCTCCACAATCCTGGAATTCCACTTCCGGGGACAGGTTCGGGCAGGCGTTTCTTCTTTCCTGATCCTCGTCCCACCCCACCTCTCGATAGAGCCTTCCCATGGACTCCGGACTCAAAGCCAGTCCCGGAAAATGGGGGCGGCCGTCCCAGCGGGGGGTGAGAGTTCCGTCCAGCCGGAAAGGAATCCCTTCTTCATCGATAAATTGTTTTAGCGCGACCATCCCTGGGTAATTGAGACTGGCGGCAAAACAGTTCAACACCACCGCCAACCCCTGGGAGCGGCAATCACTGATGGTTTGCCAGACCTTTTGCCAGGAACCGGGACACCCGGTAATGCGGTCGTGCACGCCGGGCTCCAGGCTATAGACGCTCACCATCAGGGCTTCCAGGCCTAATTGGGCCAGACGGCGGATGTTTTTTTGGTTAAGTCCCACGGTACCGCTGGTCATTAAAGTGAGAGAAAAATTCAGATTGCGGGCCTCCTCCAGAATGGTCCATAAGTCGGGGCGGAGAAAAATCTCCCCCCCGCTGAAAGAGAGAAAAAAGGTGCCCGCCGCGGCCAGTTGTGTCAGGATGGCTTGGACTTGGAGGGTGCTCAATTCCGGTCCCGGCCCCTCTCCCCGGCGCCAGGTTTCCGGCAGGTAACAGTGCAGACAACTCTGGTGGCAGCGATAGGTCAGGTCGAACTGAATGGCAAGGGGAATTTTCTTACTCTGGGCTTTCTGATATATCTGATCTATAAGGGCCATTTATCTGGACACCCTTTTCCGGACTTTTCTTACTTGGTCTATTTTGGAAAAAAGTCGGATCGTTAGATGGAATTAAATTAGCCATTTAGATTATTAAGGGGGAGTTCAACCAGCTTAAATCCCAATATAAAAAATTTGTTATCATTAACATAGATAAGACATAAAGTAAACAATTAACTATGAACCACCCCTATTCAGGTTTCCACCAAGTTCCTTTAAAAAAGCCAGGGCATTCCGTGGCTCAGGAAATCTTGCCCTGGCTGTTTCAGCAAAATTTAACAGGTGCCCTTCCTCTGTTAAGGAACGATGAACCGCATTTGTTGTTGGAGGAATTGCACCGTCAATTATTGACTCCTTTTATCTATCAGCAAATTCTATGCCATGACCTCCAGCAGTCCCTGTCCCCTGCCGTGCTGCGGGGATTGGCCCATGATTACGCCCTGGCCTTGAGGGAGACCGCCCTCCAGGAGCAGGAAGCCCGCCGGGTGATCCAGGCCCTGAGCCAGGCCGGGGTGGAAGTCATCCTCCTTAAGGGGGCGGATTTGCGCCTCAGGGCCTATGAGGACCCGGCCACCCGGCCCATGACCGATATCGATCTCCTTATCGCCCCGGCCCAGCTTCAGCCAGGTCTGGCCGCGCTGGCCCGTTTAGGTTATCGCCCGGCCGCTTCCCACCGGGACCCCCGCCCAGGTTTCCGGGAGCAGTTCGGCCACGAAATTACCTTGGCACCCCCGCCCGGGACCAGGCTGTTGGTGGACTTGCATTGGGAGATCCGGGCGGTGGCCTGTTATTATCGCCTGCCGTTTGATTTCTTACAGGCAGTGTCAATTTATTGGCGCGAGGGGGAGGTGCCGGTGAAAGTGCTGGCTCCGGAACATGCCCTGATCCACCTGTGTCTCCATACCTTTGGAGATAGTCTCGGCGCGTTCCCCGAGGCCTTGCCCTTCCTGGACCTGGCCCTGGTCCTTACCCGGCTGCCTCTGGATTGGCCCCGATTTCTGCGGGAAGTGGCCCGGTGCCGGTGCCAACTGCCCATCTACCTCATACTTCGGGAGATGTCCGGTCTGCTGCCCCAGGCCATTCCTGGCGGGGTGTTGACTCACTTGCAGGAGTATCGGCCTGATTGGCGGGAAAGACTGGTGCTCCGCCTGGTCCTCAGTCTGCGATTTTTAGGCGGGAAATTCCCCTGGCTGGAAGAACAGCGCCATTTTTGGGAATGGGCGACCTTTTATCTGGCCGGGGGGAGGGGAAAGGCCAGCTGTTAAGACTTATCCGGCTGAGTGTCCAGGACTTCCCTGACCTTTTCCAGCAGGGCGGTCACCGAGAAGGGCTTTTGCAGAAAGGCCGCCTTCCTGTCCAGGACCCCCAGGTGAGCGATGGCGTTTTCCGTGTAACCCGACATATAAAGCATTTTAATGTCCGGGTGCAGCGCCGCCAGATGTTCCCTAAGTTTGGGGCCGCTCATCTCCGGCATCACTACATCGGTGAGCATTAAATGAATCGGCCCCTTTTGCTGCGTGCAGATCTGCAAGCCGGCGCTACCGTGACGGGCCTCCAACACACAGTAGCCGTACCTCCGCAGGGCTCTGGCAACTACATCTCGCACGGCCCGATCATCTTCCACCACCAGGATGGTTTCCCGACCTCTCAGCTCCTGGCGGGGGGCTTCCCTCACCCTGGGGGCTTCCACGGCTTCCAGGCAGCGCGGCAGATAAATTTTGAAGGTGGTGCCTTGGCCTAATTGGCTGTAAACCTCAATATGGCCGTGGCTCCGTTTGACGATACCCTGCACCATGGTCAGGCCCAATCCGGTCCCCTTATCATCCTTGGTAGTAAAAAAAGGCTCGAAGATCTGGGCTTGGGTCTCGGCATCCATGCCCACCCCGTTGTCAGACACCGCCAGCCTGATATATTTGCCGGGAATAAACTCCCGGTCTGGTTGGGCGTAACTCTCATCCAGATAGATATTGGCAGTTTCCAGGGATAGTCTGCCTCCATTTGGCATGGCATCCCGGGCGTTGACCACCAGGTTCATGATGACCTGTTCCATCTGCCCGGGGTCAACCTTGACCGCGCCCAGGCCCGGATCAAGCGTCGTTACCAAAGCGATATCTTCCCCGATCAGGGGGCGCAGCATCTTTTCCAAGCCGGTGACTACGTCATTGAGATCGACCACTTGGGGTTGCATGATCTGCTTGCGGCTGAAGGCTAAAAGCTGGTGGGTCAAGGAGGCGCCCCGGTGCGCGGCCATGATGATCTCCTGGACCTGATGATGAAAAGGATTGTCTGGGGGGAGGTCCAACCTCATGATTCCGGCGTAACCCAGGATGGCCGACAGCAAGTTGTTAAAATCATGAGCTAATCCCCCAGCCAAGCGCCCCACCGCTTCCATCTTCTGAGCCTGGATAAGCTGATGGGCCAATTGCCGGCGCTCGGTGATGTCGTTGCCGACACAGAGAATTTCCACAATGTTGCCCCGCTCATCCACCACCCCCTTATTGGTCCAAGCCACCCAGACCCGTTCCCCGTTACGCTTCATGTTCTCATTCTCATTGGTGACATAGCGCTCGGGGTGCCGCCCGATATCGGCAATCATGGCCGCCAGGTCACGTCCGGAACTTTCCACTTCGGGCACAATGGTTCCCACCACATTTTGGCCCATGATCTCCTCGGCGGGGAAGTCGAAGAAAGTCTGGGCAAACTCGTTGAAGAAGGTGACCCGCCCGGTGGGGTCCATCCGCAGAATGATGCTGTTGGCGTTTTCCACCAACTCCCGGTACTTGGCTTCACTCTTCCTGAGGGCTTCCTCGGCCCGCCGGCGGTCGCTGATTTCCCGTTTAAGTTGTTCGTTGGCGGCTCTTAATGCGGCGGTCCGCTGCTCCACCATCTCTTCCAGGTGTTCCCGGTATTTCTTTAACTCCTCCTCGGCGGCCTTGCGGTCACTCACGTCCCGGGCCACCCCGACACTTCCCTTGGTATTATTATTCCCATCTTTCAGCAAGCTGATAGAGATACTGGACGGAACAAGGGTGCCGTCCTTTTTCTTTAAATTAATCTCATATCTTTTCACAATCCCATTATTACGTAATTTATTCAACATCTTGTCAAGTTCTTCTTTGTCATCGTAGAGGTCAAAGGTTTTCAATTTTAAGATATCTTCAGGACTATAACCGTAATGCTCTTCAGCCATTTTGTTCCATTTTAAAAATCTTCCATGCCGATCCACAATGCCGATAGCATCAGGAGAATTATCGAAAATATTGTCGAGGCATTCTTTTGCCTCTTTTAGTGTATCTAATTCTTGATGCAGTATTTTTAATTCATTTATAAGTTGGTCTTTATTTTTTTCTCTATATTTCATTTTGGACCCCATGCCATTATTCAAAAGCAGTTATCACCCGTGGTCAGGCGAGTTCCGCTCCTTAGATATATTCAAAAAAAATGAAACTTAACCATTAATTTTCTTTCTGTCAATTATTCTGAGGAAAAGTATATGGTTATACGGCTAAAGTTTAAGCAGGAAGGCCGGGAAAATCCGCCGGTATAGTTAACTTACCGAGGATCACCCGGTTCTGATCTGATGCGGTTAGGTGTCAGCATCTCGTCTGACGGGGTAAAATTCAAAATTATTTTGCCTGAACCTGGAGGTTGGCGGCCCAAAATAGCATTGCCATCGCCGAGCCGCGTCAGGGCAAAGGTTAGCGCTGGTCAACCTTGCGCCTTGGCAAGTTAAACATTCTCCTTGCTTATACCCGGTTAATCAAGGATGAACTAATCCTCTTCCCGCCGGCTGCCCAATACTGCCCTCACTTTTTCCAGTAAGGCGGTCACCCGGAAAGGCTTTTGCAAAAAATCCACCTGCGCGTCCAGCACCCCGTGATGGACGATGGCGTTATCGGTGTAGCCCGACATAAACAGCACCTTCATCTCCGGATGCCGTCCGGCCAGGCGGGCGGCCAGGGCGCTGCCGTCCATTTGGGGCATCACCACATCGGTGAGCATCAGGTGGATGGGTCCCTCCCATTGTGGGCAAAGATTTAAGGCCTCTTCCCCGTGACTGGCGGTGAGCACCTGATAGCCGTATTTCTTCAGGGCTTCGCCGATCAAGGTCCTCAGGGCCTCGTCATCTTCCACCACCAGGATGGTTTCCTGGCCTTGCAGCGGTCCGGTGACGGCGTCCCGGGGCCGGAGGAGGACCACGGCCTCCTCCACCCGGGGCAAATAGATTTTGAAGGTGGTTCCCTGGCCGGGCTCGCTATAGACCCAGATATGGCCCCCGCTTTGCTTGACGATGCCATAGACCGTGGCCAGCCCCAGGCCGGTGCCTTTGCCCAACTTCTTGGTGGTGAAAAAGGGTTCAAAGATGCGGGCCTGGGTTTCGGCATCCATGCCCAGGCCATTGTCGCTCATTGCCAGCATTACATAAGGGCCGGGAGTAACCTCGGCATGGCTCTGGGCATAGGCTTCATCTAGTTGAACCTCACCGGTCTCAATGGTGAGCTTGCCACCCTGGGGCATGGCGTCCCGGGCATTGACCGCCAGGTTCATGATGATCTGCTCCATCTGGCCCCGGTCCGCCCTTACCGCGCCCAAATCCTCCTCCAGAGCGGTGACCAGATCAATATCCTCGCCGATGAGGCGTTTAAGCATGGTCTCAATCTGGGCCACCACCTCATTCAGATTGAGGACCTGGGGTTGGAGAATCTGCTGGCGGCTGAAGGCCAGGAGTTGCCGGGTAAGGGAGTCCCCCCGGTCCGCGGCTTTGAGGATCTCCTCCACGTAATGGCGCATGGGGGCCTCCGGCGGGAGACCCAGCTTCATGATATCCCCGTAACCGGTAATAGCGGTGAGCAGGTTATTAAAGTCGTGGGCCAGCCCCCCCGCCAACATGCCCACCGCCTCCATCTTTTGGGCTTGGGCCAGCTGGGCTTCCAGGTGCTGGTGTTCGGTGATGTCCACGGTATAACCCAAGGTCGCCCGCTCCCCGGCATACTGGCTGGGGAGCACCGTCTCCATGACCCATCTCAGCTCCCCATCCTTGGTGATTATTTGAAATTCATAGGGTAGGAGAGCCTGTCCCTTGAGCATCTGGATGGCCTTCTCCCGCACCATCTCCCGGAATTCCGGAGCCACGCAAGCCAAAGTTTCCATTTCCAGCAACTCTGCCTCGCTATATCCGGTAATTCTTTGAAACCCCGGGTTCACCAGCTTGAATTTACCGCGCTGGATAATAAAAATACCGACAGGGGCGCTGGAGACCAGGTTCTGGAAGGCTTCCTCCGCCTGTTTGCGCCGGCTGATGTCTTCCACCACCCCGACACCCCCCCGGACCCCTCCGGTGGCGGTAGTAATGGGGTTGAAAACCGCCCGTACGGCAACCGTTTTGCCGGAGAGGACGGAGGGATAATCTCCTTCGTAGCGGCCCAGCTTGCCAGCCAGGGCGGCGGTTATCGCCTCCAGCATGTCCGGGTCTTGCACCTTCCGGAGCATGTTAAAGCCGATGGCCTTTTTTTTGTCAACCCCGACGATATGGAGAAAGTTATCATTACAGTCCTGGATGACGCCGTTGCCATCAAAGTGCACAATGCCCAGGGGCGATTGCTCAAAAAGGAGCCGGTATTGCTCTTCGCTCCGGCGCAACGCCTCCTCTGCCCGGCGCCGGGCGGTGATGTCCTCGCCGATACTGGTGGTGCCGATGACGTTCCCTGAGAGGTCCCGCCTGACTGTGTTGTTCCAGGCGATGAGCCGGCGCTCTCCCTCCCGGGTGATGATCCTGTTTTCGTAATATGGGGGAATATTGCCCTGACGCAGGTGTTGGTGGAACATGGACTCCACCCCCTGCCGCTCTTCCGGGGGGAGAAAGGTGTCGAACCAGCTCCGCCCCAGCACCTTCTCCCGGCGCCAGCCGGTCAACTCCAGGAGGAAATCGTTGACGAAAATGATGTCCCCTTGAAGATTCAACATGATGGCGATGAGGCGGATATTTTCCAGGACCTCCCGGAAGCGCCGTTCCGATTCCCGCAGGGCCTCTTCCGCCCGGCGCCGGGCGGTGATGTCCCGGATGTATTCAATCACTCCCCTAATCTGTCCGGTTTGCTGATCCACCAGGGGAAAAGAGAAGAGGTCCAGCCAGCCCACCGTTTTCCCCTCAGGACCCACTTTGGGAACCATCTCATGGCTGGCTTTACCGCTCTTTAAAGTCTGAAAGGTGGGACAAATCTCGCAGGGGCTACCTCTGCCATGATAGGCGGTATAGCATTTTTTCCCCACCAGAGGCCGGGCATGGGCATACCACTTTTCCATGGCGGGGTTGACCCGAACGATATTGAGATCGTTATCCAGGACGCTGATGCCGTCCTGGATGCTGGTGAAGACGCGGTCCAGGAAACTTTCTCTTTCCCGTAAGGCCGCTTCGGCCCGCTTACGTTCGGTGATGTCCAGCCCATAAATGCGAGCCACCTGGAACTGGGAGACGAAATGAATATGTTCTCCGAATATCGTGTCCCCGATCTTCACTTCCCGATAGAGATTCTTCCCCACCTCCCGAACCAAGGCGGCCAGAATTGCCTTCAAGTCCTCCGGCAAGAACTCTCTGATATCCTGGCCACCGGCTTGCTGGAGAGCATATTGGCTAGCCTGGTTAAAGAAGGTAATCTCCCCGGCCAGGTTCACCTCCAGGACGGGGTTGGGATTGAAGCGGGGAAAGGAAGCCAGGCGCTGGATTTCCAACTCAGCCGCCTTGCGCTCGCTGATGTCCAGGGCCGTAAAAGTGACGCCCGCGGAAAAGTCCCCCGCCATAATAGGGGTGGAACTCAGGAGCACGTCAATGATGCCCCCGTCTTTCCGCCGCCAGCGCGTCTCCACCGTGCCCGTGCCTTTTTCTTTGATCTGCCGGTATTTCTCCCGGCCTACATAGTCAAATTCTTCCTGGGAGGGATAGAGCATCCGGGCGGATTGACCCAGCAGTTCATCGGCGGTATATCCGGTCATCTCGCAGAGCCGGTCGTTGACTTCCCGAATCACCCGCTCCACCACCACCCCGATGCCCGTGGGCGCGGCTCTCAGAATACTGCCCAGTCGGGCTTCCCGCTGGCGCAGGGCCTCCTCGGCCTGCTGGCGCTCGGTGATGTCAGTGGCTATGTGGATGACATTCTTTAGACGCCCCTTCGCATCCAGCACCGGGGTGCAGGAGACCAGAAAGGTGCGGCCCAAAGCCTCCATCTCCATTTCCACGGTTTCAAAGGAGCCGGAAGCCAGCAATTTTTCCAGGGGACAGCCCTCGGGAGCGCGGTCGCTGCCATGGAAGAATTCGTAACATGGTTGGCCCAGGATTTCTGCTTCGGGTTTGCCGATGGCCTTGAGGGCCGCCCGATTGACGGCCAGGATGCGGTGCTCCGGATCCAGGATTAAGGTGGCATGGCCGATGGCTTGAAAGATATCTTGCCACGCACGGCTGGTATGGCGGGGGCTGGCCTTTGCCCCGGGCGGCCCGGGGTGGTGCTGCCGGTCCGGTTCCTTGGATCTCCGCCTAAACTTTCCCGTGGTCCGGTCTTGGTCTTTCATGTTAGCCCCCAAGGTGTGACGGCTGTATCAGAGAACCAAGAAGAGACTGTCGGTTACTGCACTTTAGAGCAGGTCTGGAACCGGTTATCCACCAGGCTTATTCAGGGAGGGGAAGCCCAAGCCCGAGGCGGACCGGTTATTCTGTAAGATTGTGATCTAAAGTTAATTTATATCACAATTATAAGATAATGGTAATCACCTAAGAATCAATAGGGTCCGGACGGTAACTTGTAAACATCCCCAAATAAGGATGGCTCCAGACCGCCCCCGGCTGGCGCCGGGGCCGCCCCGGCAGAAAGCCCAAGCTACCCAGGCTCTTCCGGTTTCCCTGACTCCACCCGGTAAATCTGAGTTGCCCTTAACTGGCTGGGGCATAGCATTACTCGTTTTGGGATAAAGTCTGGGTAACAAATTATAATACTTCAATTTTCGTGCCGAAATGTGATGCCTAAGCCGGGGGTGGCCGCCAATTTCCGGTTTTTTTCTTTCCGGAAATTTTCTTTTTCTCTAGGGGAGAACCCAGGCCTCCGCCCAATTTCCAGGGCGGACACCCAGATGTGCCCCTGACAAGACTAATGATAGAAACTTCTGGGCCACACTAGAAGCTATCGCCAAACCTATTTCTCCTGTCATCCTGAACGAAGGATCTCAAGTTATTAAAAAACGAGATTCTTCGCGTTATATGAAAATGTCGCGCCGCCGCCCCGACGGCGCTGAAACCGCCGAGGGCGGCGGTTCTACATTTTATGGTCAGTGGTGAGCTTTAGGTCACGATGGCTCGCTGGGAATGACAATTTTGTCGGATGTGGGGTTTTAAAAGAGCTTCTAGTCTAATTTTTTCCGTTTCCTCCGGGGAATTGCCTGGTCGGTTGAGAAAAATCATGCGGAGAGTTAAAAAGAAGGGAAAATCTTGTTATGATGAAAAAGTGAACCGAGTTTCCCGCAGGACTCTAAAATTGCCGCCCAAACGCCCCCGCGCCCGATCTTTTATCCCTTTTAGCTTCATCAGTCTGCTAGTCTTACTAATATGCCTGTCCACCTGTTCCGGGGGCAAATCCGAGCCCAAGGCGCTGGCGGTGCCGGTTACCGTAGGCGAGGTCATCCAGAAAACCGTGCCGGTGCAGTTGAAAACCATCGGCAATGTGGAGGCTTACTCCACCGTGGGCATCAAGTCCCGGTTGGCGGGCCAGTTGCTCCAGGTCAATTTTCAGGAGGGGCAAGACGTCAAAAAGGGGGACCTCCTCTTTGTCATCGATCCCCGCCCCTATGAGGCGGCCCTGAAGCAGGCAGAGGCCAACCTGGCCCGGGACACGGCCCTCTTTCAGAAGGCGGAGCGGGACGCGGTGCGCTATGCCGATCTGGTGAAGCAGGACTTTGTCAGCCGCCAGGATTATGATCAGGTGCGGGCCAACGCCGACTCCCTGAAGGCCACGGTGCAAGCGGACCGGGTGGCGGTGGAAAACGCCCGCCTGAACTTAAGCTACTGTTACATCCGCGCCCCCTTCACCGGGCGCACCGGAAACCTGTTGGCCCACCAGGGGAACATGATCAAGGATAACGCCGATAACCCCATGTTGATCATCAACCAGATTAAGCCCATCTATGTCACCTTTTCAGTGCCGGAAAATAATTTGCCCACTCTGAAGAAGTTCATGGCCCTGGGGCAGGTCAAGGTTGACGCCGTTATTCCCACCGACCCGGAGCGCCCCGCGGCAGGGGTCCTCACCTTTATCAATAACACGGTGGACCAGGCCACCGGCACCATCCAATGCAAGGCCACCTATGACAATCTGGACAAACGCCTTTGGCCCGGCTTGTTTGTCAACGTGGTGGTGCAGCTCACTGAGGAACCTGATGCCATCCTGATTCCGGCCCAGGCCATTCAGAGCGGCCAGAAAGGAGAGTTTGTCTGGGTGGTCAAGCCGGACCTCACCGTGGAACCCCGTCCCGTGGAAGTGGAACGGAGCCTGGACGGCGACGTCGTCATCAAGCAGGGCCTTCAGGCCGGAGAGCGGGTGGTGACCGAAGGCCAGCTCCGCCTGGTGGCGGGGGCCAAGGTGGAGATCAAGAGCGGGCTTTAATTATACAAATAGGCTGAATCTAATGCATCTGCAACAAACCAAAAGAGATAGTCGCGAAACGGGTGGGCCTCAATATTATTTTCATAATCTTACAGGCCCTATTAAAACCTTTCTGAGAAAACAAGGAGCCGTCAGAGTAGCGCTGGTGACACCTTATGGAGCTACAAAAACTGAGTATTTTGCATTAAGTAAAGACCGCAAATTCGCTAAGGATGGAAAGTTAGTAGATGGGAAAGTTGGTCATGATAGAATTCAGCAAGGCGATGCTTATGAGAGTATAGGTGAATCCATAAGACGGTGGTATAATTTAAAGAAGGGGGATTTTGAGAGAATAGATATTGAAATTGAAATAATAGATGATGACTTTTACTTAATACCTACTAAATATAAATTAGTCGATGCAAAAAGAGAACTAACTTTGAAGAAAATCGAACGACCGCTTACATTCACAAAAGATTATCTGAGTAAATTTTGGAGAGATCATGTACAAAATTTATCTGATCAAAATAAAGAATTGATTGAATGGTCGTTTAAAGAGATTTGCCGGGTAGTTTCCGCACATAAAGAAAAAGTCCCCCATATCCAAGAACAAGATTTACTGAGAGTATCAGGTCCCTTGAAGCATTTAGGGGTAACACTGGGGCCATATGTCGGCAAGGGTTATGATTGTCTGAGCGAAGTGAGATTTTTTGATTATCCCACCTATACAGTTCCCGTTGAAATCAAAAGATATAGTAAAAAATACAAATATCAAATGAGAAAATACGGGAAAGATGAGTTATCCAGGGCAATAATTTTATGCGCTATCCATGACATGGAAAATACTCCCAAAAATGTAGATATAATAGAATTAGACTTTATGTGTAGTTATATTGGGAAGTTATGAACTATTCAGAAATTCTGCCAATAACTAAGAGGATTCCCGCTAACCGACAAGGAGCAAAACGCCATTATGGTATTCATCCTTACTTTACTAGGAGACCTTTTAACGTAGTCCGGGATTATATTCTTCATTATTCTAATCCGGGTGATATTGTTATAGACCCATTTGGTGGCTCAGGAGTGACAGCTATTGAAGCATTTTTAGAAAACAGAATTGGAATTCAGAACGACATTAATCCGTTGGCAAATTTTATAGCTTCTGGGATAGTTGAAATAACTAAAGTAACATTAGACGAAATTTTAGAAGGCCTGAAATTTATAGAAAAGGAATGTAAAGAAAGAATAAATGATTTATTCAGGACAAATGGACCCAAAATAAATATTTATAAGTATGATGTTGAACTTCCACCGAACATAAAACTTCCTTCAAATTCAGATGTTGAACAATATTATGATCTTTTCACTCCCCGGCAACTTATCTCCTTGACCATATTAAAGAATCAAATTGATAAAATTAGTGATTTCTCGTTAAGACATGTCTTTCTCCTTGCTTGGTCATCAACCTTGGCAAGGATTAACAAAACGTTTATTTCCACTAGGGGACGTGCCGAAACCAGAGGAGGGTCAAGTATCTTCAGCATATATCGTTATAAAATAGCCAAAGATATTGTTGAGTTAAACCCATGGGAATGTTTTTATAATCGTTTCCATAATATTTTAAAGGCCAAAAAAGAGATGATGAATACAATAGAACTTAGGCAAAAAAGGGACGAATGGCAAGGGCAATTCAAAATATTTAAACTTGATGTTGATGAGTTGAAAAATCTTTTTTGGGAATCTGCAGATTATATCTTTACTGACCCGCCATACGGTGGACATATATCGTACCTGGATTTATCAGTGCTTTGGAATTCATGGCTAGGCCTTATGCCAAGCGAAGAGGTATGTAAAAAAGAAATTATCGTGGGGGGCGAATTAAAGTTTGCAGAAGGGCATTATATTAAAAGACTAAAAGACAGCATAAAATCATGTTTTGAGATGCTCAAAGATGGTCGTTGGCTGTCAATAGTATTTCAACATTGGAACGTGGAATATTTTGAATCAATTTTAACAGCTGCACAAGAGTCTAATGCAGAATTAAAATCAGCAGTTTCTCAAATTGGCGATCCCATCTGGTCCATGCACAAGAAGAAAGGTAAAGAATCGGTTTTGGCAGGTGAATTTATTTTAACTTTTTATAAAAAGATGGGAATAAAAAGTGTAAAAGAAGATAAAAGAATGGATATTAAAAGTATTATAGGTAAGATCTTGCAAAAATAT